>PKYM01000325.1 GCA_003132645.1 Actinomycetota bacterium | reverse complement strand
ACCGAGACCCACGGGCTCGGCCCGGCGCCGCTGGTCGTTCCGAGCGACGACGGCGGGCACACCGACGCGGCGGCGCTGCGCGCCGCCGTCGACTCCACGACCGCCGCCGTCGTGATCAGCCAGCCGAGCTTCTTCGGCGCCGTCGAAGACGTGGCCGCCATCGCCGCCATAGCCCACGAGGCGGGCGCGCTGCTGATCGTGGTCGCCGACCCGCTCGCGCTCGGCATTCTGGCTTCGCCGGGCCAGGAGGGCGCCGATATCGCCGTCGGCGAAGGCCAGTCGCTGGGCAACTACCAGCACTTCGGCGGGCCCGGCTTCGGCTTCTTCGCGGCGCGCAAGGAGCTCACGCGGCGCATGCCCGGGCGTATCGTCGGCGAGACGGTCGACGCCGAGGGCAAGCGTGGCTTCGTGCTCACCCTGCAGACCCGCGAGCAGCACATCCGCCGCGGGAGCGCGACCTCGAACATCTGCTCCAACCACGCCCTGAACGCCCTGGCCGGGCTGGTCTACCTGTCGTGGCTCGGCAAGGAGGGCCTGCCGGCCCTCGGCCTGCAACTCGCGCGCAGCGCCGCCTACCTGCGCGGGCGGCTGCTCGCCCTGCCGGGCGTCGAGGCCTACACCCGCGGGCCCGTGGTGCGTGAGTTCGCCGTGCGGCTGCCCGTCGCGGCCGACGCCCTGGTGGCCGCGCTCGCCGAGCACGGCTACCTCGCCGGCCTCGGCTTGGGCCGCTTCCGGCCCGAGCTCGACCACGTCCTGCTGCTCGCCGTGAGCGAGCGCCGCACGCGCGCCGAGATCGACGCCTTCGTCGAGGAGGTGAGACTCCACCTTGGCTGACGTGCGGACCATCTACGAGAAGTCGCGCGCCGGACGGCGCGCCTACAGCCTGCTGGCGACCGGCGTGCCCGAGATCGCTCTCGACGAGCTGTTCACGGGGGTCGCCCTGCGAGAGCGGCCGGCGCGCCTGCCCGAGATCGCCGAGATCGACCTTCTGCGCCATTTCACCGAGCTCTCGTCGCGCGACTACGGCGTCGAGAACGGGCCCTATCCGCTGGGTTCGTGCACGATGAAGTACAACCCCAAGATCAACGATCGCGTGGCCGCGCTCGAGGGCCTGCGCGACCTGCACCCCTACGAGCCCGAGGACCTGGTCCAGGGTGCGCTGGAGCTCATGGACACGCTGGGCCTCTGGCTGGCCGAGATCGCCGGCCTTTCGCGCACGACGCTGCAGCCCGCGGCCGGCGCTCACGGCGAGCTCACCGGCCTGCTGCTGACGCGCGCCTACCACGAAGACCGCGGGCGCGAGCCGCACGTCGTGCTCATCCCCGACACCGCTCACGGCACCAATCCGGCGTCGGTGGCGATGGCCGGCTACCGGCCGGTCACGCTGCCGAGCGACGCTCGCGGCGGCGTCGACGTCGACGCGCTCCGTGGCGTNNCGGCGGGCTGCTCTACTACGACGGCGCCAACTCCAACGCCGTGCTGGGCCACTCGCGGCCCGGCGACATGGGCTTCGATCTCGTCCATCTGAACACCCACAAGACGTTCTCGACGCCCCACGGCGGCGGCGGGCCGGGCGCCGGTCCGGTGGTCGTGCGCGACATCCTCGAGCCCTATCTGCCGACGCCCGTGCTGACAAAGACCGGCGTGCATCAGTACACCCTCGACTACGACCGCCCCAAGTCGATCGGCAAGGTGCGTTCCTTCTACGGCAACTTCGGCGTGCTGGTGCGGGCCTATGCCTACATCCGCGCCCTCGGCGCCGACGGGCTGCGCGAGGTGAGCGACGCGGCGGTGCTCAACGCGACCTATGTCGCGGCCGGCGTCCGCGACCTCTTCGACGTGCCCTACGAGCGGCCGGTCATGCACGAGTTCGTGGTCTCGGCCGAGCCCCTGCGGCAGTACGGCGTGCGAGCGCTCGACGTGGCCAAGCGGCTGCTCGACTACGGCGTCCACCCGCCGACGACCTACTTCCCGCTGATCGTCAAAGAGGCCCTGATGATGGAGCCGACCGAGACCGAGTCCAAAGACGATCTCGACGCCTTCGTGGCCGCGCTGCGGGCGGTGGTCGAGGAGGCTCGCACCGACCCCGAGCTATTGCGCACGGCGCCCCACACCATGCCGGTCAAGCGGCTCGACGAGGTCCTGGCGGCGCGCCATCCCGTCCTCAGGCAGAGATTCTCAGAGGACGAGCCCACCGCGGTGCGTCCGACGTGACGGTGCGACAAGCGCGACTGTCGGCATGACGGCGCGCTGGGCCGCTACGGTCGACGCGACGGGGCGACCAGTCCCGACGGTCGGCGTGGCGGCGGCCTCGCCGCCGGCCGCCGGTTTGGCGACGGCTCCGTCGCGGACCCCTGCCACGCTGGTCGAACTGCCGCTCCTTCGTGCCTCGGGTGAGGAGCAGATGGCTTGCGACGCGCGGCTGCTCGACGAGGTCGGCGTCCTGACGGTCAGACGCTACCTATGGTCGCCCTCGGCCGTGTCGCTGGGCAAGTTCCAGGACCTGGGGCTCGAGGCCCGCGCCACGCTTGCCGCGGCCGGCATCGACGTGGTGCGCCGGCCCAGCGGCGGGCGCCTGGTGCTGCACGGCGAGGGCTTCGAATGGTCGTTTGCCGTCGCCGTGCCGCCCGGCCTGCTGCCGTTCGGCACGCATGCCGCCTACTGCCTGGTGCGCGCTGCCATGGCCGCGGCCCTGACCGAGGCCGGCGCCCGGCTCGATGCGGTCCGCGACGAACCCTATGTACGCTCGGCGCTGTGCTTCTCCTCGGCGCTGCGACACGATCTTCTCGTGGCCGGGGCGAAGGCGGTCGCGGTGGCGCAGGCGCGCCACGGCGACCGCCACCTCGTGCATGGCAGCGTCCTGGAGCGGCGGCCGCCCGCCGAGCTTGTGGCGGCAGTCGAAGCGGCGACCGGCGAGCCCTGGCGCGCCGACGGCCTCGCCGCGAGCGGTCTCGCGCCCGACGGCGCGGCGCTCTGGCGCAGATTCGTGATCGACCTCGACGCTGCGCTGCAGCGGGTCCGGCCATCGGAGGCCTGAGACGATGGGCTCGGGTCGCCGTGGCCCGAAGGAGAGACTGACGTGACGAAGAAGATCGTGATCCTGGGCGGCGGGCCGGCCGGCTACGTGGCCGCCCTGCGCGCCGCGCAACTGGGAGCCAATGTCGCGCTCGTCGAGTCGCGCGAGATCGGCGGCACCTGCCTGAACCGCGGCTGCATCCCGACCAAGGCCATGGTCGCCGCCGTCGAACGCCTGCGGGCGGCGCGCACCAATGCCGACTTCGGCATCCTGACCGGCGCGCCCCAAGTCGACATGGCCGCGCTCTCCGCTCGCCGGCGGGCCGTCACCGAGCAACTGCGCGGCGGCGTCGAGCACCTGCTCGCGGCGCGCAAGGTCGAGCTGATCGCCGGCCGTGGGCGCCTCGTCTCTGCCCGCACCGTCCGTGTGTCCGCGGGCCGCGACGGCCACGGCGACGGCGACGAGGTCGAGGTCGGCGGTGACGCCGTGATCGTGGCGACCGGTTCCGAACCGACCATGCTGCCGCTGTTCGACGTCGGCGACCCGCGGGTCGTCACGAGCGACGGGCTGCTCGCCATGGACGGCCTGCCCGAAAGCCTGGCGATCGTCGGCGGCGGGGTGATCGGCTGTGAGTTCGCCTCGATCTTCGCCGAGCTCGGCGTGCGGGTGACGGTCGTCGAGATGCTCGCCCAGCTCCTGCCCGGCGAGGATCGTCGCGCCGCCGCGGCGCTGACCCAGGCCTTTCGCAAGGCCGGCGTCGAGAGCAGGCTGAAGGCCCGCGTCGAGCGCGTCGATCTGTCGTCGCCCGATGCCGTGGGGCTG
>PKYM01000128.1 GCA_003132645.1 Actinomycetota bacterium | reverse complement strand
GATCTGGACACGCCGGCAGTGGCTGGCTCGACCGTGTACTGGCTGAGAGGCCAGGGCAGCGCCACCGCGGTCGTGGCCTGCGACATCGCGAGCGGCCGGCGGCGCGTGCTGGCCACCGGCAGCGGTCTCGGCCCGTTCCTGCTGGCCGACGGTTCGCTCGTCGCCTGGTCACATCAAGGCCGGCCGTTGGGGCCTTTCACCCTGACGGTGCTCGACACGGCCGACGGCACGACGAGCGGTCTCGCGCTGCCGGGCCAGACCTCGGGGGCGATCTTCGAGACTCCCATCCTGGCCGGCGGCACACTCGCCTGGTTGCGGACCGACAAGCAGAGCGCGGCGGCGGCGATCAGCACCTACGACCTGCGCACCCTCGTCGCCCGCCAGATCGTAGCCGGCCGCGACCTGGTCGCACCCGCCTTCGACGGCGCCACGGTCGTCTGGGCGCAGCCGGCCGCCGAGGGCGGCAGCGACGTCGTCATGGGCCAGCGCCTGGCCGGCGGCGCGGCGTTTCAGATCGCCCGCGTGCCCGAGGGCGTCGAGTCAGTGATGGTCAGCGGCGACCGGGTCGCTTGGTGGGTCGGCAGAGGGTCGCTGTCGTGGGTCGAGATCTCGAGGCTGCCCCGATGAGCGATCTCGAACGCGACGACGCCGCCCTTCAGACCGCGTCACCCCCGAGCGCCTCGGGGCCGAGCGCACCGGCGCCGCCGAGATTCACGCTAGCGCGCCACGGCGTATCCGGCGTGCAGCTTCTGTTCTGGCTGCTGCTCGAGCTCTGGGTGCTGAACGCCGCCGACCTGCTGCTCACCCGGTACTCGCTGTGGCCGGGTTTTGCCACCGAGTCCAACGGCGTGATGGCCTACTTCCTCCACGAGGGCACGCTGACCGCGGCCGTGTTCAAGATCGGCATCGTCAGCGTCGGAGTGCTGCTGCTGTGGCGCCTGCGACGGCGCCCCTCGGCGCTCATCGCCGCCCTGGCGCTGACCGCCGTCTTCGCCGCCGTCGTGGCCTACCAGGCCGTCTGGGTCCTGAGTCTCTAGGGGGCGGCGGGACGGCGGCGGAAGCCGCCGTCTCGCCGCCCCCGCCGCCGCGCAGATCCGCGCACATCAGCTCACATCCGCGCACCTCCACGCTCGGCTCGGCGGAGTTTGCGGTCGACGCTGCGCCTGGGCCTCGGTATACTTCAATCAGTTTCGCACTGTGAATAAGTTGCTGTCAGCGGAAACCTGCACGGCCAAGCCTGCCGATCGCGCGAAGGAGAGTGTATGGCCACGCCCAATGGTCCCACCTCGACCGGTGCTGCTCTTGTCCTTGGTGGCGGCGTCGCCGGCATCCAGTGCTCACTCGACCTCGCCGAGGGCGGGTACAAGGTCTATCTCGTCGAGAAGTCGCCGGCGCTCGGCGGGCACATGTCACAGCTCGACAAGACCTTCCCGACCAACGACTGTTCGATGTGCACGCTGGCGCCGAAGCTGGTCGAAGCCGGACGCCACCTCAACATCGAGATCGTCACCAACTCCGAGCTCACCGGGCTCGAAGGCAGCCCCGGCGACTTCAGGGCGAAGGTGTACCACCACGCCCGTTTCGTCGACCCCGACCTCTGCACGAGCTGCGGCGAGTGCGCCCCGGTCTGCCCGGTGGTCGTGGCCGACCAGTACAACGAGGAGCTGAGCGAGCGCAAGGCGATCTACAAGCTCTACCCGCAGGCCATCCCCAACACCTACGCGGTCACCAAGAACGGCCATTCGCCCTGCAAGCGCGCCTGCGCCGTGCACACCTCGGCCCAGGGCTACGTCGCCCTGATCGCCCAGGAGCGCTTCGCCGACGCCTATCGCGTGGCGGCCGAGCCCAACCCCTTCCCCGCCGTCTGCGGCCGCGTCTGCACGCACAAGTGCGAGACCGACTGCACGCGCGGCGAGGTCGAGCAGCCGATCGCCATCGCCAACCTCAAGCGCTTCGTCAGCGACTTCGCCGTAGACAACGTGCCGCTGCCCGAGCCGATCGAGCCGACCTTCGCCGAGAAGGTGGCGATCGTCGGCGCCGGCCCGAGCGGCCTGACCTGCGCTCGCGACCTGGCCCTGCTCGGCTACCAGACGACCGTCTTCGAGGCCAAACCCGAGCCCGGCGGCATGCTGCGCTTCGGCATCCCCGAGTATCGCCTGCCCAAGGCCGGCCTGCAGCAGGACATCGACCGCATCCTGGCGCTCGGCGTCGAGCTGCAATGCGGCCAGGCGGCGGGCACCGACTTCACCGTCGACTCCCTCCTGAACGACGGCTACAAGGCCGTCTACCTGGGCGTCGGCCTGCAGGGCGGCCGTCCTCTGCCGATCCCCGGCAACGACGCCAAAGGCGTCTTCACAGCCGTCGATCTGCTGCGCGAGGCGACCCTCGGCAACCCCGTCGACATGGGCAAGAACGTGGTCGTCATCGGCGGCGGCGACGTCGCCTTCGACGCCGGCCGCACAGCCCTGCGCCTGGGCGCCGACAAGGTCCAGCTCGTCTGCATCGAAGACGACGAGACCATGCCGGCCTCGGCCGACGAGATCGAAGAGGGCCTCGACGAGTCGATCAGCTTCATCTGCTCGTGCATGCCGACGGCCGTCGTGGCCGGCCCCGACGGCCGCGCCGCCAAGGTCGAGTTCACCGCCTGCACGCTGGGCGAGGCCGACGCCCGCGGCTGGCGCCCGCCGGTGCCCCTCGACAACACCTTCAGCGAGATCGCCTGTGACACAGTGGTCTTCGCCACCGGTCAGGGCATGGTCGACGACTTCACCAAGGGTGCCAAGGGCCTCAAGGTCGACAAGAACCAGATCGTGATCGACAAGCAGACCCAGGCCACCGGTCGCGAGGGCGTGTTCGCCGGCGGCGACGCCGCGGCCGCCGCTCCCTGGACGGCCATCGAGGCCGTCGCCGCCGGTCGGCGGGGCGCCCGCGCNNCGGCTGCTCATGCCACACCTGCCGGGCGCCGCCCGCAAGCTCACCTGGGACGAGGTCAACACCGGCTTCAGCGCCGAGCAGGCCGTGGCCGAAGCCAAGCGCTGCCTCAACTGCGCCGTCTGTTCGGAGTGCATGGAGTGCGTGCGGGCCTGCGGTCCGGGCGCCCTGCTGCACGGCGAAAAGGACCGCGAGTTCGATGTCGAGGTCGGTGCCGTGGTGCTGGCTACCGGCTTCGATCTCTACGACCCCGGCGACAAGAGCGAGTACGGCTACGGCCGCTACCCGAACATCCTCTCGGCGCTCGAGTACGAGCGCNNCCCGGCAAGATCGCCTTCATCCAGTGCGTCGGCTCGCGCGACCAGGACCACGAGTACTGCTCGAGCGTCTGCTGCATGTTCGCCAACAAGCAGGCGATGTTGACGATCGACCACGTGCCCGAGTGCAAACCCGACGTCTTTCTCATGGACATGCGCGCCCAGGGCAAGGGCTTCGACGCCTTCTACCAGCGCGCCCAGGACATGGGCGTCAACTTCATCCGCTCGCGGCCCTCCTACGTAAAGGAGGACCCCGAGTCCAAGGACCTGCTCATCACCTGGGAAGACGAGACCGGCACGCTGCATACCGACCGCTACGACATGGTCGTGCTCTCCGCCGGCCTCGAGCCCGCGCGCAAGGCCCAGGCGGCCGCCGGCGCCCTCGGCGTGGCGCTCAACCGCCACGGCTTCTGCGAGCTGCACGAATACGCGCCGCTCGACACGAGCCGCGAGGGCGTGTACGTGGTGGGCCCCTTCGGTGAGCCCAAGGACATCCCCGACTCCGTCGCCCAGGCCTCGGCCGCGGCGGCCAAGGTCATGGCCGGCCTCGCCGACTCGCGCGGCACGCTCACCGTCGACAAGGAATACCCGACCGAGCGCGACGTGGTCGGCGTGGAGCCCCGGGTCGGCGTGTTCGTCTGCCACTGCGGCTCGAACATCGCCGGGGTGATCGACGTCGAGGGCGTCGCCGAGTACGCGCTCAAGCTGCCCGGCGTGGTTTATGCCAACGACACGATGTACACCTGCTCGTCCGACTCGCTCACGCTGATCAAGGACATGGTCGCCGAGCACGACCTGAACCGCGTCGTTGTGGCAAGCTGCACGCCCCGCACCCACGAGCCGATCTTCCAGGACACCCTGCGCGAGGCGGGTCTCAACCCGTTCCTGTTCGAGATGGCCAATATCCGCGACCAGGCGAGCTGGGTGCACCGCGATCAGCCCGAGAAGGCGACCAGCAAGGCCAAGGACCTGATCCGCATGTCGGTCGCCCGGGCGCGCATGCTCGAGCCGCTCTACAAGGTCGACGTGCCGCTCACCCACACCGCCGTCGTGGTCGGCGGCGGCGTGGCCGGTATGACGGCCGCCGCCGCCCTCGGCGACATGGGCCACGAGGTCCATCTCATCGAGCGCGACGCCACCCTCGGCGGCCGGGTGCTCGAGATCGACCAGACCATCAAGGGCTCGCGGCCGGCCGACTTCGTGGCCGCCCTCGAGCAGCGCGTCGTCGACAACCCCAACGTCAAGATCCATCTGGCGGCGCACCTCGAAGACTTCCACGGCTTCATCGGCAACTTCTCGAGCGTGATCGCCGCCGACGACGGCGCCCGCACCCCGCTCGACCACGGCGTAGTGATCGTGGCCACCGGCTCGCAGGAGGCGCGTCCCGAGCTCTACAGCCTCGGCCAGAGCGACAAGATCGTCACCGGACTCGATCTCGAGCACCTGTTCGCAAGCGGCGACGAACGCCTCGCCAAGGCCGGCGCGGTGGGCTTCATCCTCTGTGCCGGTTCGCTCGAAGAGGGCGCCAACTACTGCTCGCGGACCTGCTGCCAGCAGAGCGTCAAGAACGCCATCCGCCTGAAGGAGCAGAACCCGGAGCGCCCGATCTACGTGTGGTTCAAAGAGGTCCGCACCTTCGGCCTCTTCGAGGAGTACTACACCAGGGCGCGCGAGCTGGGCGTCATCTTCACGCGCTACGACAACGACTCCAAGCCCCGGATCGTGGGCGCCGGCACGGCGGCCAACGGCAAGCCCGGCACGCCGGTCAGGGTCGCCTACACCGATCCCTACCTGCAGCGCGACATCGAGCTGGCGCTCGACCTGCTCGTGCTGGCCACCCCGACCGTGCCCAACGACGGCGCCTCCGAGCTTTCCAAGATGCTCAAGGTGCCGCTCCAGGGCGACGGCTTCTTCCTCGAGGCGCACGTCAAGCTGCGGCCCGTCGATTTCGCCAGCGAGGGCATCTTCCTCTGCGGCGGGGCCCACTATCCGAAGAGCATCGACGAATCGGTCGGCCAGGCCTACGCCGCCGCCGGCCGGGCCGCCGCCATCCTCGCCAAGCCGACCCTCAAAGCCGGCGGCGTGGTGGCCGAGGTCGACCAGGACAAATGCGCCGCCTGCCTTACGTGCGTGCGCATCTGCCCCTACGAGGTGCCGACCATCGACTTCGTCGCCAAGAAGGCCGTGATCGAGGCGGCCGCCTGCCAGGGCTGCGGCGTGTGCGTCAGCGAATGCCCGGCCAAGGCGATCACCCTGCACCACTACACCGACGCGCAGATCTTCGCCAAAGAAGAAGCGCTCACGATGGAGGTGAGCTGAGATGGCCGACGAGCCCACCGGGCCCGCCACGGCGCCGAGCGAGGTAGCCGGCGCGGCCGCCGAGGCCCAGCCTCAGGCCGAGCTGCCGGCAAACGAGGGCTTCGAGCCCGAGATCATCGTCTTCGCCTGTCACTACTGTGCCTATGCGGCCGCCGACCTGGCGGGCAGCATGCGCCTGCAGTACCCCACCAACATCCGCATGATCAAGCTGCCCTGCACCGGCAAGCTCGAGGTGATCCACCTGCTCAGGGCGCTCGAAGCCGGCGCCGACGGCGTCTATGCCGCGGGCTGCCTCGAGGGCGAGTGCCACTACCTCAAGGGCAACCTCTGGGCCAAGAAGCGGGTGGGCTACGTCAAGAAGCTGCTCGAGGAGATCGGCGTCGATCCCGGTCGCGTCGAGATGTACAACATGTCGTCGGCCATGGGTCCGCAGTTCGCCGAGACGGCGCGCTCGTTCACGGCACGCATCCGCGGGCTCGGACCCAACCCCGTACGCCCACGCGAGGGCTTCACGGCGGCCGAGGTCGTGCGTCGGCAGATGGCCGACGTCGCCTTGCCCGACGATGCGGGCGCCGACTCAACCACAGGCTCATGACCGCGGTCTTCGTGGAGGAAGGACAGTCGAGATGATCACAGCCGAACGCAAGCCCTTCGCCGAGATCTACGGCATGACTGAAGGGCACGACAAGGTGCTGGTAGCCGGCTGCGACACCTGTGTCGCGGTCTGCCTCACCGGCGGAGAAAAGGAGGCCGAGATCCTGGCCGCCGAACTGCGCATCAAAGCCAAAGAAGATGGCCGCGACGTGCAGATCGAGCACACGGCGGCGATCCGCCAGTGCGAGTGGGAGTACCTCGACGCGATCGGCGCCAAGGTCGAAGAGTACCCGCTGGTGCTCAGCATGGCCTGCGGCATCGGCATCCAGTCGATGGCCGAAAAGTTCGCCCCGCGCCTGATCATGCCGGCCGTCAACACCAACATGCTGGGCATGCCGCAGGAGCACGCCGTGTGGCTCGAGCGCTGCGCCGCCTGCGGCGACTGCGTGATCGACGAGACCGCCGGCATCTGCCCCGTGGTGCGCTGCTCCAAGAGCCTCATGAACGGCCCCTGCGGCGGCTCTCACGACGGCAAGTGCGAGGTCACGACCCCCGAGAAGGAAGACATCGACTGCGCCTGGGCGCTCATCTGGGACCGTCTCAAGGCCCAGGGTCGCGAAGAGCTGATGCTCGTCAACCGGCCGCCCAAGGATTGGAGCAAGAGCAGCTCCGGCGGCCCCCGCAAGATGGTGCGCGAGGAGGCGAAGCCGGTATGAGCGCCACCGCGTACAAGGCAGGCTCCAACCTCGAGAAGATCTTAAGCGAGGGCAAGTTCGCGGTCACCGGCGAGTGCGGCCCGCCCAAGAGCGCCGACGGTACGGTCATCGAGGAGAAGGCCAAGATCCTCAAGGGCTACGTCGACGCCGTCAACATCACCGACAACCAGACCGCCGTGGTGCGCGTCTGCTCCATGGCCTCGGGCATCCAGGCCCAGCAGAACGGCCTCGAGGCGATCATGCAGATGACCTGCCGCGACCGCAACCGCCTGGCCATGCAGGCCGACATCCTCGGCGCCTCGGTGCTGGGCATCAGGAACATCCTCTGCCTGACCGGCGACCACATGAGCTTCGGCAACCACCCCCAGGCCAAGGGCGTCCACGACCTCGACGCGATCAACCTCATCAAGATGTACAAGGACATGCGCGACGAGAAGAAGTTCCAGTGCGGCGAAGAGATGACGGTCGGCCCGCAGATCTACATCGGCTGCGCCGAGAACCCCTTCGGCGACCCGTTCGAGTTCCGCGCCCTGCGCCTCAAGAAGAAGATCGAGGCGGGCGCCGACTTCATGCAGACGCAGTGCATCTTCAACGTCCCCAAGTTCAAGAAGTGGATGGAAGAGGTGCG
>PKYM01000362.1:1968-2706 GCA_003132645.1 Actinomycetota bacterium | reverse complement strand
CAAGGCCTACGACATGCTCGCCGGCGGGTTCGGTCCGGGCTTCAACGGGCCGCTCGTGCTCGTGGCGGAGACCGGCTCGAGCGCCGACCAGGCCGCGCTGCTGCGCGTCGAAGGCGCCCTGGGCAAACAGCACGGCGTCGTCGCGGTCGCTCCGCTGCCCGGCAAGCCGGGCGCGAAGGTGGCGGTCATCGAGCTCTTCCCGAAGACGGCGCCGCAAGACGTGAAGACCTCTCAGCTGATCACCCACCTGCGCAACGACGTGATCCCGCCGCTCGAGCGCGGCACCACCCTGAGGGTCTATGTCGGCGGCAGCACGGCGATCTTCGACGACTTCGCCGCCATCATCGGCAGCAAGCTGCCGCTGTTCATCGCGGTCATCGTCGGTCTCGGATTCCTGCTGTTGCTCGTGGCGTTCCGCAGCCTGCTCGTGCCGGCCACGGCAGCCGTCATGAACCTGCTCGCCGCCGGCGCGGCGTTCGGAGTCCTTGTCGTCTTCTTCCAGTGGGGGTGGGGAGCCACGCTGCTGGGGTTGGGCAAACCGGGCCCGATCGAAGCCTTCCTGCCGGTGATCATGCTGGCCATCCTGTTTGGTCTGTCCATGGACTACCAGGTCTTCCTCGTCAGCCGCATGCACGAGGAGTGGGTGCACGGCGGCGACAACGAGCGCGCGGTGACCATAGGCCAGGCGACCACCGGACGAGTCATCAGCGCAGCCGCGGCGATCATGATCTGCGTCTT
>PKYM01000362.1:0-1952 GCA_003132645.1 Actinomycetota bacterium | reverse complement strand
GTGCTCGTGCCTTCGCTGATGCACCTCTTCGGGCGGCGCAACTGGTGGCTGCCCGCGGTGATCGACCGTCATCTGCCGCACTTGTCGGTCGAGCCGGTCGAGAAGCCCGAGAGCCAGCCGGTCTCAGAGTCGGCGAGCCCGGCTTCCGTCGCCCCCGAGGCCTGACGGCGCTGAAGCCCCAAGGCTCTCCCGCGCCGCCGCATCGCTCGGCGCGTCACTTACGCCGACCTTATGCCCAGCCGGGTATGGTGGTCCAAGGACTTTGACGAACGGCCGCGGCGCGGTCGCGACCGCACGCTTTCGGCGAACAGGAGGCCCAACCCATCATGACCAAGGCTCACCGACCATGACCATGACCCAGAACCGCACCGGCGGGCAGTCGGCGGCGCCGGGCGGCGCCGGAGCGCCCGTCGTGCTGGCCACCTATGGGCTGACCAAGAGCTTCGGCGGGACACTGGCCGTCGACCATCTCGACCTCACGGTGCGCCGCGGCGACGTGTTCGGCTTCCTCGGACCCAACGGGGCCGGCAAGACCACCACCATCCGCATGATCGTCGGGCTGATCTACCCCACCAGCGGCTACGCGGTCGTCCTCGACCACCAGGTGCCACGCGACAAGATCGAGGCGCTGCGGCACATCGGCGGCTTCGTCGAGGTGCCGGCCTTCTATGCCAACATGAGTGCCAGGCGCAACCTGCGCCTGATGGGCAGCCTGAACGCCTCAGTCGACGAGAGCCGCATCGAAGAGGTGCTCGACGTTGTCGGCCTGCGCGAGCGCGCCGACTCCAAGGTCGGCGACTACTCACACGGCATGAAGCAGCGCCTCGGTATCGCCAATGCTCTGATCAACAAGCCCGAGCTCGTCATCCTGGACGAACCCACGAGCGGCCTCGACCCGCAGGGCATGAAGGACGTCCGCGAGCTGGTCCGCGAGCTGGGCACCGGCGGCACGACGGTCTTTCTGTCGTCGCACCTGCTGCATGAGGTGGAGCAGGTCTGCAACCGCGCGGCCATCCTCAACAAGGGACGCGTTGTCGTTGAGGGACCGGTGAGCGAGCTGCACCCTGAGCACTCGTCCGTGAAACTCCTCACGTCGGACCAGGACAGGGCGCGGCAGATCGTGGCCGCCCTGGTCGGCGCGCAGCACGTCGAGCTCGACGAGGAGTATCTGATCGTCGAGGCAAGCGACGGCACCGTGCGCGAGATGGTTCGTGCGCTGGTCGCCGAGAACGTCGGTGTCGATGCCGTCATCCCCGCCCGCGAGCAGGGACTCGAAGACTACTTCCTGGGTCTTACACAAAGCTCCGACGTCGATATGGGCGGGGCTGCCGGCGTGGCGGGAGGTGCCCGATGATGCTTCTGCGTCGCGAGATGACCAAGCTCTTCGCCCAGAAGCGCAGCTACGTGGGCTGGGGCGGGCTGCTCGCCGTGCCCCTGCTGATGACCCTCGCGCTTTACCTCAACCGCAACAACCATCACCACGACAACGGCCCCGGTGGCGTGATCTCGCTGGCTCTCCACAACGGCCTGCTCATGCCGGTCGCCGCGATCACCCTGCTGTCGGCCTTCCTGCTGCCCCTGCTGGCCTCGATGGTGGGCAGCTATCAGCTCGCCGGCGAAGCCGAGACCGGCACCATCAAGACCTGGCTCATGCACTCGATCAGCCGCGGCGGCGTGCTCGCCTCGAAGTGGGGCATAGCCGTGATCTACGTCACGATCGGCTTGGCCGTCGTGGCGGCCGGCGCGCTGCTCGCCGGTGGCCTGGCCTTCGGTCTGCACGCGCCGACTCTGCTTTCGGGCCAGACCGTGAGCGTGGCCCATGGGCTGTGGCTCAGCCTGCTGGGGTACCTGTACGTGCTGGCCGGCGTGATCTGCGTCCTGTCGCTGGCCCTGCTCTTTGCCACCTTCACCAACTCGAGCCTCACGGCGGCCATCGGCGCTCTGGTCGTGGT
>PKYM01000118.1 GCA_003132645.1 Actinomycetota bacterium | reverse complement strand
CGCGCCCCTTGCTTGCTCTCCCGTTACTCGTCGTCTCCGTGACGACCGGTCTTGGCGGCTTCGAGTGCCTCGGCGGCCTCGCCGCGGATCCAGAAGATCATCGCCAGCGCAGCCAGCGGGTCGGCCCACCACCACCCCAGCAGTGCGTTCAACAAAAGCCCGGCCAGCAAGGTCGCGGAAAGGTAGACACAAACCAGCGAGCAGGCCGAGTCGGCGCGCAGTGCCGGGCTGTCCAGGCGACCGGCCAGGGCCAATCGCCAGCGCCATAGCAGCGGCATGATGATCAGCGCCGCGAGGGCGAGGGCCACGCCCGCAGTCGAGGATTGGGGCCGGCTGCCGCTCGCGAGACTCCAGGCGGACGAAGCGACGATGTAGGCGATCAGGCCGTCGAGCCCGAAGCCGACGAGACGAGAAGCCTGCCGCTCTCGAATGTCGAGTTCCTCGTCGGTCGCGCGCTGCGTATGGAGGATAAGCTGGCGCAGGACCACGAGTGCCGTGAAGAGTTCGAGAGCGCTGTCGATGCCGAAGGTGGTCAGCGCCACCGAACGGGCGACGACGCCGGCCCAGAGGGCCACGACCAGTTCGACCACCATCCAGGCGACGGTGAGGCTCTCGGCGAAGCGCGCATGGCTGATCAGCCGCTGGTTCGATTGGCTGACAATCGTCATGGCTGAACCATACCCCTGGCGGTGGCCCCCCGGCGAGCCACACCCCGCCCAGCCTGACTACATCTAGAGAAGGAGAGCGCCACGCAGCCAACTCTGCGTCGCCTCGACCTGGTTGAAGGTGAACAGGTGCGCGCCCCGCAGGCGCAGGTCCGGCTCGTCGAAGTGAGTGGCGATCGCGCCCGCGAGTGCGGTCGGATCGTAGGTCCGCGAACGAGCAAGCGCCACAAGCTGACGCCGGTGGTGCGCGAGGTAGCGAAGCGAGGCGCCCACGCCCACCTGCAGCGAGACCTCGGCGAGTTTGCGTCGCTCGACGCAGCCGGGCAGGCCGACGACGACGGGCAGGGTGATGCCGGCCTCGCGTATCGAGGAGATCCAGCGTGTCAGGGCATCGGAGTCGAAGCACAGCTGGGTGACGATGTAGTGCGCGTGGGGCTGCTTGCGCCGCAGGGCCTCGAGTAAGGCGGCCTCGCGCACGAGAGGATGGCCCTCCGGATAGCCGCCCACGCCGATGTGGTCGAGGGAGTGAGGAAGAGACGCCAGGGCATCGAGCAGGTCACCGGCATCGCGGAAGGTGCCTACAGGGACGGTGGCATCGCCGCCGACGACGAACGCTTCGTGGATGTTGGCACTCTCGAGGCGCTCCAGGATCCGTTTGAGATGATCGCGACCGCTCACCATACGCGCGGCAAGATGCGGCACGACGGCAAAGCCGGCGGCCGAGAGGTCCACGGCCACGTCGAGTGAGCGGTCGATGCCGTGCTGCGGTGAGCATGTCACGGTCACGGTCGTGCCCGAAGGCAGCGCGCCGCGCACCTTCTCCGTCGCGCCTGTGGCGGGGATGACCTCGAACCGCGCGCTTCTCAGGAGTCGCGCAAGCCGAGACGAACGTTCACTGGGTCGGGCAGGCTCCAGGGTCACTGTCTGAACCTCTTCCGTGCGGGCGCACATGCGTGTGGGTGGCGCGGGGACAGCGCCGCCGTCCGGTAGATACCCCCACGGACGTAGGGGCAAGCTAACCAAGCTAGTTGGAGAGCTGGTGTCCGCCCTCTGTCAGAGCGGCTCCGGCCGACGAAGCGCCCGTGTTCGCCGGTGCCCCGCCGTGCGCAGCCGTGGTAGGCGGTGACTGGGCGGCTCGTCACATCGACCTTCCGGCTGGCGTTTCTCCTGCACAACGGGCACACTGGTTGCGTAGCTGCTGCCGCGTGGCTGCCACTTCTGCCCTCAAGCGACATTATTGGAGGAGCCAGTTGTCGGATAGCAGCCCAGTGTCGCAGACAGCGCCTCCACGCCTGCATTTTCGGGTGCCCCCCGAGCCCTCACACCTGCTGCGAGCTCGCGACCGCATCCGCGACTACCTGCGCCAGTACTGCGCCGAGCGCCAGGTAATCAACGACGTCGTGCTGTGCATCGAGGAGGCGGCCACCAATGCCGTCCGTCACAGCGGCAGCGAACAAGACATCGAGATGTCGCTGCGCTTCAAGGACGGCGATCTGGTCGCTGAGGTCAGAGACTGGGGCCGGGGTTTCGACGTTGCCGGCTTCGATCGCGAGGCGCTGCCCGATGTCTCAAGCGAACACGGCCGCGGCCTGTTTCTGATCTCGCGGCTCTGCGACGGGATGGAACTGTGGCGTGACGGCGGTCTCGAGGTCCGTATGGTCAAGAAGGCGGTCGAACCCCGCGAGGCGGTCGCGCCCGGAAGCGGACTCTCTGGCCTTCGGGCTCCCGGGAACCTCGACTTCTGCGACGTACGGCCTCGCGCCCTGCTCGACAAGATCGGTGAGGGTTTCGTCGCGCTGGACTGGGACTACCGGTATGTGCACGTCAACGCCGAGGCGCTGCTCACGGCGGGCAAGCCGCTCGAAGAGGTGATCGGCCAGCGCCCGTGGGAGCTGGCCTCGGAGGTGGCCGGCTCCGCGCTCGAGCGCGCTTACCGCGACGCGATGGAACTCGGGCGGCCGTCGATCATCGAGTACAGGGCGGCCGTGCGTGGCAACTGGGCTGAGATTGGGATCTACCCGACGCCGACCGGCGTCAGCGCCTACTTTCGGGAGATCAATGAGCGCAAACGCAAGGAATCTGAGCGCGACCAGTACCTGGCCGCCCTGCGCGAAAGCGAAGAGAACTACCACGCCGTGGTCGGGCTGAACGGCGCGCTTGCCCAGGTCGTTCGAGCTATCCACGGCTCACTGACGTTCGCCGACGTCGTGCAGACGGCGCTCAGCGAGGGGGCGGCGGTCATCGGGGCCGAGACCGCAGCCGTCACGCTGCACGACGATGAGGCAAAGAGGTCTCGGGTGGCCTACACGTACAACGTCCCGCCTGACAAGCTGGGCATCCTGGTGTCCGACGCAGACGACAGGCACGGCGTCGAGGCGAGGCGCACGGGCCAGACACTCGCCGTCAGTGACACACACGACGACTCCCGCGTCGTAGTCGAGCTGATGGACGCCTGGGACATCAAGTCGGTCATCTGCGCTCCACTTGTTGTTCGGGGTCGCCCCATCGCCGTCGTCTTCTACAACTACCACGCAGCGACACATCGCTTCTCGCAACAGGAAGTAGACTTCGTGACCAGGCTGGCGTCCTCGCTGTCGTTGGCTCTCGCAAACGCCCGCCTCTATGAAGAGCAGCTGCGCATCGCTCAGATCCTCCAGGAGAACTTCATCCACCCACTGCCTTCGGTCGCCGGCTTCGAGCTCGGCGTTGTCTCAGGGACAGCCTTCGACCCCGAGCTCGTGGGCGGCGACTTCAACGATGTGTTCCTGATAGACGATACGCACGTCGTCGTGCTGATCGGCGACGTCGCCGGCAAGGGTGTGCGCGCCGCCGGCCACACCGAGACGGTGCGCGCCAAGATACAAGCCTTCGCCACGATCGACCCCTCGCCGGCCTTCGTCTTGGCCAAGACCAACGAGCTGCTGCTGCGCTTCAATCCTGACGACCCGCACGTGACCGCCTTTGTCGCGGTGCTCGACCCTCACACCGGCCACCTGAGCTACGCCAGCGCCGGCCACCCCGCGCCAATCCACCTCGACGCCTCCTCGTGTCGAACCCTCGAGTTGGCCTTCGGACCACCGCTGGGCTCCTTTGAGCACTCCTACGCAAACGCCCACGCTACGCTCGCCCGCGAGGACTGCCTCGTGTTCTACACCGACGGCGTCACCGAGGCCCGCCGCGGGGCTGAGCTGCTCGGCGAGCAGCGTCTGTTTGAGACCGTCCGCGGCCTGCGCGGCCGCTCGGCTCAGGAGGTCGCCGAGGATGTGCGCGAGGCCGCGCTTGCCTTCGCCGGCAAGCTACGCGACGACTTGCAGGTGGTCGTCTTGCGGCGGGCCTAATCAGCGGGACGGCGGCGCTCGAAAACGGATCGCTTCCGGCTTCGAAGCAGGGGCGTCTCGTCGGCACCGAGTGAGGCACCGATTGGCTTCCGCTACTGCGTTCTGCGCAGGGCCAGGATCTGCAGATCGTCTTTGAGTTCGTCTGCATAGTCGATGACTGCTGCCTGCAGGCGCTCGATGAGCTGCCGCGGACCTCTGTCGGGTGCCGCGCCGAGCACCTCGAGCAGGCGCTTCTCGCCGAACAGCTCGCCGGCGCGGCGCGCTTCGGTGACGCCGTCCGTGTACAGGACCAGCGCCTCGCCCGCCGCCAGGGTGAAGCCGGTAGCCGTGTAGCCCTGCTCCAGGACGCCCAGCGGCAGGCCATAGGAGAGCTCGATCGTCCGGCAGGCGGACTGGGAGAGATGCACGGCCGGCGGATGGCCGGCGCTGGCCATGGTGCCCTGACCGCTGCGGGGGTCGAACACCACGAGCAGGGCGGTCGCGAGCTGCTGGTGTTCGCCTTCGTGGAGTAGCAGGCGGTTAACGTTGCCGAGGATGTACTCCGGTGAAGGCGAGATCAGGGCCAGGACTCGCACCGCGGCGCGCACCGTCTCGGTGAAGCCGGCTGCCGGGATACCCTTGCCTGTGACGTCGCCGATCAGGGCCACGACCGTGCCATCGGGGCGCGCAAGGACGTCGCTGAAGTCTCCGCCGATGAGCTCCTCGCGGCCGGCCGGCAGGGACAGCGCGGCCAGATCGAGGCCGGCGACCACCGGCAAGGGATGCACGAAGTTCTCCTGCAGAGCGAGGGCGATGTCGCGCTGGGCCTCGTAAATGCCCCGAAGCTCTTCGGTCTGGGCCTGTGACTCCTCGAGCAGGTGCTTGCGGTCTTCCTCGGCCCGCTTGCGCTCGGTGGTGTTCTCGAAGATCGCCACAAAGTGCTGCGCTTGAGGGCTATAGACGGAAACAGAGAACCAGATGCCGAGCGATTCAAGATAGGTCTCAAAGGACTCCGGCTGGCCGCTGTGCGCTACGCGCCCATAGATCTCAAACAGCTCGGGGTTGTCCTGGCGGACGCCGGGGATGATCTCGGTGACCTTGCGACCGACCGCGTCCCTGAGTCCGGTCAGCCTCTCAAAAGCGGAGTTGACGTCGAGATAGACGAAGTCCGCAGGGGCGCCGTCCTCGTAGATCATCCGACAGTAGGCGTAGCCGTCAAGCATGTTCTCGAAGAGCGAGCGGTAACGCTGCTCGCTCTCGCGCACCTCGACCTTGGCGCTCTGGCGCTCACTGACGTCGCGCACAATGCTCAGCAGCACCCTCTCGCTGTCAATGTCGTTCGTGCCCTGCGAGCTTACCTCGACGGGAAAGACCGAGCCGTCGGCTCGTCTGTGCAGCGTCTCGAAGAGGATCCCCTTCTCGCTGGCGGCCGCCATCTGATCGCGCACCGACGGTGAGGCTTCCGGTGCTCTGAGCTCCGAAATCGAGAGAGCAAGGAGCTCTACTTTGGAGTAGCCGTAGGCCTTCTCGGCTGCGACGTTTGCCTCCAAGATGCGGCCGTCGGCGTAGCGCACGAAGAGCATGATGTCTCGCGCCTGCTGCGCGAGCATACGGTAGCGACGGAGCTCCTCTTCGACCGCCTTGCGCTCGTTGATCTCGCGATAGTAGGCACTGACGCCGACCCCGGTCGGGTAGATGCGCACCTCAAGCCAGTCGCCCGTGACGACGGAGCAATGCTCGAGCACGGCCGGCTTGCCCACCTCCATGGCCTCGCGGTAGGCGCTCTGGAGCCGGCTATCGTCGAGCCCGGGGAAGAGCTCCCAGGGCGTATGGCCGCGCAGTTGCTCAAGCGACTTGCCGGTCAGCTGCAAGGCCACCCGGTTGGCATGGATGTAACGGTACTCCCAGTCCAAGGCGAAGAAGGCCTCGCCGATCTCCTCAAGAAGCAACTGTGTCCTTACCCGTTGTCGTGTGCCGGCCGAGTTGCCCAAGGCGGGATCCAGTGGAGCACTCGACGGGCTGCAGGAGACGGACCGCTTCAGCATGCGAACCTCAAGGCCGCCATCGAGGCGCAGCTCGAGCTCGTCCATCAGACGAGCCATCAGAAAGAGGCCGCGGCCACCGCTGGCCAGCGGATCGGGAAGGGCGTCGCGATCAAAGGAGGCGACCTCGAAGCCCTGCCCGCTGTCTTTTGCGATCACGAGGAGGTCGTCACCGTTGAAGCCTAACGAGACCTCCATCGCTTCCTTGGCGCCGCTATGGCGGATCGCGTTGGTACAGGCCTCTTCAACACACAGCACGACCTCATCGACCACGCGCTCGTCGTCGCAGTGCAACCAGAGGTAGTCGCGCACCCGCTCGCGGGCACGCGCAAGGCGCGCGGGATCAAGGCCGAGCCGGAAGGCAAGGCGAGGGAGCGAGATGTCGTGAGTCAGATTGTGCTGCGTCACAGAACGTCGAGTCGGCGGTGGATTTGCGCGATTCTACCGCGGCGAGCCGCCCTCGTCTTGCCGTTGCGACCGTCGCCCGTCCGTCAGGTCGTGACCCGCGACGGCGAGGTTTCGTCGAGGATGCGCGCGGCGCTGCCGCAGTTGCGCAGCCGCTGCTCGGCCCGCTGCCGCCCAAGCTCGGCCACTCCGGGGTCGAGTGCGGCGCTTGGTGGATCACGCTCGGCGCGCCGGCTCCTGACGTGAACGCCGTGAGAGGGGCCGACGCGCGAGGGGCTAGCGACGCTGCTGATCCGACC
>PKYM01000200.1 GCA_003132645.1 Actinomycetota bacterium | reverse complement strand
CCGGCGTAGCGGCCGCCGTTGGCTTCGATCACGCGTCGCGAGATGGTGTTGGCCACGTCGCAGGTGATGAGCGCGGGGTCGATCCCCAGGGAGCCGGCCACCGGCAGGGCCGCGGCGAGCATCGCCGTGGCGTGGCCCTGATGGCGGCAAGTCGGTCTGATCTCGTAGCCGACATGACCGCCGACGCTGCGCAGGCCGGCGTTGAGTGTGTGGCGCAGGGCGATGCGCCCCACGAAGTGCTCGTCCTCGACCCACCACAGGTTCGTCTGCGCCACGTGGCCTGAGTGGTCGCTCGCCTTGAGATGCTCCTCGGCGCGCAGGGCGGCGATGTAGCGGGCGAACGTGGTGCGGTCGCGCAGCGTGGCCAGGCCGAGCTCGAGGTGGCGGCGCTCCTGGTGGAACTCCACGAGCGCCTGCAGATACGACTCCTGGTAGTCGTTCGACGGTGTCACGAGCCGGGCCATGGCCGTTAGGATATCGCGCCTGGGGCGCTCACCGAAACCACGCTGCGCCACCACGCGAGCGACCCGTCTAACCGCTCGCCGCGGCGACGAACGCATCGATCTCGGCGAGGAGTTCGGTCTTGCGTTCGGCGGCAAGCAGCGAGCCTGCGATCGAGTTGCGGGCGAGGTTGGCGATGTCGCTGCGCGAAAGGTCCAGAGCGGCGCTTGCGGCCAGGTAGTTGTCGACCAGGTAGCCGCCGAAGTAGGCGGGATCGTCGGAGTTGATCGTGACCGGCACGCCGGCCTCGAGCAGACGCTTGAGCGGGTGCGCGGCGAGGTCGGCAACGACGCCGAGACGAAGATTCGACAGCGGGCACATGGTGAGCGTGACGCGCTCGCGGCGCAGGCGCGCGACCAGGGCGGCGTCGTCGATCGCTCGCACGCCGTGATCGATGCGCCGCACGGCGAGCAGGTCGAGGGCCTCGGCGACGTAGGCCGCGGGCCCCTCCTCGCCGGCGTGGGCGACCGTCACGAAGCCGGCCGCGCGGGCCGCGGCGAACACTTCGGCGAACTCGGCCGGCGGGTGGCCGACCTCCGCCGAATCGAGTCCGACGCCGGCGATGACGTCGCGATACGGCCGCGCCTGTTCGAGGACTTCGAGGGCGCTGCGCAGGCTTTCGTCGCGCAGAAAACACATGATCAGTCTCGAGGAGATACCGAGCGTGCACTCGCCTTCGGCGAGCGCCGCGACGATGCCGTCGAGCACCGCCGTGAACGGCACGCCGCGCTCGAGGTGGCTCTGCGGGTCGAAGAAGATCTCGACATGGCGCGTGCCGTCGGCCTGCGCGTGGCGCAGGTAGGCCGCCGTCAGCTCGAAGAAGTCCCGTTCGCGCAGCAGCACGGCCGTGCTGCGATAGTACAGGTGCAAGAAGGCGCGCAGGTCGGCGAACCGGTAGGCGGCGCGCGCTTCGTCGGCGTCGGCGTAGGGCACGTGCACGCCGTTGCGGGCGCCGAGCGCGAGCATCAGCTCGGGCTCGAGAGTGCCTTCGATGTGCAGGTGCAGCTCGGCCTTGGGGATGCCGCGCGCGAAGGCNNCGCCGGTCGCCGCCTGCGCCTCGCCGGTCGTCGCCCGTACCCCGCCGGTTCTCGCCCAGGCCTCGCCGGTCGTCGTCGGCGCCGCTCATTGGCTGCGCCCGCGTCCGGCAACGGCCCACTCGTCGATGAGCCGGCCGTCGCGCATCACGTGGAAACGGTCGTAGAGGTTGACGGTCGTGCAGCCGTGGCGCGGCACTAGTTCGATCTTGTCGCCCACGCGCAGCTCGCCTGCCGCACCGCTCAGTGAGAGCTCGCCGTGTTCCTCTGAGAAGTCGAGCCAGCTCGCGCCGTCGCACAGCACGGTCGGGTCGCCGAACTCCGGTGTGACCGCCTTGAGGCCAGCGTCGATCACGGCACGATCGGGGCGCGGCCGGCTGATCACCGTGGCGAGCACGGTGAGGGCGTTGTCGAAGTCGGCCCCGCCGACGGCCCGGTACTGGGCATCCATCGTGGCATACGAGCCGCATTGCAGCTCGGACATGTAGGGCAGGCGGCCGGTGACCATGTGCGTGCCGGTGCCGCCGCCGCTCACCTGGTCGACCGCGAGGCCGCCGGCCTCGACGGCCTCTTTGGCGGCGCGCGCCGCGGCCATGTCGCGCTTGGTGAGGGCGATGCGTTCGTCGAGCGGCACCACGTTCTGCAGGTGCCCTTCGTAGGTCTGCAGGCCGCCGAAGACAAGGCCCGGATGGTCGTGCACGAGCCGGGCGAGCCGCAGCGCGGCCGTGCCGTCGGGCACGCCGCAACGCGCCATGCCAACGTCGACCTCGACGTAGCAGCGGATGGTGACGCCGGTGCGCGCGGCCGCTGCCGAGAGCTGCGCTACGTTGCCGGCGTCGTCGACGGCGACGGTCACGGCGCAGCGGCGGGCCAGGGCGATCAGGCGGGCGATCTTGATCGGCCCAACGACCTGGTTGGCGATCAGGATGTCGGCGATGCCGCCGTCGGCCAGCGCCTCGGCTTCGCCGACCTTGGCGCAGGTGATGCCGACTGCGCCGGCGTCGAGTTGCAGGCGGGCAATCTCGACGCACTTGTGAGTCTTGCTGTGCGGTCGCAGGTGCGCCGGACCGCCGGCCGCGAAGGTGGCCATGCGGGCGATGTTGCGGATGAGCTTGGCGTGGTCGAGCAGCAGTGCGGGGGTGTCGATCTCGGCCGGGCCGGCGCCCAGCGGCGCGCGATAGGGCATGGTCTTGGTTGCGGCGTCAATGGTCATGCGGGGAGACCTCCATCATGTTCGCCCGAAAGCCTATCATCGCCGTGGCCGGCCGACAGCGTAGCGCTGCCTCGGCCGCAACCCTTGCACGGCGCCGGCCCTCGCGTCCGGCGCCACGCCGCGCCGGTCCTCGCGTACGGCGCTACGTCTCGCCGGCCCCCCTAGAAGGGGGATGATCCCCACCCCCGTGGAGTGACGAACGGCGCCGCCGTGCCCCGGGCACGCTGCCGACGAGGTGCGCCGGTTCCTCCCGGAGTTGACCCCGATCTCCACCGCCNNCAGACAAGAAGTGGGGTTAGCGATGAAGCCGATCAGAAAGCGAAGCTCAGAAGGGCGAGCAGGCAGGGGGGCGTCGTTTACCGAACGGCTCGCCCGGGCGAGCGCCACCCACCCGTGGCGCATGATNNTCGAACATGGAGTTCCGCGGCAGCAAGCCCGCCAGCCTGATCGGCCAGAACCTGGTCGAGAAGCGCCTGACCGGCCCGCAGAAGATGACCGACTTCGTCATCGTGCGCTCGGCGACCCTCAAGACCTCTGACCCGATCTTTCAGGGCTACGTCGAGAGTCTGAGCGCCAGGATCGCCGACCTCGGCCCCGGTGTCGTGCAGAGCGTCTCCAGCGTCTACACCACGCACGACCGGACGCTGGTCTCCAAAGACGGCCGCGGGGCGCTGCTGCCGGTGGTCATGGCCGGCGATCAGGACACGGCCATGAAGAACGTCGCCAGTCTGCACGCCGTCGTCGTGGCGAACGCCGGCTACGGTTTCACGCTGGCCCAGACCGGCGACGCCAGCTTGAACCAGATGATCACCCAGGTCGCCAAGAGCGACATGGAGAAGGCTGAGATCTTCGGCGTTCCCGCGGCCCTAATCGTTCTGGTGATCGTGTTTGGCGCGCTGGTCGCGGCCGGCATGCCGCTGCTGCTCAGCATCGTCAGCATCATCCTGGCGCTGGCCATCACCAGCCTCATCGGCCAGATCTACCCGATGAATACCTTCGTGCTCAACATCCTCACCATGATGGGCCTCGCGGTGGGCATCGACTACACGCTCTTCGTGATCAGCCGCTATCGCGAGGAGCGCGCCCGCGGGCTCGCCAAGATCGACGCCATCGCGGCCACCGGCGCCACCGCCAACCGGGCCATCTTCTTCAGCGGCATGACCGTCTTCATGGCGATGCTCGGCATGGTCATCGTGCCGCTCGACATCACCATCAGCATGGGGCTCGGCGTCATGCTGGTCGTCTTCACCACGCTGCTCACCACCCTGATCCTGCTGCCGGCGCTGCTCGGCGCCCTGGGCGATCACGTGAACTCCCTGAGAGTGCCGGTCGTCGGTCGCCTGGCCATGAACCGCGCGGCCGGCGGGGTCGGGCCTGTTCGAGCGGCTCGCGCACAACATCATGCGCCGCCCCGTGGTGTGGCTCACCGTGGCCGTCGTGACTCTGCTCACGCTGGCCTCACCGGTCCTCGTCATGAAGACCGGCAACACCAACATGACGGCTCGCTACCTGCCCGCCGACCAGTATTCCAAGCAGGGCTGGGACATCCTCGGGCGCGACTTCTCGCTGGGCAAGGCCAACCCGCTGCAGATCGTCTTCGACGGCCCGGCGGCGGCGCCCCAGGTCAAGCAGGGCGTCGCCCGTCTCGAGGCGGCCATGCGCAATGACGGCCGCTTCGGGCCCGCCCAGACGACCGTCGACAAGGCGGGCGACCTGACGCTGGTCTCGACCACCCTCTCGGGTGACCCCGCCGGCGACTCCACGCGAGCTCTCGTGCAGCACCTCCGCACCGCCATGGTGCCGGCGGCCTTCGCCGGCGCGCCCGCCAAGGTCTACGTGTCCGGCAACACCGCCTTCGTGGTCGACTACCTCGACTTCTTCCACCGCTGGCTGCCGATCGCGCTGACGGTCGTGCTCTCGCTCAGCTTCCTGCTGCTGCTGGTGGCCTTCCGTTCGATCGTCATCCCGGCCAAGGCGATCGCCATGAACCTGCTCTCGGTGGGCGCCTCCTACGGTCTCATGGTGCTCGTCTTCCAGAAGGGCGTGGGCGCTCATCTGCTCGGCCTGACCCAGGTCGACACGATCGAGGCCTGGGTGCCGCTGTTTCTCTTCTCGCTGCTCTTCGGCCTCTCGATGGACTATCAGGTCTTCCTGCTCTCCCGCATCAAGGAGCGCTTCGACGCCACCGGCGACACCCGCGAGGCGGTGGCCTACGGTGTCGGTCGCACGGCCAGCATCATCACCGGCGCCGCCGCGATCATGGTCTGCGTCTTCGCCGGCATGGCCGGCGGCCAGCTCGTCATGTTCCAGCAGATGGGCTTCGGTCTTGCCGTCGCCGTGCTGATCGACGCCACCGTGGTGCGCACGATCATCGTGCCGGCTGCCATGGAGCTGCTCGGCGACTGGAACTGGTACCTGCCGCGCTGGCTTTCCTGGCTGCCGAACGTGAGCGTCGAGGGTCACGTCGCCGGTCCGGCGGCGGCCGGCGACGACGGCGCGGCGCCCGGTGGCGCGCGGCGCCCCACGCCGCGGCGCGCCGGCGACCGTATCCAGCTCGGCCCCGAAACGGTGAGCACGCCGGGCCGGTAAGGCCGCGGCGCTCACCAGGCTGGTCGCTCGCGAAGATCGAGGAGACCCCACTCTCCTCGGGCCCAGGGGCGGCGGCGCGCAAGCGCCGCCGCCCCTTCCTGTCGGCACTTCTTCGCGGCGCCGGTGTTGCGGCGGTGCTCCTTCGCGGCAGAGGCGTTGCGCCGGCCGGCCCGAACCGGGTAGAACGTAGGGCATGAGACTTCTGGTAGTCGAGGACGCCGACAAGCTGGCCCAGGTGCTCAAGCGCGGCCTCGAAAAGGAAGGCTACGCCGTCGACACGCTGGGCGACGGCCGCGCCGCGCAGACCCGCCTGCGCAGCCGCCACGACGAGTACGACCTGGTCTTGCTCGACGTCATGCTGCCGGGTCTCGACGGCTTCAGCATCTGCCGCGACCTGCGCGAGCGCGGCCTGACCGTTCCGGTGCTCATGCTTACGGCCCGCGACACGACCGACGACAAGGTCACCGGCCTCGACAGCGGCGCCGACGACTACCTGGTCAAGCCCTTCGCCTTCGAGGAGCTGCTGGCCCGCGTGCGCACGCTGCTGCGTCGCCCGCGGCGCGCCCTTCCGGCGGCGCTGACGGCCGGCGATCTCGTGCTCGATCCAGTCTCGCGGACCGTGCGCCGCGGCGTCGTGAGCCTCGAGCTCACGGTCAAGGAGTTCGCGCTGCTCGAGTTCTTCATGCGGCACCCGGACGAGGTGCTCAGCCGCGAGCGCATCCTCGACCACGTCTGGGACGACGAGTACGACGCCTCCAGCAACGTCATCGACGTGCACCTGAAGAACCTGCGCCGCAAGGTCGACGGCGCCGGCGGTCCGGACCTGCTGCAGACCGTGCGCGGCGTCGGCTACAGATTGCGGGCGTGAGCGAGCCGTGACCCGGTCTTCGCGCCCCGACGTGTTCGCGCGGGCGAGCACGCGCCTCGTCATCCTGTTCACGGCGATCATCGTGCTGCTCGTCTGCGTGTCCGGCGTGGTCATGTACCTGAACGTCAAGACGAACATCGCTGAGGTCGCCCGCGGCGGCGAAGGGGGCGAGAGCGGCTCGGAGCGCGACCTGGCCTCGCGCTCGATCAGCCGGCTGCGCTGGCAGCTCCTGGCTCTGGACGGCGCTCTCATCGTGACCGTCGGGGCGCTGGGACTCTGGTATGCCCGGCGCACCCTGCGTCCCATCCGCGAACTGTACGGCGCCCAGAAGCGCTTCGTCGCCGATGCCTCGCACGAGCTGCGCACGCCGCTCGCCATCATGAAGGCCGACTTCGAGGTGGCGTTGCGCGGCCAGGGAGGCGACGCTGGTCCGCTCGGCGAGGCCGGGGCGCCGCGCGAGTCGCCGCGCGGGCAAGGCGCCGGCGCTGCCACGCCCGGGGAGACCGAGGAGTTACGCGAGTCGCTGCGCAGCGGCCTGGAGGAGGTCGACCGCATGAGCGCCATCGTCGCCGACCTGCTGCTGCTGTCGCGCATAGATGCTCACCAGGAGGAGCTGCGATTCGCGCCGGTCGACCTGGCGGAGCTCGTGCGGGACACGGCCGAGGGCATGCGCACGATGGCCGAACGGGCCGGGGTGGCGGTGGCGCTGACGGCGCCGGACGGCTCTGTCAGCGCCTTCGTCGACGCGGCCCACCTCGAACGCGCCCTGCGCAACGTCGTGCGCAACGCCATCGAACACTCGTCGGCCGGCGACGCTGTGGAGGTATCGCTTTCAGCCGTCGGTGCAACGGCGGTCATCGGCGTCGCCGACCAGGGAGTGGGTATCGCGGCCGCCGACGTAGAACACGTCTTCGACCGTTTCTACAGGTCGGACACCTCGCGCTCGCGCGATCGGGGCGGCAGCGGCCTCGGTCTGGCCATCGCCCGCTGGATCGTCGAGCGACACGGGGGCGCGATCACGGTGGCAAGCACGCCCGGCCAAGGCACGACGATCGCCTTCGAGCTGCCGCTGGCCGCGCACCACGGCTGACAGGCGCCGCCGCCTAGACCACGTCGATGTCGAGCTGGCTCGCGCCGCCGCTCAAGCGCACCTCGTAGCGGTCGGCCGCAGCCGCGAAGCCGGGTGTCTCGAGGCGGTTGCGGCCGCCGATCGAGCCCAGGCGCTGGCCGTCGAAGATGAGCTGGCTGGCGCCGCCCGTGACATCGGCGCGCAACGCGCTGCCCGAGGGCCGGTGCAGCCGTACATGGCTCGCGCCGCCGGAGACGCGCACCGCCACGGGGCCGGCCGGCGCCGGCAGCCAGATCTCGACATCGCTGGCGCCGCCGCCCACGTCGAGGAGGCGCAGCTCGAGGCCGCGAAAGTCGGCGTTGAGCTTCCACATCCCGCCCTTCAGCGAGATCTCCCAGGGCACCGCGGGGTTGAGCCAGATTCTGGACCTCGCGTTGCGCCAGTCGAACGGCAGGAAGCGCCGCTTATGGCCGATCGACACCGTGCCGCCGTCGACTGCGATGTCGGGAACGCCGCCTTCGAACTCGCCGCGGTAAAGCTCGGTCAGCGTCGCATCGACGGAGATCGAGACTCTGGCGGCGCCCCTGGTGAACTCGAGCCGCCCGCACCGCACGCCGCCCAGCGGCGCCGTGAACTCGCCTTCCCGAACGGCGTCGACGCCGCCCACGGCGCCGCTGCCGGCCGGTGTGGCGATGCCGAGGACCAGCTCCTCGTAGAACTCGCGGATGCCGCGCAGATAGTCGCGGATCACGGCGACGCCGGCGGGTTCGATCTGCTCGAGCTGCGCCCGTCCGGCCAGCTCGACCTCGCCGTAGACGCGCGCGCCGAGCTCGCGGGTGGCCGTCGTCGAGGTGACCATCACGCGCCGGCGGTCGCTGGGGTCGGCCACCCGGTTGGCGTAGCCGTCGCGCTCCATGCGGTCGAGCACGGTGGTGATCGCTCCGGGGGTCAGGCCGCTCTCCTCGGCGAGCTCGCCGGCGGTGACGCGGCCGCGGCGGTAGAGGATGCCGATGCAACGCAGATCGGTGCGGTTGAGGCCGAACCGGGTGGCCATGGCTTCGTCTAAGCGGTCGGCGGTGCGGCGTAGCTCGCCGAGCTCGATGCCGACGTCGTCGAAGAGTTTCTCTCTGTCTTCTGTCATGTCCGCGCCTCGCTGCGGGAAGGACAGGCCAGGCCCGTCGATTGCGTCGTGCCTTCGCTCGCGAAGGTTGATGCCCTTAGCAGATACTATACCAAACACTGAAAGTTTGACAATCAAAATATCTAGGAATTAAACTGCGGACATTCTGAGATCCTTCGTGGCGGCCGCTCGACGGTGGCCACGGGAAACCCGGTAAGGACGGTAGCACCATGACAGACAAGGCAATCGTGGCGCAGGGGCTGGTGAAGACCTACCCCAAGGGAGTGCGGGCGCTCGACGGTGTCGGTTTCGAGGTCGCGGCCGGCAGCGTGTTCGGCCTGGTCGGGCCCAACGGCGCCGGCAAGTCGACCACAGTCAAGATCCTGACAACGCTCTCGCGGCCCGACGAGGGCCAGGCCACCGTGGCCGGCATCGACGTGCTGAAGCGACCCGACCGGGTGCGCGGGGCGATCGGCTGCGTGGCCCAGAAGTCGGGCGTCGACGTGCAGGCCACGGGGCGCGAGAACATGATGCTCCAGGGCCGGCTGTACGGCATGGCGGGGCGATCTCTCGAGGAGCGTGTCGACACGCTGCTCGCACGCTTCGGACTGACCGCCGCGGCGCGTCGCGTGACGCGCACCTACTCGGGCGGCATGCAGCGCAAGCTCGACGTCGCCATGGGGCTCGTCCATCGCCCCGAGGTGCTGTTCTTAGACGAGCCGACGACCGGTCTCGACCCCGAGGCGCGGGCCGACATGTGGACCGAGATCGAGCGGCTCTCCAGCGAGGAGGGGCTCACCATCCTGCTCACCACGCACTATCTCGAAGAGGCCGACAGACTGGCGGGGCAACTGGCGATCGTCGACGAGGGCAAGGTCGTGGCGCAGGGTTCGCCCGACGAGTTAAAGAGCGAGCTGCGCGGCGACGCCGTGCACGTCGAGCTCGGCGAGACTGAGACCGACGGCCGCGTGGCCGCGGCCCTGGCGCAGATAACCGAGGTCCACGACGTGGTCGTCGACGAGGGCCGCCTCCTGCACGCCCGCGCCGACAACGGCGCTCGTGCCGTGCCGGTGGTGTTGCAGGCTCTTGAGGCCCACGGCGTGAGCGTGGCCTCGGTCACCGTCGCCCGGCCCTCGCTCGACGACGTCTATCTGATGCACACCGGCCGCCGCTTCGAGCAGGCCGACAAGGCCGCGGAGGTCACCCGATGACAGCTCTACGACACACCTACTACCTGACCATCAGGCAGATGCGCAACTTCTTGCGCCAGCCCTGGTATGTCGCCCTCACTCTGGCCCAGCCGATCATCTGGCTGCTGCTCTTCGGCGCGCTGTTCAAGAAGATCGTCGAGATCCCCGGCTTCACCACGAACTCCTACATCACCTTTCTCACGCCCGGCGTCGTGGTGATGAGCGCCATGTTCTCGGGCGGCTGGAGCGGCATGGGCGTGATCGACGACCTCGATCGCGGCGTCATGGACCGCTTTCTGGTCGCGCCCACCAAGCGCGGTGCGGTCATGCTGGGCCGCATCACCCCCCAGGTGGCGACGACGATCATTCAGACGATCATCATCGTGGCTCTGGCGCTGGCTGTCGGCGGGCACTTTCACGGCGGCCCAGGCGGCGTCGTCGTGCTGATCGTGGTCTCCGCGCTGCTGTCTGTGGGTTTCGGCTCGCTCTCCAACGGGCTCGCGCTGCTGCTGCGCAAGGAGGAGTCGGTGATCGCCGCCGTCAACTTCGTGCTGCTGCCGCTGACCTTCCTGTCGTCGGCTTTCCTGCAGCAGAACCTGGCGCCGCAGTGGATCCAGGACGTCGCCCGCTACAACCCCGCCAACTGGGCCATTCAGGCGGGACGCACGGCCCTGACCAGCGGCGCCTCATCGAGCACTGTGATCTGGCACACGCTGTATCTGCTGGCTTTCGCGGTCGTCTGCACGTGGCTCGCCACGCGGGCCTTCCGCTCCTATCAGCGCTCCGTGTGAGCGACTAAGGC
>PKYM01000353.1 GCA_003132645.1 Actinomycetota bacterium | reverse complement strand
CGGCGACGGTGGCGCAGCGCGAGCGCCCCGCCGACCAGGCCGCCGACCGTCGCCGTCACCGCGACGGCCATGACCGGGACCACGAGCATCGCCTGGCGCGCCACTTCGGTCGCCCGATTGCCGGCCGACTCGATCGCCCCACTGAGATCGCCACGCAGGTCGTCGAAGGCCTTGACGAGCTGGGCCCGCTCGCCGGCGATGTCGCGTACGATCGCGTCGGGCGCACGCTGGGGCGCCTGGGCCTTTGGCCCGACCGCTTTGCTCTTGGACGTCACTGCCGGAGCCGTCTGGGGGCTCACGACCGCGGGTGACTTTTCTGGCGCCTTCCCCTGGTCTGCCATCAGCGCACCTCCTCGTCGGGCGGGGGAGTTGCGGGCGTCCCGGGCGACGTCGTCTGGGACGAGGGCGGCATCGAGGGCGGCGTCGGCGATCCCGTGGGTGACTGCGGCGCTGCGCCGGGCTGCGGCGTCGGGGTCGGTGCGCCGGGCGGCATCGACGGCGGCATCGACGAAGAACCGGTCGGTGTCGGTGTCGACGGCGGCTTGCCCTCCGGGGCCACCGGCGGTTTGCCGTGCAAGCCCGCGGGCGCATGGGCCGGCGTCCAGGGTGACTCAGACCCGGCCGGCTGACCGCCGGGTGCCGGCCTCGCTCCACCGTTGCGCCGCGGCGAGAAGACGCGCGCGGTCTGTTTCAGGTTCGTCTTGAGAAGATCGACCGTGCTGTTGGCCTCGGCGACCGCGCGTTCCGGCACCGGCGTCTTGGCCTTCCGCAGAGAGCTCCGCCCGGCCAGGCCGAGGATCGCCACGATGACAAGCAGGACGACGGTGACGATCAGCAGCGCCAACCAGAGCGGCAACACCAACGCCAGGGCGACGGTGATGGTCGTCAGGGCGAAGCCCAGGGCGTAGAGCGCCAGCACGCCGGCGCTGACCAGCAGACCGACCCCCGTGCCGTACTGCTCGCCCTTGCGCTTGAGCTCGGCGGTCAGCAGCTCGACGTTGAGTTCGACCAGGCGCTGGCCCCGTGTACGGATCTCGGTGGCCGACGCGGCCAGCCGCTCACGCAGGCCCATCGCTGCACTTCCTCATATCCGGTCCCTCCCCTGTCGTGGTCACTCGAGGCGCGGCCACGAGGCTACCCGCGGCCGACGCCGGTCAATCTGTAGACCCGCGCGAGACCCGTAGGCCCCATTCACAATAATTTTACTCCAGTCGGCGGAGCGTGTGCGCCCGTTGCCGCTTGCCGCCGCGCCCGTTGGCGGTTGCCGTCGCGCCGTTGTCGGCCGGCTCGCGACATCCGTTTCCGACAACCCCTGGGCGGCAATGTTGTGACGCGAGGCAGTCGACGCGCAAGCGGCGCCGGCGCCAGACCAGCCAACCACAGAGGAGCGATCATGGCAGGCAGCTTCGAGCTGGGCCGCGAGGTGGCGACCGACGGACGGTTCGTGCGGCAGGAGAGCGTCTTTCGGCGCTGGGTGAGCGACGACGGCAGCTCGGAGTTCCCGCTGCAGGCGGGCCGCTACCACCTGTACGTCAGCCTCGCCTGCCCGTGGTCGCACCGAACGGTGATCGTGCGCGCCGTGAAGGGGCTCAGCGCGGCCGTCGGCATGTCGTATGTCGCCCCGTTTCGCGACGAGGGTGGCTGGGCGTTCACCGGCGAGCGCTTCGTCGAGCCGGCGAGCGGCCTGTCGGGTCGGTACACGGATGCGATCAACGGCTTCTCGCTGCTGAGTGCGGCCTACTCGGCCACCGCACCGGGCTTCGAGGGCCGCGTCACGGTACCGGTGCTCTGGGACACGACGACCGGTCAGGTGGTGAGCAACGAGTCGGCCGACATCGTGCGCATGTTCAACGGCGCCTTCGACAGGCTCGCCGGCGAGCGCGTCGACCTGTACCCGGCCGCGCTGCGGGCGGAGATCGACACGATCAACGAGTTCGTCTACGACAGGGTCAACAACGGCGTCTACAGGGCCGGTTTCGCGCGCCGGCAAGAGGCTTACGACGAGGCCTTCGGGGCGCTGTTCGCGGCCCTGGACGAGCTCGAGGAGCGACTCGGTCGGCAGCGCTTCCTGGTCGGCGACCAGATCACCGAGGCCGACTGGCGGCTGTTTCCCACGCTGGTGCGCTTCGATGCCGTCTACTACAGCCATTTCAAGTGCAACGAGCGCCGCCTGATCGACTACCCGAACCTCTGGAGCTACACCCGCGACCTCTACCAGCAGCCCGGCATCGCCGCCACGGTCGCCATGGAACAGATCAAGCGCCACTACTACACGACCCACGACTTTCTGAACCCGAGCCGCATCATCCCCGGCGGGCCGGCGCTCGACTTCGGCGCGCCCACCGAGCGCGCGCGGGCCGGAGGCTGAGGCCCGCCCGGCAACGTCCGCGCGCCTACCAAGCGCGCCGTCCTCTAGCCTGTCGCCACGCCCAGGATTTCTTCACGCCTGACGGCACATGCCTCGTCCAGCACGAGACGAAGCTCCGGCGCCCCCCACACCAGCGCGCGCCGGCGCTCTCCCGGGAAGCGTCGCTAGTATTATCATGAAAGGTCATGGAAGGCGGAGGCTCCGGCGATCAGGAGCCTTTGAACAGGAAGGGGTGGGGCAAGTGAGTGACGACGGACTCGGGCAGATCATCGGCGATCTCTACCCGTACGGAAAGACGACGAAGGCCTATCGCCGCGTGCCGGCCGAGCCGGTCGAGCGAGCGGCCATTCTGGCCGAGATCGCCGACATGGCGCACACCGAGGACGCCCGGGGAGACAAGGGCACAGTGTCGGGCAGCCTCTACTGCGGCGACCACGACCACTACCACTTCCTCGGCGAGGTCTTTGACCTCTACTCGCACGCCAACGTGCTGCAGCGCGACATGTACCCGAGCGCCACCAAGTTCGAGGGCGAGATCATCGCCATGACTTCCGACCTGCTGCACGGGACGGGGGTCGGCGTCGTCACGAGCGGCGGTTCGGAGAGCCTCATCACCGCGCTCTACTCCTACCGCGAGCAGGCCCGAGAGGCGCGCGGCGTCACCCGCCCGAACGTCGTCATGCCGGTGACCGCGCACGTCGCGCTCGACAAGGGCGCGCACTGGATGGGCATCGAGATGCGCCACGCGCCCCTCACCGACGGCTACCTCGCCGATGTCGCCGCGATGGCCGGTCTCATCGACGACCAGACCATCGCCCTGGTCGGCAGCGCGGCCAACTACGCGCACGGCCTCATCGATCCGATCGAGGAGATCGCCGCGCTCGCCACGTCGCACGGCATCGGCATGCACGTGGACGGCTGTCTCGGCGGCTGGCTGCTGCCGTGGGCCGAGCGCCTCGGATACGACGTGCCACTGTGGGACTTCCGCGTGCCGGGCGTCACGTCGATCTCGGCCGACACGCACAAGTACGGCTACGCGCTCAAGGGCTCGAGCGTGCTGCTGTATCGCGACAAGGACTTGCGCAAGCGCCAGTACTTCGCCTTCCCGGATTGGCCCGGCGGTCTCTACCTGTCGCCGGGATTCGCGGGCTCGCGCAGCGGCGGCATCATCGCCTCCACGTGGGCCGCGCTGCTGGCCACGGGGGAGTCCGGCTATCTCGCCACGGCCGACGGCATCCTGCGCACGGCCGCGACCGTTCGCGACGGCATCCGCGCCGGTGTACCCGAGCTCGAGGTCATCGGCGATCCGCTGTTTCTCGTCGCGTTCAAGGCGGCGGGCGATCTGGACATCTACCTCGTCAACGACGCGCTCATCGCGCAGGGCTGGCGTCTGAACCCCCTGCAGCTGCCGCCGGCGCTGCACTTCTGCTTCACGCGGCCCAATACCGCGCCGGGCGTCGCCGACGCATTCCTCGAGACGCTGCGCGGCGCCGTCGCGTACGCCACGCAGCACAAGGGAGAGCCGGCGAAGTCCGGCGCGGTGTACGGCTTCGGCGGCACGCCGCAGGGCAACGCCATGGTCAAGTCAGTGATGGCCAGCGTCCTCGACGCGATGCACGAGGTGGCTCCCGACGCGCCGGCCTCCTGACGTGGGCGAGCGCTGGATCCTGGCGATCGACCTCGGCAACGGCGGGCCGAAGGTCGCCGTGGTCTCGCTCGAGGGCGAGGTGCGCCGCACGGCGATGCGCCCCGTCCACGTGCGCATCGGACTCGACGGCGCCGCCACTCAGGACGCCGTCGAGTGGTGGGCCGAGCTCTGTGCGGCGGCGCGCGAGGCCATCGACGGCGCCGCCGCCGACCGCGACGCGCTGCACGCCGTCGCGATCACGGGGCAGTGGGCGTCATCGGTGCCCGTGGGCGCCGACGGCGCGCCCGTCGGCGAGGTCCTGCTCTGGTCCGACACCCGCGCCCGCGACCTCGTGCGCGAGGTCATCGGCGGACCGGTCAGCATCTCCGGCTTTGCGCCGCAGAAGGTCCTGCCGTTCCTGCGCTTGACCGGGGGAGCACCGACGCCGAGCGGCGCCGACCCCACCGGCCACTCGCTGCTGCTGCAGGCGCGGCTGCCCGAGGTGTACGCCAAGACCACCGTGATCCTCGAGCCGGTCGACTACCTGGGCCTCAGGTTCACCGGCAGGGCCGCCGCGACGCCGGCCTCGATGATCGCGTCGTGGCTCACCGACAACCGTCTCGGCGCGCCGCTGGGGTACGTCGATTCGCTCGTCAGAAGGACGCGGCGAGACCGCGCCCGGCTACCCGAGCTCATCCCGACGGGCTCTGTGCTCGGCCCCCTGCTGCCCGAGGTCGCCGCCGAGCTCGGCGTCGCGCCGGGAGCGCCGGTGGTCTGCGGCATCCCCGACCTGCACGCCGCGGTGGTGGGCTCGGGCGCCGTGGCGCCGTACGAGACCCACATCGCCGTGTCGACCACGTCGTGGGTCGGCACGCGTGTGCCTTTCAAACGCACAGACATCCTGCACCAGATCGCGACCGTACCAGGGCTCGACCGGGCGCACCCCATCGTCGCCAACAACCAGGAGACCGGCGGGGCCTGTCTTCAGTGGCTGCGCGAGCAGATCGTCGCGCCGCCCGACGGCCTGCTCGGCGGCGGCAGCGGCATCGGCGCGAGCGGTGCGGCCGCCGAGGCGCCCTCACCGTCGTTCGAGGAGCTCCTGCGCCTCGCTGAACGTGCGCCCGCAGGCTGTGAGGGNNGGACTGCTGTTCATGCCGTGGCTCAACGGCGAGCGCAGCCCGGTCGAGGACAAGATCGCGCGTGCGGGATGGCTGAACCTCTCGCTGCGCACCGACCGGGCGATGCTCGTGCGCTCGGTCCTGGAGGGTGTCGCCTACAACTCGCGCTGGCTGTTCGACGCCTACGAGAAGTTCCTCAAGCGGCCTGTCCCGAAGCTGCGCATGCTCGGTGGTGGCGCGCAGAGCGATCTGTGGTGCCAGATCTACGCCGACGTCCTTGGCCGCCCGGTCGAACAGGTGGCCGACCCCCGTCACGCTCAACTGCGCGGCGTCGCCCTGTGGGCCCGGGTCTGCCTCGGCGAGCTCACCCTCGACGAGGTGCCCGCGCTCGTGCCGGTCGCGGCGACGTTCGTGCCGTCGCCCGACACCCGGGCGTACTCGGACGGCTACGCCGAGTACCGCAAGCTCTACGGCAGACTGAAGGGGCTCTACCACCGGCTGAACTCGAGGAACGTGAAGTCGTAGGCGACCGCCGCGCCGCTAGACCGGAGCGCCGACCGACCCGAAAGCCGACGGCGAGGCGGTCGCGTCGCGCCCCCTGAACTCGTTCATGGCCGCCGCGAGGCCGAAGAGCTCGGCCAGCCGGTCGAAGGCCGACACGGGCAGCAGGCGCATGGCCGGCAGCGTGCGCACCATCCAGGGCAGCACCACCATCGGCTTGTCGAAGTGCACGGCGTCGATGATGGCCTCTACGACATCGTCCTCGCGGAGGATCGGCAGCAGCCTGGGAAACCGCGTCTTGACGCCGGCGAACATGCCTGTGTCGATGTAGAAAGGGCAGACGGTCGTCGTGCGCAGCGTAGGCGCGCTGCGCCGGAGCTCGAGACGCAGGGCCTCGGTGAACCCCACAGCGGCGTGTTTGCTCGCCGCGTAGTCGGTCTCGCGGGGCGTGCCGATGAGGCCGGCGGCCGAGGCGACGACCACGATGTGCCCGCCGGCACGCTCGATCATGGCCGGCAGAAAGGCGCGGGTCACCCAGAACAGGGCCAGAGTGTTGACCCGGAAGGTCTGCTCGATCTGCTCGTCGGTGAGCTCGAGCAGGGCGCGGCCGCTTACCACGCCGGCGTTGTTCACGAGGATGTCGACGGGCCCGGCCGCCTCGCGTACGCGCCCGGCGACGTCGACCACCTGCTCGCGGTCACCGACGTCGCAGCCGTAGCCGGCGGCTGTGCCGGCGCCCTGGGCGGCCGCCGTGGCGGCCGCCTCTTCGGCGCCGGCCTCGTTCAGGTCGAGCACGCTCACGGTGGCGCCGAGCGCAGCGCAGCGCAGCGCGAGGCCGCGCCCCAACCCCGAGGCGCCGCCCGTGACGAGCACGTGCTTGCTTGCGATGGTCGTCACGACGACCTCCCTTCGCTCTCTCTTTCAGTCGATGCCGGGCAGGCGCCGCAGCACGCGGAGCGCAGCGGTCATGACGGCGGCGTACTGCTTGTGGTTCAGCAGCGGAGGTGTGTCGATGCCGAGCAGGCGCTCCTCGGCGATCGTCTGGGGCTCGGTGTACTTGAGGATGCCCTGGGCACCATGCCGGCGGCCCATGCCCGATTCCTTGAAGCCGCCCATGGGGGCGTCGGCCGAACCCCAGGCGGCGGCGTAGGCCTCGTTGACGTTGACCGTGCCGGCCTGCAGCCGCGCAGCCACGGCGCGGCCGGCGCGCGCGCTGCCCGCCCAGACGCTCGCGTTCAAGCCGTAGCGCGTGTCGTTGGCGCGGTCCACCATCTCGTCGACCGAGTCGCAGCGGTAGACCGCGGCAACGGGGCCGAACGTCTCCTCGCGGTACACGACCATCTGGTCGGTGACGCCGCCGAGCAGCGTCGGTTCGTAGAAGTAGGGACCGAGATCGGGCCGGGCGCCGCCGCCGGCCAGCACCTCGGCGCCCTTGTCGACGGCGTCCTCGATGTGTGCGGCGACCTTCGCGAGCTGGTCGGCGCTGGCCAGCGAGCCCATGTCGGGGCCGAAGTCGAGCTCGGCGCCGAGGCGCACGCCGCGCAGCGCCTGGGCGAGCCGTAGCACGAAGGCGTCGTAGAGGTCAGTGTGCACGTAGAGGCGCTCGATGCTGATGCAGAGCTGGCCGCTGTTGGCGCAGATGCCGCGCACAGCGCCGCGCACCGTCGCCCCGAGCCGGGCGCCGGGCAGCACGAGCAGCGGGTTCTTGCCGCCGAGCTCCATGGAACAGTCCTTGAGCTGCGCCGCGGCCTGCGCCGCGACGATCTTGCCGGTCGCCGTTGAGCCCGTGAACATGAGGAAGTCGGCGCCGTCGACCAGCGGCGTGCCGAGCTCGGCGCCGCGACCGGTGACCACCTGGAGCAGGCCGCCCGGCAATCCCGCCTCGGCCAGAAGCGCCGCCGCCCACAGGGCGCTGAAGGGCGTCTGGGCATCGGGCTTGAGCACCACGGCGTTGCCCGCCAGCAGCGCCGGGATGGCGTCGCCGATGCTGAGCGACAGGGGGTAGTTCCAGGGAGCGATGATACCGATCACGCCGCGCGGGCGGTGGTGCTCGGTCGTGCGAGTCAGGAGCGGCAGGGCACCCTGGCGGCGCCGCGGCGGCAG
>PKYM01000168.1:21341-25024 GCA_003132645.1 Actinomycetota bacterium | reverse complement strand
TGGCCATGAGTCCTCCGTCACTTCCCGGCGACGCCGGCAGCAAGCCGCTGATCAGGTCGTTTGGCTGCGACCCTTGTCGAGACTGTTCTCGTCATGCTCCGGCAAACCTTTAGCCGGCTCTGACGGCCTGACCGGGCGCGCCCAGCAGGCGGTTCAGGTCTTCCGGTGTGCTCGAGCGCCGTTGCGCGAGCTCGCGCGAAATCAGGCCGCGCCGCACCAGGTCGGCCAGCGAAGCATCCATCGTCACCATGCCGTGCATGGTGCCGGTCTGCATCACCGAGTAGATCTGGTGGGTCTTGCCTTCGCGAATGAGGTTGCGCACGGCCGGCGTCGGGATGAGCAGCTCGCAGGCGACCACCCGCCCGCGGCCGTCGATCGTGGGCAGCAGCTGCTGCGTGCAGACCCCCACCAGCGTGGTCGAGAGCTGCACCCTGATCTGTTCCTGCTGATGAGGCGGGAAGACGTCGATGATGCGGTCGATCGTCTGCGGCGCATCCTGGGTGTGCAGGGTGGCGAACACGAGGTGTCCGGTCTCGGCCGCGGTGAGCGCCGTAGCCATCGTCTCGGTGTCGCGCATCTCGCCGACGAGGATGACGTCGGGATCCTGGCGCAGGACGCTCTTGAGGGCCCGATTGAACGACTTCGTGTCGGCCCCGACCTCGCGCTGGTTGATCATGCACTTCTTGTGGCGGTGCAGGAACTCGATCGGGTCTTCGATCGTCATGATGTGTTCTTCGCGGACCTCGTTGATCTCGTCGATCATCGCCGACAGCGTGGTCGACTTGCCGCAGCCCGTCGGTCCGGTGACGACCACGAAGCCGCGTGGCTTGGTGGTGAGCTGGTGAAGCGCCTTGGGCAGGCCGAGGTCTTCGAGCTTCTTGATCTGGATGGGGATCAGACGGAAGGCCGCCCCCAGGCTGTTGCGCTGGAAGTAGGCGTTGACTCTGAAGCGGGCCCGGCTGGGCACCGAGTACGAGAAGTCCATCTCCCAATCGTTCTCGAGGCGCTGACGCTGTTCCTGGGAGAGGATCGAGTAGATCAGCTCGCGGGTGTCGTTGGCACCCAGGCGCGGATAGTCGAGTCGCTCCAGGACGCCGTTGACGCGCACGATCGGCGGCGCGCCGACCGAGAGGTGCAGGTCGCTTGCATCGCGCTCCAGAACCTCAAGCAGAATGTCTACAAGATCCATCGTTATCGTCCCCTCGGAAGCCAGATTGTCAGATGATGACCCGGGCGATCTCTTCGATTGATGTTGCGCCCGCCAGCACCTTGTCGATGCCGTCTTCGCGCAGGTTCTTCATGCCCTCGGCCTGGGCCACGCGACTGATCTCGTCGGCGCTCTTGCGCTCGACCGTCAGCCGGCGGATAGCTTCACTCACGATCATAACTTCGTAGATACCGAGCCGTCCCTTGTAGCCGGTGCCGTTGCAGCGCGAACAACCCTTCGGCCGGTACAACGTCACCTTCTCCATCTCGAAGACCTCGGGTGGAAAGTCGTTTTTCTTGAGCATCTCTTGCGACGGCTCATAGGGCTCCTTGCACTCGATGCAGAGCCGGCGCGCCAGGCGTTGAGCCAGAACGCAGTCGACAGCCGACGAGGTCAGGAAGGGCTCGATGCCCATCTCCGTGAGTCGCGAAAGGGCGCCCGGCGCGTCGTTCGTGTGCAGCGTGGTCAGCACGAGGTGGCCGGTGAGGGCCGACTCGATGGCGATGCTGGCGGTCTCACGGTCGCGGACCTCGCCGACCATCACGATGTCAGGGTCGCAACGCAGGATGGAGCGCAGTGCCGCGGCGAAGGTCATGCCGGCCTTCATGTTGACCTGCACCTGGTTGATCCCCGAGAGGCGATACTCGACCGGGTCCTCGACGGTGATGACGTTCTTCTCGGGCGAGTTGATGATGTTCAGCGTGGCATACAGGGTGGTCGATTTGCCTGAGCCGGTCGGGCCGGTGACGAGGATGGCGCCGTACGGCCTCGTGAACGAGCGCTTGTAACGCTTGAGCGCCTTGTCCGAGAAGCCGAGATCGGTCAGATTGAGCATGACGTTGCTCTTGTCGAGCAGACGCATGACGATCTTCTCGCCGTACACCGTCGGCAGCGTAGCGACGCGCATGTCGATCGGCTTGCCGCCGACCACCAGGCCCATACGTCCGTCCTGAGGCACGCGGCGCTCGGCGATGTCGAGCTCCGCCATGACCTTGAGGCGGGAGATCACGCCGTTCTGCATGCGGCGTGGCACCGACATGACCTCGTGCAGGACGCCGTCCAGGCGAAAGCGGATGACGAGCTCCTTGGCCTGCGGCTCGAAATGGATGTCGCTGGCGGCGTCGTCGACGGACTGCGCGATCACCGAGTTGACCAGCTTGACGATCGGCGGTTCTTCGGTCATCTCGCGGATGTCGGTGATCTCGTCTTCGCCGGAGCCGACCGCGTCCGGGTTCTCGCGGACCTGGTCGTCGAGCCGGTTCAGCTTGCCGATGGCGCCGAACACGTCCTCTTCGCTGGCGATGGCGGGCATGATCGTGTAGCCCGTCATGATGCGCAGGTCGTCGGCGACCAGGACGTTCGCCGGATCGATCATGGCGACCTGCAGAGTAGTGTCGTCGATGAATCGCACCGGGATGGCGCCGTAGCGCCGGCACAGCCGCTCGGACATCAGCCCGGCGGCGGACATGTCGAGCTGGACCTTGGTGAGGTCGAGGTACTCGATGCCGAACTTGGTGGCGAGCGCCTTGGTCAGATCGAGCTCCGACACGACCTTGTCCTCGAGCAGCATCTGGCCGAGGCGCTGGCGGGTCTCCTTCTGGCGGATCAGGCAGGCTTCGATCTGCTCGTCGGTGACGAGGCCCATGTCGACCAGGATCTCGCCGAGCCGCTTTTTGCTCGCCCGCAGCGGCACCGGAGCTCCCGAGGCGGCTGCCTCGTCGGCGGCCTGCAGCCGCTCGAGGACGGCGTTGACGCCGGTCGCGCGCAGGGCGCCGTCACCGTCGCCGTCGGCCTCCGCGCTGGGCTCGTCCTCATCGGGGATCTCGATCGGTTTGACGGTCGCCAGCAGGTCGACTTCGGCCAGACCGGACAAGGCGTCGAACATGCCGTCGGGATCGAATACCTCGTCGTGGCTCGTGCTCACGAAATCGTCCGCTCCCTGGTCGCCGTCGGGTGCGTAAACACCCCATTCGTCGGTCTCCGCCGGGTCGCTGCCGTCCCGCAGGACGACCTCGACTTCGGGTCGGCGTTCGTCATCGGCCGCCAGACGACCGACTGCTGGGCTCTCATCGTCGTGCGGCACTTCGCATCACTTCCAGTGGCGCATCCCGGCCCGTCCACAGTTCGAACGAAAGCGCGGCTTGCCAGGCGAGCATGCCCACGCCGTCGATAGCCCGCGCTCCAATGGCCCGGGCACGTTCGACAGGCATCGTCGAGCGCTGTCCGTAGACCACGTCGAAAACGATATGGTCACGTCGCATGGTATCGACCAAAACCCCCGGCACTTTAAGCGGCTCGTTCATGCCGAGGGGGGTGGCGTTGACCAGGATGTCGGCCTCGCGCACCTGAGCCGCGGCCAGGGCATCGAGCGCCACGACCTCAAACCGTGCCTGGTCGTCCAGGGCTCCGAGCAGGCGGATGAGCTCCTCCGCCCTCGCCGGCGAACGATTGACCACCGTGAGACGCCGCACCTTCA
>PKYM01000168.1:2515-21302 GCA_003132645.1 Actinomycetota bacterium | reverse complement strand
ACGGCGGCCTTGTGCGGCATGGTGACGTTGGCGCCGCGAAAGCCGAGAGCCCGTAGCCCGCCGACAGCGGCTTCGAGCTGTCGGGCAGCGACCGGCAGCGGCACATAGGCCATGTCCAGTCCGAGCGCCGCGAAGGCGGCGTTGTGCATCGCCGGCGAGAGAGAGTGCGCCACCGGCCAGCCGATGATGCCGGTCAGGACGGTGCTGCCTGCGATAGTCGTCACCTTCGGCCCCCAGAGTCGTGAACCCGCTCGCCGGTCGTCGATCGAACCACTGCAAGCTAGCTTGCACATCGGCACGCGACATCCTGCTCTACAGGCCTGCCGGGACAGGGCCCGCGTCGCGGCGCCACGTCGCCGCTCCGACGGGTTTCAGTGCTGGGCGCGCGCCATGTCGCTCAGGAACCGGGCGTAGCTCCACGAGAAGCAGTGCCGAGCGCTGCCGCCGTTGCGAGCCACGTAGTGGAGACACTCGACGCCGGCGGGGTGAGCGGACTCAGGGTCGTAGCCGGAACTCATTGGCGCTCAGATAGTCCTCGAGTATCTGCGCCGCTGCTCTGGCATCGAGCGCACCCGCCCCCCCTCGCTGCTGCGCGATCGCGGTCGTGAAACGCTCGTCGTACAGCACGACCGGCACGTCGATCGTGCTCCGCAGCCGGGCCACGAACGAGCGCACATCGCGGGCCTGACCGTGCTCGCCGCCGTCGAGCGAGACGGGCAGCCCCACCACCACCAGCGACACCCCTTCGGTCGCCACCATCTCGCGGAGAGCCGCGAGCCCCGGCGCCGTCCCGGCGCGCTCGACGACCCCGAAGGGCCGCGCGATCGTGGCGGTCTCGTCGGAGATGGCGACTCCCGTACGGACGGCGCCGTAGTCGAGCGCCAGGAGCCGCACCGTCAGTCCCCGAGAAGCTCCCGAGCCCGGGCCACGCCCGCCTCGAGTGCCGCGGCCATGCCGGCCACATTGGTACCGCCGCCGCGGGCGAGCGTCGGCTTGCCGCCGCCGCGCCCCTCGATGGCCGGCATCATGGCGGCCAGTACGTCGTTCGCGCGCAGCCCGCGACCCACGAGGGCGTCGGTCGCCGCGACCAGCACCGCGACGCGGCCGTCGACGGCGGCGAGCAGAGCCACGGCGACGTCGGACCGTCTGGCGCGGATCTCGTCGGCCAGAGCGAGCAGCTCTTCGGGCCGCTGTACGTCGACCTGACCGGCGACCAGTGTGGCGCGGCCTACCGCGTGAGCCGCGGCCAGCAGCTCTTCGACACGACCATGACGCTCGCCGCTCTCGGCGGCGCGAGCCGCCTGTCGCAACTCGTCGGTCTCGGCCAGGCGACGACGCACCGCCTCGGGGACGCGGTCGGCCGTCACACCGAGCTCGCCGGCCAACTCCTGCTCGCGCGCCTCGATGCCGCGATAGTACTCGATCGCGGCGGCTGACGTGATCGCCTCGACGCGCCGCGTGTTGGCGCCCACCGAAGTGCTGGCGGTGATCTTGCACAAGCCGATCTGGGAGGTCGATGAGACGTGCGTGCCGCCGCACAACTCGCGGCTGAATTCGTCGATCTCGAGCACCCGCACGAACTCGCCGTACTTCTCCTCGAAGAAGGCCAGCGCGCCGATCTCGGCGGCATACTCGCGGGTGGTGACAAAGGGCCGTACCGGGTGGTTTTCGACGATCCGCCGGTTGGCAAGGTCTTCGATCTGGCGGAGCTCAGCGGGCGTCGGGGCGCGCCGCGTCTTGTAGTCGAAACGCAGCCTGTCGGGGGTCACGAGCGAGCCCGCCTGGCGCACCTCGTCGCCGAGCACGATGCGCAGGGCGTTGTGGAGCAGGTGCGTGGCGGTGTGGTTGCAGGCCGTCTGGTGGCGCCGCACGGCGTTGACCATGGCCTTGGCGCGCTCGCCGGAGACGACGCTGCCTTCGGTCAGGCGACCGACGATGACCTGGTCGTTTTCGAAGCGCATGACGTCGATCACGTCGAGCTTGCCCGAGTCGGTGTGGATCCAGCCGGCATCGGCGACCTGACCGCCGCCTTCGGCATAGAAGGGCGACTCCTCGAGCTTGAGCGCCACCCGGCCGTCGGCCAGGACGCGCGCGGCGCGCACGACGCTGTAGACCTCGAGGCGCTCGTAGCCCACGAAGGTCGTCGGCAGGTCCGCGCTGCCGCGCTGGAAGGTCTCGAGCTCGCCCGGTCCGGTCTCGCCCGCGCGCTGGGCCTTGCGAGCCCGCTCGCGCTGCTCGGTCATGAGGCGTTCGAAGCCCTCCTCGTCGACGCTCATCCCCCGGTCCTGGACGATCTCGCGGGTGAGATCGAAAGGAAAACCGTAGGTGTCGTGGAGCTCGAAAGCGACCGCCGGAGGCAGCTCGGCACCCGAGTCGCGGGCGCGGCGCAGGGCCTCATCGAGGATGGCCATACCCTGAGCCAGCGTGTGAGTGAAGCGCGCCTCCTCCTCGCCGGTGATCTCGACGATCGTATCGCGGCTCGCCAGAAGCGCCGGATAAGCCCCGCCCATGAGCTCGACGACGCGCTCGCACAGACGCGAAAGAAACGGCTCGTCGAGGCCGATCGAGACGCCCTGCTGAACGGCGCGGCGAATGATGCGCCGCAGCACGTAGTCGCGCCCCTCGTTGCCCGGCAGGACCCCGTCCATGATGAGAAAGGCGATGCCGCGGGCGTGTTCGGCCATGATGCGCAGGGCGCGGGTCGCGGCCTCACTCGAGCCGTAGGTCTGGCCGGAAAGCTGCTCGCCGAGTTCGATCAGGGGCCGGAAGGCGTCGGTCTCGTAGACCGTGGTGACGCCCTGGTGGACCGCGCTGACGCGTTCGAGCCCCATGCCGGTATCGATGCTCTGGGCGGCCAGCGGCGAGAGGCCGCCACGCTCGTCCATCTCGTACTGCACGAAGACCAGGTTCCAGTACTCCATCCAGCGGTCGCACTCGCAGCCCGGACCGCAGTCGGGCCGTCCACAGCCGAACTCCTCGCCCATGTCGAAGTACAGCTCGGAGCAGGGCCCGCAGGGGCCCGTGGCGCCCGCCGGTCCCCAGAAGTTGTCTCCTCGTCCGAGGCGCACGATGTCGTCGTCTGAGAAGCCGTGCGTCTTCCAGATGGCGATGGCCTCGTCGTCGACCGGCACCTGGTCGTCGCCACCGAACACGCTGACCTTGATCCGGGCCCTGTCGATGCCGAGCTGATCTGAGAACTCGAGCGCCCAGGCGATGGCTTCGCGCTTGAAGTAGTCGCCGATGGAGAAGTTGCCGAGCATCTCGAAGAAGGTCAGGTGGCGCGCCGTGTGCCCGACGTTCTCGATGTCGGAGGTGCGAAAGCAGCGCTGGCTGGTCGTCAGACGCTGGGCCGGCGGCGTGTCGACGCCGAGATAGTAGGGCTTGAACTGTTGCATGCCGGCCGTCGTGAACAGCACGCTCGGATCGCCGACCGGCACAAGCGATGCCGGCGGCGGCGCCAGGTGGCCCCGCGCCTCGAAGAACTCGCTGAACGCGCGGCGGAGCGCCGCCGACGACAGCGCCGCACCGTTCCTCTGCAGGGTCATACGCACCTCATCGTCGCGGTCTCTACCGGTCAGAGCCGGGGCGTCACAGCGCACCCTCGCCGATGTTCGCCCGCAGCTTCTCGAGCGCCCGGCGGATGAGCCGTGACACGTGCATCTGCGAAATGCCGACGCGCGCGGCGATCTGCGACTGCGTAAGGCCCTCGAAGAAACGCAGGTGGAGGATGTAGCGCTCGCGGGCATCGAGCTTGGCGAAGCCCGGGGCCAGCATGGTGCGGTCCTCCATCGTGTCGTACGCCGCTTCTTCGGTTCCCATGTAGTCGATCAGGCCGGTCTCATCGTCGCCCGACTCACCGTTGGGCGCGGCTTGCAGCGAGACCGAGTTGTAGGCCTGGCTCGTTTCGAGCGCCTCGAGCACTTCTTCTGGCGTCGCCCCCGCCGCTGCGGCGATCTCGTTGATGGTCGGCGAGCGCTGCAGCTTGGGGACGAGCTCGTCGATCACCTTGTTCAGGCGGATGTTCAGCTCCTGCAGGCCGCGCGGCACGCGCACCGACCAGCCCTTATCGCGGAAGTAGCGCTTGATCTCGCCGATGATGTTCGGCGTAGCGTAGGTCGTGAGCTCGACGCCGCGCGTCAGGTCGAACCGGTCGATGGCCTTGATCAGGCCGATCGATCCGACCTGCACCAGGTCGTCGAAGTGCTCGCCGCGTGACGAATATCGGCGCGCCAGCGAGCGCACCAGGGGCAGGTACATGGTGATCAACTGGTCGCGCGCCCGGCGGTCGCCGTGCAGGTGATAGCGCCGCAGCAGGAACTGGTCGAGTTTCTCGGACTCATCCTTGCCGCGGCTGGTCGGCGGCACGACGCGCACGATCAGGTCGTCATCGTCTCCTTCGGGCCGGGCATCGATCTGGCTCTCATCGCCGGCCTCGGGCTCGACGGCTGGGGACGCGCCTTCGGTCTCCGGTTCACCCCGATCAGATCCGGGCTCGCCCTGGCCGGATCCGGGCTCGCCGGACTCGGCGGCGCTGCCGGACAAGGGATCGCCGGCGCCTGCTTCGACGTCCGGGCGCTTGTCGTCGTCGGCGCGCGGCGCGCCCGCGCCCTGCCCTACCTGGCGTCCGTCGGGCTTTCCGGCGACCTCGTCGCCGAGCCGGTCAGTGGTGTCGGCATCAGACATGCGGACCTCAGGCGCTGCCGCGCCGCTTGGCGAACACCACGCAGTAGCAATCGTCGGGCGCCGCGCAGACTTCGACTGACTGCACGACCCCGCGCATGACGGTCTGCAGATCGTACTTGCCGGACGGTTCCGCACTCGTGAGGCGTGACCTGAGCGCCGAGGTCCGGAAGGGACCAGCATTCACGGTCACCCCGTCGTCGCCCAACTCGATGGCCAGCTCATGGCGGGGGCCTTCACCGGCGCCCTCTGCGGCCGAGAGCAGCTCTTCGACGGCCACGTAGAGATCTTCGATCTCTTCGAGCGAGAGATCGACGCGCGCAGCCACGCCGCCCAGCACCAGGCGCACGACGGGAAGCGCCGCCGCGGAGGCCGTCACTTCGAGACGAATGGTATCTGCCATCAGTAACCTCGCCTAAGCGATCGGGTCGTCGTTGCGCTGCGCTGCAGCCACGAGCGCGTGGTCGACCTGGCGCTCACGCACGCGTGCGGCCCGCAGGCCGTCGTCTAGAGCCAGCCGCGCCCGCCGGCGGGCCTCGCCGTAGCCACGCCGCACCTCGGAAGGCAGCTGCAACAGCACCTCGACATAGCTCTGGCCGGTGGACTGGCTGCGTTCGCGCACATAGTAGGCCACACCCGTACCGGCAAGCACACTGCCGAAGATGAGAGTTCCCCAGAGCCTCACCCGCCGCTCACCTCGTTCGTGCCGGACGCCTGGTCTGCCGGCGGAGCCTCGCCCGGCGTGTCGGCAACCGGCGGAGCCTCGCTTACGCTGTCGGCCACCGGCTCCGCAGAGGGCGGGCCGATCGACTCGGTCGGCGCGGGACTCGCCGCTCCAGGGCCGTAGCCGGACGGCGGACTCCAGGAGGCGCCGTTCGGCGGACTGTCGCCGGCGTCGGGCTCGGGCGCGTCGGCGCCGCGATTGAAGAAACTGGAGACGGCCTGCGAGACGCCGGCGCCGAAGGCGGCGGCCTTCTTGGCCGGCACGGTGATCGCCGACTCGACGATGCGCGTCGTCTGGTCGACCTTCTCGGTGGCGTCGACCACGCTCGACATGACCACATCGACCTTGTCGAGCTCGGTGTTGACTCCGTCGAGGGTCTCGGTAGCCTGCTTGAGGAGGGGCACCACCTCGATGTCGACGTCGGTCAGGAGCTTTTCGGCGGAACGTAACGTGCCCCCCAGCCGGACGAGCGCGTAGATCAGCCCGATACCGACCACCACGAGAAAGAACGCCGCGGCATAGCGCAACGCCATCGAGGGCGTGCTGGCACCCACGATCCACACTGAGTCAGTCATCGACGTCGCCTCCATCGCCGCGCTTTGGCCTCGCTCTTGGCGCGGAAACCCTATCACACCGGCACGCGCTCGGTGAACGTCGCGGGCCGGCCTTCGTGATGATGCCGCCGCCTACCACGACATCGTCTCTGTACAGCACGGCCGACTGTCCCGGCGCCGACCCGGAGAACGGCTCGCCGAGTTCGATCCGGGCGCGATCGCCGGGCAGCCTGCGCAGACGGGCGACGGCGACCGCAGCGGCCTTGTAGCGCAACTGGACCGCGAGACCGTCGCCGTCGCCGAGGCCGCGGTCGACGAGCTCGCGGACCTCCACGACCGACACGACGAGCTTCTCCGCGGGCCCGACCACAACGCGGCCGCTTTGGGGCTCGATCGCCACCACATACAGGGGCTCGGCGGCGCTCAGGCCGAGCCCGCGCCGCTGACCCACGGTGAAGCGCCACCAGCCGTCGTGAGTGCCGAGAACGCGACCGTCACCGTCGACTATCTCACCCGCCTGCCGGGGGGCGCCGCGCGCCGTCAGGAACTCACGGTGGTCACCAGGCGCAAAACAGACATCCTGACTTTCGGCCTGATCGGCCGGAGGCAGCCCGGCGCGGCGGGCCCGCGCGCGCACCGCGGGCTTGGTGAGCTCGCCCAACGGCAGCAGGAGACGCTCCAGGGTCTCGGGGGGTACGCGCCAGAGCATATACGACTGGTCCTTGTCGAGGTCGCGACCACGCGCGATGCGCGGCTCGCCTGCCACACGCACCACCCGCGCGTAGTGCCCAGTGGCTACCCAGGCCGCCCCGAAGTGGTCGGCCAGCGCGACGAGCCGCCGCAGGCGACCCGGATTGCAGGCGATGCAGGGGTTCGGCGTCTCGCCGGCCAGGTACGCGCCGACGAACGGCGCCACGACCTCGGCTTCGAAGCGCGACTCGTCGTTCACGCTGAAGTGCGGGCTGCCGATGGCGTGCGCGCTTTCCCGGGCACGCGCCACGGCTGCCGGCGAACAGCAGCTGCGCTCGTCGTCTCCCGGCCAGAGCTTCAGGGTGGCGGCGCGCACCTGGTAGCCGGCCTCGCGCAACGCGAGCGCGGCTACGGCGCTGTCAACGCCGCCGCTCAGGCCGACCATTACGCTTTTTTTCCGAGCACCTTCGCGACGTCTCCGGCGCGGCCCGCCTTGGTGAGGTAGTCCTCGATGGCGAGGTGAAGCGCGTCGGCGGCGAGGTTCGAACAGTGCATCTTCTGGGCGGGCAGCCCGCCGAGCGCCTCGGCGACGGCCCGGTTGGAGATCTCAGCGGCCTCGTCGAGCGTCTTGCCCATCACCATCTCGGTCACCATGCTCGAGGTCGCCACCGCCGCGCCGCAGCCGAACGTCTTGAACTTGACGTCCGTGATGCGGTCGTCGTCGACTTTGATCGTCATGCGCATGACGTCGCCGCAGACCGGATTGCCGATCTGGCCGGCGCCGTCGGGATCGTCGACCTCGCCCACGTTGCGAGGGTTCGAGAAGTGGTCCATCACGAGATCGGTGTACATAAGCCTACCTCTTCACGTAGAGCGGACTCATCTCGCGCAGCCGCGCGACGATGGGCGGAAACACCTCGAGAAAGTAGTCGACGTCGGCGTCGGTGTTCTCGTGGCCGAGCGTAAGACGAACGCTGCCGTGCGCCTCCTCGGCGGCGTAGCCCATGCCGAGGATGACGTGCGACGGCTCCAGCGAGCCCGACGCGCAGGCCGAGCCGCTCGCCACCGCGATACCCTTGCCGTCGAGCTGAAGGACCATCGACTCACCTTCGATGAAGCGCACCGATATGCAGACGTTGCCCGGCAGACGCTCCGTGGGATGGCCCAGGTAGACGGTGTCTTCGATCGACGAGCGAAAACCCTGGGCCAGACGGTCGCGCAGCGCTTCGAGCCGCGGACGCTGGCTGGGCAGCTCGGCCACGGCCAGCTCGAGCGCGGCGCCGAGACCGACCATGCCGGGCACGTTCTCGGTGCCCGAGCGCAGCCGCCGTTCGTGGCCACCTCCGTGCAGGATGGGCGCCACCCGAGTGCCGCGCTTGATGTACAGGGCGCCGATGCCCTTGGGCCCGTAGAGCTTGTGGCCCGACAGCGAGAGCAGATCGACACCCAGATCGGCGACGTCGATGGGTACCGCGCCGACCGCCTGGACGGCGTCGGTATGGAACGCCGCGCCGTGCTCGTGGGCGATACGGGCGAGCTCCCGGATGGGCTCGATGGTACCGACCACGTTGTTGGCGAACATGATCGACACAAGGCGCGTGTCGTCACGGAACGCGGCCGCGTAGGCGTCGATGTCAACGACCCCGTTGCTGTCGACGGCCGCGAAGGTCACCTCCCAGTTCTGACGCATGAGGTAGCGCGCGGTCTCCATGACGGCCGGGTGCTCGATGGCGCTCACGATCAGGTGGCCCGGCTCGAGGCGCGAGAGGAAGCCGCTCAGGGCCATGTTGTCGGCCTCGGTGCCGCCACTGGTGAAGACGATCTCCTTGTCGGCCGCGCCGAGCGCCGCGGCCACCTGGGCGCGGGCCTTGTCGACGGCCTCGCGAGCCTCGCGGCCGAGCCGATGGATCTCTGACGGGTTGCCGTAGCGCTCGACGAAATACGGCTCCATCTCGGCGAAGACGCGCGGGTCGACCGCAGTGGTCGCCGCGTGATCGAAGTAGACGGTTCTCATGTCGTGATCGCCTCCACGGAGAGTTCATCGAGACTGATGTCGCTGAGCGCTCTGCTGATGGCGTCGTCGAGGCGCCGCCAGACGGCCTGCGACGCGCAGCTGCCGGCCCTGGCGCAGCCACCTTCGTCGGGCAGGCAGCCGACGAGCGACAGGGGGCCTTCGATAGCGGTGACGATGTCGGCCACCGAAATGGCGCCGGCCGGCCGCGAGAGCCGGTAGCCGCCGCTCGCGCCCCGCGTGCTGGCGACGAGCCCGCCCTCGCGCAGGCGGGCGAGGATACGCTCGAGAAAAGCGGTCGGCATGTCTTCGCGACGCGCGATCTCGGTCAGGGGGGTGGGATCGTCGCCGGCAGTGCGCGCCAGATAGATCATGGCGCGCAGGCCGTATTCGCAGCGGGACGAGATCCGCACCCCATGCCTCCGTGACGTCGTTGGTTCGATACACAACAGAAACAGTCGGGATTATGTACCACGGCAGTCACATTCGTCAAACAGGATGCTGGCAGAAAGACCGTCGGCGTTCGCTCCGCCGCGGGGGCATGGGGAGCCGTGAGGAGCCGTGAGGAGCGCCGTGGGCTGCCGTGAGGGGCGCCGTGGGTTGCCCGTGAGGCGCGCGCCGTGAACGGCCGCATGGCGCGCTGCGGGAGGGCCGTGTGTCGCCCAGCGTCGGAGCGCAGTGAGAGGCGAAAGGCAGGCCGGCGGGTGCGCCGCTCGCGATCGCGACGTCGCGGCTAGAGTCCTGCGGGGCGCTCGCGCGGCCCCGCGATGCTACTGATGCTACTGGGTGTCGCGGCCCTCGGGCGCCTTAGGAGCCGAGGGCGTTGGCGATCACCTGTGACATGACCTTCTGGCTGATCCAGCCGGTGTACTCCTGGTAGACGCTGCCGTCGGGTGAGATGACGGCGAGTGCCGGCGGCTGGCTGATCTTGAGCTGGGCGAGCACGTCGCCGAGCTCTGAAGCCTTGTGGGCCTCGAACGAGAAGAACGAGCCCTGGGCGGCGTACTTGGCCTTGATGGCGTTGAAGTAGCCGAGCATCTGGTCGTTTTCGGTGGTGCCGGCGCAGTAGACGAGCAGGATCACGCCGCGCTTCTCGGCAAGCGGGTTCTTGATGAATCCGGGCACGTTGCGTGCCTGCGCGTTGACCGAGAGCGTCGGGTAGCCCACGATGCCGTAGCTGCCGGCGGTGTTGTAGTTACCGGCGACGGTCGTCGGAGAGACGGTCGTCGGAGCGCTGGTGGCAAGGACTATGCCACCCGTAAGAAGCGCCATGATCGCGGCACCCATAACGACGATCAGGGCCGCCTTAACAAGAAACGACCGGTACGTGGGCTGGCCACTCATCTTCGCCTCCATCGGAAAAGGCTCCACCTTGCCGTGTTCGCTTTCCTATTGAACCTGCTAGTGCAGGTGGGTGCCCTCCCGGCGGTCCACGGACCGACCGGAGTCGGGCTCCCGGCGCGTGAGTGTTGGCTCAATAACGCCGCGAATCACGCACAAGGTCGAGCATTCGGCATGCTAGCAGACGATAACTCGTCCCACAAATAGTCGGCAAACCGCGGAAATGCTTGAGTAACTGAGGTGAGATTCAGATGGGCCGCACGCGTAAGTCGTGCAGCTGGCGGGCGTCGACCGGCGCGGGCGCTCCGGTCATGGGGTCAGACCCGGAGGCGGTCTTGGGAAAGGCGATGACCTCGCGGATGGACGATTCGCCTGCCAACAGCATGACGATGCGGTCGAATCCGAGACCGATGCCACCATGAGGCGGAGCGCCGTACTCGAGCGCCTCGAGAAACCAGCCGAACGACTCGTCGATGCGCGCCTCGCTCATGCCCAGCGTGCGCAGGATCGCGCGCTGCAGGCCGGCATCGGGGATCCGCAGGGAGCCCGAGCCGAGTTCGACGCCGTTCAGGACGAGGTCGTACTGGGCGCCCCTGACCCGCAGCGGTTCGGCTTCGAGATAGGCGAGGGTGTCGTCGGTCGGCAGGCTGAAAGGATTGTGACCGTAGGTCAGCGCGCCGCTCTCGGCGTCGATCTCGAATAGCGGGAACTCGACCACCCACAGCAGCGACCAGCGTCGCGACGGCTCGGGGGCGAGCAGGCCGACGAGGGCCCCGCGCAGGGCGCCCAGAACGCCGGCCGCGGCGAGCGCCTGATCGGCGGCGAACACGAGCAGGTCGCCGGGCTCGGCGCTCGTGCGCGCGACAAGGGCGACCTGATCGGCGGCCGAGAGGAACTTGACGATCGGGCCGCGCAGAGCCCGGCCCTCTTCGACGTAGACGTAGGCCATGCCCTTGGCGCCGTGGGCCTTGGCGTGCTCGGTCAAGCCGTCGATCTGGGCGCGCGACAGGCGGGCGCCGCCAGGCGCCCTGATCGCGCGCACCACGCCGCCGGCTTCGAGCGCGCCACGGAACACCTGAAAGCCGCTCTCAGCGAACAAGCCGGACAGTTCGACGATCTCGAACCCGTAGCGCAGGTCGGGCTTGTCGGAGCCGTAGCGCAGCATCGCCTCGTCGTAGGTGAGCGTGGGCAGCGGCGTCTCGAGAGGCCCCTCCCCCACGCCCTCGAAGATCGCCGCCATGAGACCTTCGAGCAGGCCGCGGATCTCGGCCGCCGACATGAACGACATCTCGATGTCGATCTGGGTGTGCTCGGGCTGGCGGTCGGCGCGCAGGTCTTCGTCGCGAAAGCAGCGCGCGAGCTGGTAGTAGCGGTCGACCCCGCCCACCATGAGGATCTGCTTGAACATCTGGGGCGACTGCGGCAGCGCGTAGAAGCTGTGCGGCTGCAGGCGCGAGGGGACGAGGAAGTCACGGGCCCCCTCGGGCGAGGAGCGCGTGAGCATCGGCGTCTCGATCTCGAGGAAGCGGCAGGCGTTCAGGTAGTCGCGAGCCGCTGTCGCGGCGCGGTGACGCAGCTCGAGGCGCGCCACCATGGGTGCCCGCCGGATGTCGAGGTAGCGGTACTTGAGGCGCAACGTCTCGTCGACCTCGTGGCCTTCGCCCGACTCGATCTCGAACGGCGGCGTGCGCGCGGCGGCGAGCAGTTCGGCCCGGCTGACCCGCACCTCGATCTCGCCGGTCGGCAGACCGGGGTTGACCGTCTCGGCGGCGCGCGCGACCACCGCTCCGGTGGCGCGCACGACGTACTCGGGACGCAGCGCCTGGGCGAAGTGATGCGCCTCGGGCGCGACGCCCGGGTCGAAGACGAGCTGCACGACGCCTGAGCGGTCGCGCAGGTCGACGAAGATGAGATTACCGTGGTCGCGCCGGCGGGCGACCCAGCCTGTGAGGCGCACCTCGCGGCCTACGTTGGCGGCGCGCAGCTCGCCGGGCAGGGCGCTGCGCATCACGACGCCTCTCCCCCGCCGTTGCCGCCCAGGGGATTGCCGTTGCCATTGCCGTGGTGGTGACCGTGGCCGTCGAGGCCGTCGTCATCCAGCCAGTCGTCGAACCAGTCGCCGAGCTCGTCTACGGCCACATCCTCTTCGTCACCGTTATCGAGGTCGCGCACGCGCACCTCGCCCGCGGCCACGTCGTCGAGACCGACGAGCACGGCGAGCTCGGCGCCGCTGCGGCCGGCCTGCTTGAGTTGGGCCTTGGCGCTGCGCGCCACGAGATCGCATTCAGCGTCGATCAGCAGCTCGCGACGCAGGTGCTGAGTGAGCGCGAAGGCGTCGGCACGAGCCTCTTCGGTGAACGTCACGACGTAGGCCAGCGGGCCCTCGTCCTCTTGCTCTTCGAGGCCCGATACGAGCGTGACGCGCTCGAGCCCGCTGCCGAACCCGAAGCCCGGCGTGGGCGGTCCGCCGATCAGCTCGACGAGTCCGTCGTAGCGCCCGCCGCCACCGATCGTGCTCTGCGCAAAACCGAGCGAGTTGGACTGGTATTCGAACGTCGTGCGCGTGTAGTAGTCGAGGCCGCGCACCAGCCTGAAGTCGAGGACGGGGTCGAGGCCGACCTTGCGCAGCAGCTCCAACACGGTGTCGAAGTGTCGCCGGCAGGGGTCGCAGAGATGGTCGACCAGGTGCGGTGCCCCGGCGAGCACCGCGCGGCAGCTCTCGACCTTGCAGTCGAAGGTGCGCAGCGGGTTGAGCACCGTGCGCTCGCGACACTCGCCGCAGAGCTCGTCGGCGTGAACCGCGAGAAAGTCGCGCAGCAGCTCCGTGTAGGCCGGGCGGCACTCGGCGTCGCCCATGCTGTTCACGGCCAGGGTGAGATCGCCGATCTCGAGCTCGTCGTAGATCTGACCCAGCATGGCGATCACTTCGGCGTCGACCAGCGGGTCGTCTGAGCCCAGCGCCTCAGCGCCGAACTGGTAGTGCTCGCGGTAGCGCCCGGCCTGCGGCCGTTCGTAGCGGAACATCGGAGCGTAGTACCACAGCTTCACGGGCTTCGTCAGCTTGAACATGCCGTGCTCGACGTAGGCGCGACAGACGGGCGCGGTGCCTTCGGGGCGCAGCGTCAGCTCGCGCCCGCCGCGGTCGGGAAACGAGTACATCNNGCCACGATGGCCACGATGTCGGCTCGACGCTCGGCGTCGGCCGGCAGCAGATCGTAGGTGCCCTTGGGGGCCCGGGGGGCCTTTGAGGCGCTCACCAGCGATGCTCCGGGTCGTGACGCAGGGGCGACAGGAAGGGATTCAGCGCGAGCTCGCGGCCGAGCGAGGTATCGGGCCCGTGCCCGCAGTGCACCAGCGTGTCGGGCGGGAAGCGGCGCACCAGAGCCGCGATCGAGTTGAGCAGTCGATCGGTCGATCCGCCCGGCAGATCGGTGCGCCCGACGCTGCCCTGGAACAGCAGGTCGCCCGAGAACAGGTGGCCCTCGATGAAGAAGGTGTAAGAGCCCGGCGAGTGTCCCGGCGTGGGAATGGCCGTCACGGGCACGATGAGGTCGAGCTGCTGCTCGGAGTCGAGGAGCACGGGCTCGACCGAGACCGCCTGGATGGCGAACCCGGCGAGCGGTCCGCTTGCCGGCTCGGTGAGCTGTCGGGCGTCGGGAGCCCCCACGTAGACCGGCAGCTCGAAGCGCCGCGCCAGCGCGTCGACGGCGCCGAAGTGGTCGAAGTGACCGTGCGTCACGAGGATCGCCTGCGGCTGCGCACCGATCTCGTCGAAAGCGTCGGCCACCGCGTCGGCCTCGTCGCCGGGGTCGATGACGAGCGCCTTGCCGTCGCAGGCGAGGATGAAGCAGTTCGCGCCGAGGGGCCCGAGAGTCAGCATGAAGACGTCGAAATGGTCGGCCATGTGGTGATCCTTAGCTCGCGCGGATGAACAACTTACGCTATCAGGCACGGCCCACCGCCGTCGAGCGCCGGCCAAAGCGGCGGCATCGGCAGCCTCTCGGTGCTCTAGCTGGAGACCACCCGGTAGGCGTCGTAGACGGTACCGATGGCCTTGAGGTTGGCGATGATGTTGGCGAGCTGGTGGACGTCGCCGATCTCCAGGACGAAACGGTCTCTGACGATTCCGTCGGACAGCGTCTGCACGGCCCCCCCGACGATGTTGGAACCCGAGTCGGAAAGCGTGCGGGCGATGTCTTCGAGCAGGTGGTTGCGATCGAGCGCTTCGACCTGAACTTCGACCCTGAAGGCCTGGGCGCCGAGGCCCTCCCAGGTGACGGTCGTGAAGCGCTCGCGATTCTTGGCAAAGAGGGCCCGGGCGTTCTTGCACTCTGCGCGGTGGATCGTGACCCCCTTGCCGAGCGAGATGTAACCCAGGATCTCGTCGCCGGGGATCGGCTTGCAGCACTTCGCCATACGCACCACGATGTCGCGCATGCCTTCGACGGCGATGCCGAACTCACTCGAGGCGCCGCCGGCGAACGCCGCGGCGTTGAGGGGCTCGGTGGGCAGCATCGCGATCTCGGGCACCGCGGCTTTCTCGCCGCCGCTGCGCTGCATCACCTTGTTGACCACGGCGCGCACGGGGATGCGGCCCGAGCCGAGCGCCAGGTAAAGGTCTTCGGGCTTCTGATAGCCGAGGTCCTTGACGGTGCGTGAAAAGACGTCGGACGACAGCAGCTTCTGGGCCGGCAGACCCTGGCGGCGCAGGGTCTCCTGCAGCAGGTCGCGACCCGAATGTGCGGAGTCTTCGCGCTGCTCGCGGCGGAAGTGCTGGCGGATCTTCTGGCGCGCCCGAGGCGTCGTGGCGATGCCCAACCAGTCGCGCGAAGGCCCGCGGCTCGAGCGCGAGGTGATGATCTCGATGATGTCTCCCGAGCTCAACGTCGTGTGCAGCGGCACGATGCGCCCGTTGATCTTGGCGCCCACGCAGTGCGCCCCGACGTCGGTGTGCACCGAGTAGGCGAAGTCGATCGGCGTGGAGCCCGCCGCGAGGCTCTTCACCTCGCCCTTGGGGGTGAAGACGAAGACCTCGTCTTCGAACAGGTCGATGCGCAGCGTGTCCATGAACTCGCGCGGGTCGCCGGCGGTCTCGGACTGCCACTCCATCATCTGCCGCAGCCAGGCGAGCTTGTCGGCGGGACGGTCGCCGTCGCCTTTAGCCTTGTAGAGCCAGTGGGCAGCCACGCCGAACTCGGCCGTCTGGTGCATGTCGAACGTGCGGATCTGGATCTCGAGCGGCTTGCCGCCCGGTCCGATCACGGTCGTGTGCAGCGACTGGTAGAGATTGAACTTGGGCATCGCGATGTAGTCCTTGAACCGTCCCGGAATGGGTTTCCAGACGGCATGGATCACACCGATGGCGCCGTAGCAATCCTTGACGGTCTCGACCAGGACGCGCAGCGCGGTGAGGTCGAGGATCTCGTTGAACTCCTTGCCGCGCCGGCTCATCTTGATGTAGATCGAGTAGAAGTGCTTGGCGCGCCCCGTGATGTCGGAGCGCACGCCGACCTTGGAGAGCTCGTCTTCGAGGAGCCGCGCCGACTCGGTGACGTAGTCCTCGCGGTCGGCGCGACGCTGCGAGACCATGCGCTCGATCTCGGCGTACTTGCGCGGATGGAGGGTCGAGAAGGCGAGGTCTTCGAGTTGCCACTTGACGCTGTTGATGCCCAGCCGGTGGGCCAGCGGGGCGTAGATCTCGAGCGTCTCCTTGGACTTCTGGACCTGCTTCTGCTTGCCCAGGTAGCACAGGGTGCGCATGTTGTGGAGACGGTCGGCGAGCTTGATCAGGATGACACGGATGTCTTCGGCCATGGCCACGATCATCTTGCGGTAGTTCTCGGCCTGCTCCTCTTCGGTGGAGGTGAAGCTGATCTTGGTCAGCTTGGTGACGCCGTCGACCAGCATGGCGATCTCGTCGCCGAACTCGGCGCGGATGACCTCGATCGGCGTGTCGGAGTCTTCGACCACGTCGTGCAGCAGCGCGGCCGCGATGGTGGAGTCGTCGAGGCGCAGCTCGGCGCAGATCAGGGCCGTGCCGACTGGGTGGTTGATGAAGTCCTCGCCGCTCTTGCGGCTCTGCCCGCCGTGCTTTTCGCAGGCCATCTCGAAGGCCCGCGTGATGAGCGCCTCGTCGACATCCGCGTTGTAGACGGCCACCGCGGCCAGGACGCGTTCGAGCAGCTCACGCTGCTTTTCGGCGGCAGGGCGAAGCGACGCCAGCGGGACACGCCCTAGAGGCGCATGCTCAGACAGTGTCTGAGGAAGGTCGTCGTTTGGAATCGTTCGTACCATCGGCGGTAGGTGGCGGAGGTCGCCAGATCGATCTTGCCCTCCGTCTTTCTTACTCCCTTCTTACCTTCGTCGTCGGCCAGCAAACCGGCTTCGGACAGCGTACTCAAGGCGGCCGCCAGCGCCGGCAGCCCGGCGAGGAAGCCTTGCCGACCGAGCAGCTCGGCGTCGAGACCGGACNNACCGCCAGCAGGATCTCGCCGAACAGGCCGCCGTCGAACGGCGGATCGACGAAGGCCACATGGTCGAAGGCGCCCACGAGCTCGCCGTTGGCGGCGGCGGTGACCGTGTCGGCCATCACGACGTCGGGTTCGTCGCCGCTACCGTCGCCGCACACGGCAAGGCCCAGGCGCGACGCGGCGCAGGCCCCGCTCAGGTAGAGGTAGGTGCGCCCGAGTGCGGGAAGCCAGGCAGCCTGCGTGAGCAGCGGCCGGCGGCGGGCGACGTCGGCCACCAGCACGAGCAGTCGTCCTCCCGCCGCCACGAGCGAAGTCAGGGCCGCACCGACAGGGCGACGGCGACCGTCGAACAGGCGCCGCTCGCGGCGCAGCGTGGCGACCGTCGCCGTCGCGTCGGTCAGCGCCGCCCCCGGCAGGTCGGCTTCGGCGAGCGCCTCCCAGAACTCGTCGCCCGACACCCGCTGCGGGCAGGTGACGAGGCACTGGGTCTCGCACAGGTCGGCGGCGGGCTCCGTGAGCTCGAAGGCGCCTTTCACCAGAGCCTGAGGCCTGACCATGCCGTTGAACGAGTTCTTGACGTAGGCCAGCGGCACGTCGTAGCGCATGCCGGGTCGCAGTTCGGAGACAGCCGAGAAGCCGAACCGCACGCCCGGCGCGGTGACGCCGTCGAGGCGCACGTCGCATTGCATATGACGCCGGTTGCGAGTCAGCCGGCAGGCGCCGATCTCGGCTCCGTGGAGCAGCAGCAGCGGCTGCCGGTTGCCGAGCCCGTGGGGCGCGAAGAGGTCGAGCTCGTCGGTGAGCCCGAGCGTGAGCTCGTCGCCGGCGGCGACGGCCTCGACGGTGATGAGGCTGCGAAAGTCGCCTTCGCCGAGGCGCTCGCCGGCATAGCCGGCGAGCGCCTCGGCGAAGCTCGCGACGTCGCCCGTCTTGAGCCGCAGGCCGCAGGCCGCACGATGGCCACCGTAGCCGAGCAGCCGGTCGGAACAGGCCGCGACCCCGGCCAGCAGATCGAACGCCGGGATACTGCGCCCCGAACCCTTGGCGAGACCGTCGCTCTCGCTCAGCAGGATGGTGGGCCGACCGGTCTGTTCGACGATGCGCGAGGCGACGATGCCCACCACTCCCTCATGCCAGTCGGGGCTCGACAGCACGACCGCCGCCGGCAGCCGCTCGGGCAGTCGCGCGAGGGCCTCGCGCAGGATGGCCGCCTCGATCTCCTGGCGCTCGGCGTTCAACTGGCCGAGGCGCTGGGCCAGCGGCAGAGCCGCGGCGCGGTCGGACGCGCCGAGCAACTCGACCGCCTGGGCGGCGTCGTCCAGGCGCCCGGCGGCATTCAGCCGCGGCGCCAGGCGAAAGCCGATGGTCGCGGCGTCGACGTCGTCGGGGCGCGTCTCGCTCACCTCGAGCAGGGCGGCGAGCCCCGGTCGCGGCGCGCTACGCAGGCGACCCACGCCCATCGCCACCAGGCTGCGGTTCTCGTCGAGCAGCGGCACGACGTCGGCGACGGTGCCGACGGCCACCACGTCCAGATAGGGTCGCAGGGCGAGCGGCAGCTCGACGCGATCGTCCTGGCGGTCCTGGAGCAGCGCGTGAGCCAGCTTGAGCGCCACCCCCACACCGGCCAGGTGGGGACACGGGTAGCGGCCCAGTTTGGGATTCACGACGATGCACTCGGGCAGACGCCCGATGGGTTCGTGATGGTCGGTGACGATCACGTCGAGGCCGAGCTCGCCCGCGTGGGCGACCTCGGCGTGAGCGCCGATCCCGCAGTCGACCGTGATGACGAGGCCGGCGCCGGCCGCGGCGAGCTCGTCGAGCGCCTCGGCGGAGATGCCGTAGCCGTCGCTGAAGCGGTTGGGCAGCCGCCAGAGCACGTTGGCGCCCATCTCGACGCGCAGGAACTCGCTGAGCAGGAACGTGGCCGTGATGCCGTCGGCGTCGTAGTCGCCGTACACGGCGANNGCCATCGAGCAGGTACGGGCTGTGGACGCGAAAGTCGGGGTGCAGGAACTCACGCGCAACGGCCGGATCAGTGAATCCCCGCCGCGCGAGGATCTCAGCGGCGAGCCGGCCTATCTGCAGCTCGTCGGCGAGCGCCGCGGCCACCCGCAGGTCGACGGGCTTGATCTGCCAGGTCTGCTCTCTCATCACCGTCTCAGTCTACAGGCGCCGACAGACGGAGGCGGCACACAAATCAGGGCGCGTCCGGCAGGTGACGCGCGGGTCAGGGCGTATCCAGCGGCGCGGCCTCACTGGGCGCCGCCGACGTCGACGTGAACGTCGACGAGGGCCCAGTGCTCGCCGCGGCCGGCGC
>PKYM01000168.1:887-2436 GCA_003132645.1 Actinomycetota bacterium | reverse complement strand
ACGTAACTCAGATCGACTCTGGCGGCATGGCTGGCGACGCCGACGGCCACGACGAGCACGGCGACGACCAGCAGCGCGGTGAGGATGTTTCTCATGGTTCGGCTACTTCCGGAGTGCGACTGCCGCAGCCAGTATAGCGCGGCGCGGCGCTCGCGCGGTGTCGGCGCTACGAACCGTGCGTCACATGGGCGGCGGCCCGGGCCCGAGTCAGCCAGCCCGACAACAGGGCCGCGCGACGCTCCAGCTTGAGCTGCGCCACGATGGCCGGACGGGCGACGGCCAGCGACTGCGTGTGGCCCTTACGGCGTCCCAGGACCTTGAGCACATGCCAGCCGCCGATTGCCTGGATCGGCCCCACGACGAGGCCGAGACGCGCCCGTGGCAGGACCCGCGTGAGCTGAGGCGGCAGCGACGACGTCGTCACCCAGCCGATCACGCCGCCGGCGTCGGCGGATTCGGGGTCCATCGAGTAGGCGCGTGCGACCTCGGCGAAGGTGTAGCCCTTGTGCAGCCTGTCGACGACCGCCTGTCCCAGCGACTGCGTCTTCACGACGATCTCGGCCAGCCGAACGGCGGCCGGCGTGGTGAGCTGCGCGCGCTGGGAGCGATAGAAGGCCGCCACTTGCCGCCCGGAGACGACGGCCGCGGGAAACTTGCGGGAGCCGAGCTGCTCGGCCAGCAGTCCGGCGCGAAGCTCGTCGCGGTAGTCGGCCAGCGTCAGGCCTACTGCCGCCAGCGATTGCTGGAGTGCCGCCGAGCCGCCGAGGCTCGTGGTCACCTGTGCCAGCCGCGCGTCGACGTCTTGTTCGGCGACCGTCACGCCCAACCTGCCGGCCTCTGCGTCCAGGAGGTGACGACGGATCGTCGCCTCGAGCGCCTGCCGGTAGGTCAGCGCTTTCGATGAGAGCCGAGAGAAGGAGATCGCGCGCTCGACTTCGGAGCGCACGACGGGGTCACCGTTGACGTGCGCCACGACGGGGTCGACGGCGGTTCCCGACGCCTGCGGCCGGGGACTCGACCTGGCGCCGCTATCGGTCGTCGCGCCACAGCCCATCGCCAGTAAAAGGGCGGCGAGGACGGCGACGAGCGGCGCGAGCGCCGCCCACCGGGCGAAACAATGTGTGCTGCAGCGGGATGGATCGGTCATGTCGGCACAGGGAGTGTAAGGGGAGGCGTCAGACGCTCGCCGGCGCCTCGCCGGCGGGGGCGTACAGCGTCGGGAAGTGGCAGGCGACCATATGATCGTCGCCGGCGCCGCCGACCACGCGCAGCGGCGGCATCTCGATGGTGCAGGGATCGGTCTGCATGCGCGGGCAGCGGGGATGGAACACGCAGCCGGAGGGCGGGTTGGCGGGGCTCGGCACGTCGCCTTCGAGGATCAGNNGGCTTCGGTGTAGGGATGCTGCGGCTTGATGTAGAGCAGCTTGCTGTCGGCGATCTCGGCGATCTTGCCCAGGTACATCACCGCCACCCGGTCGGAGATGTGCTTGACGACCGAGAGGTCGTGAGCGATGAACAGGTACGTCAGCTTGAGCTCTTTCTGCAGATC
>PKYM01000168.1:0-789 GCA_003132645.1 Actinomycetota bacterium | reverse complement strand
CGGCTCGGCGATGATGTCCTTCACCGTCCGGCGCGGGTTCAGGCAGGCATAGGGGTCCTGGAAGACGATCTGCATGTCGCGGCGCAGGCGCTGCAGCGCGGCCCGCGAGGCGGCCATGACGTCGAGGCCGTCGAAGGAGACTTCACCCCCGGTAGCCGGCAGGAGTCGTAGCAGCACTCGGCCCGTGGTCGACTTGCCGCAGCCGCTCTCGCCCACGAGGCCGAGCGTCTTGCCCTCTTCGATCGAGAACGACACGCCGTCGACGGCGTAGACGTGGCCGGTGGTGCGCTTGAGCACTCCCGACTTGATNNNNATCCAGCAGTGCACGCCGTGCTCGGGACCGACGATCTCGAGCGCCGGAAACTCGTTGGGGCAGACCGGCAGCTCGTAGGGGCAGCGACCCGAGAACGGGCAGCCGGCAGGCAACAGCAGCAGGTTTGGAGGCTGGCCCAGGATCGGCGTGAGGCGTTGCTTTTCGGTCTCGTCGAGCCGCGGCAGCGAGCCCAGCAGGCCCCACGTGTATGGCTGATGAGGATTGTAGTAGACCTCGTCGACGGGGCCGGACTCGACCGTGCGACCGCCGTACATGACCATCACCTTGTCGGCCATCTGGGCGACCACGCCGAGGTCGTGAGTGATCATGACGACGCCGGTGTGGTAGGCCTGCTGCATCTCGCGGATGACGTCCATGATCTGCGCCTGGATCGTCACGTCGAGGGCGGTGGTCGGCTCGTCGGCGATCAGGATATCGGGATTGCAGGAGATCGCCATGGCGATCATGCCGCGCTG
>PKYM01000045.1 GCA_003132645.1 Actinomycetota bacterium | reverse complement strand
ACCTGCCACATGGGCGTGGTCAAAACGCTGAAAGCGCTGGCCGAGATCCCGCCGGAGCGCCGGTCACCCGCCGTGCAACGCACGCTCGACGACGGGGCGGAGTTCATGTTGCGCCACCACGTGCACAAGCGCAGCCACGACCTGGCGCGCGACTCCAAGCCCGGCTGGAAGCGGCTCGGCTTTCCGCTGATGTACCAGACCGACGTGCTCGAGATCCTCGGGATCCTGGCGAAGCTGGGACGCGCCGGCGACGAGCGCGCGGGCGAAGCCCGCGCGCTCGTCGCCTCAAAGGCCGACGCCCACGGTCGCTGGAAGCTGCAGTCCACCTTCAACGGCCGCTTCGTGGTCGACATCGAGACCAGGGGCGATCCCAGCCGCTGGATCACGCTGCGGGCGCTCACGGCGCTGACGGCGCTCGAGGCGCTCACGGCGCTCAAAGCGCTGACGACGCTCGAGGCGCCAACGGCGCTTCAGAGCTGAGGTTTGGGGCTCACTGAGGCCTAGGACGCACTGAGGCTTGCGCCGCGCGCGCTGCAGCAGCGACGCCCCCGGCCAGAGAGGAGATGCAGATGCAGCCGCTCAACGTATTCGACGGCGACGCCCTCGCCGTCAAGGAAACGCCGTTCGGCCGGGTCGGCACGCTGTTCGACGGCGCCGGGGTTGAGGGCGCCGGGCTCGAAGTCGTCTGGGTCTCCAAATCGGCCGAGGAGATCGACCCCGGCTGGTTCAGCTACGACCACGCCGACATGATGCTCGTCGTCCAGGGGCAGCTCAAGGTGGAGTTCAAAGACCATCCGCGGGACGACTGCGTGCTACGGCCCGGCGACTGCCTCGTGCTGCCCCCCAAGACACAGTGCCGGGCGTATCGCTGGCCGCGCGATTCCGCCGAAGCGGCCGTCTTCGTCGCGGCCTACCCAGCCTGAAGAAGGGAAGGACGGCATGTCGGACGCGATCAAGACCATCGGCCTGGGTGGCGTCAACTGCTACCTGCTTACGGCCGGCGATGGTTTCGTTCTCATCGACACGGGGCTCGCCACGAAACGCGGCGCGCTCGACACGGAGCTGGCGCGGGCGGGCTGCGTACCCGGCAGGCTCAAGCTCATCGTGCTGACGCACGGCGACCTCGACCACGCCGGCAACGCCGCCCACCTGCGCGAGACCTACGAGACGAGGGTCGCCATGCACGCCGACGACGCCCGCATGGTCGAGACCGGTAACACCGACTGGAACCGCAAGCCCAAGCCGGACCGCCTGACCATGACCGGTCGGTTCATCAGGGTCGCGGGCACGGTGATGGAGTTCTCGCGCAGAGGCAGCGGGCTCGAGACGTTCACCCCCGACCTGCTCGTCGATGACGGCGACGACCTCGGGAGCTATGGGCTCGACGCCCAGGTCCTCCACCTGCCCGGACACTCGAAGGGATCGATCGGCGTGCTCACGGCCGCCGGAGATCTGCTCTGCGGCGACCTGCTCTACAACTGGCGCAGACCGAGCGTGCCGATCTGCGACGACGCCGCGGCGCAGGACGTCAGCATGCAGAAGCTACAAGGTCTGCCTGTCGTCACGGTCTATCCAGGGCACGGCAGGCCGTTCCCGTGGAGCCGGGCCGGCACACCTCCCAGTCGCGGCGCCGGCCCGACCGCCGCCTGACTTGCTCGACAGGCTTCGGCTGTTCTTGCGGCCGCCGTGGGGCACGACGCACCATGCCCCCGAGCGCCCGCCCGCATCACAGCTCGAAGGCCGTCTCCATGAGCTGGGTCAGGCGTTTTATGAACAGGGCGACCGGCACGCCGTCGACGACCTCGTGATCGAAGAGGACGGTGACGCTCAGGATGTCGCGCGGCTCGACGCTTTCCCCCGCGAGACCGGGGCGGAGGCGCGAAGCCCTTCGATTCGAGCCACTGCTCGCCCGGCGCCAGCGGCAGACTCTGCGCGCGGCGCACCTCGGCGCTGATCGTGGCGACGCTCTTCTCGTTGGCCTTGCGCAACACGAAGGGCATCGGCAGACGCTCGTCTGTCTCGTCGTCGGCGAGCCGCCGGTACACGGCGAGAGCCATGTCGACGTCTTCGAAGACCACGAGCTTGCGGTGCCCTTGCCGCAGGGCGTGCACGCGCCGATGCTCGCGGGCCGCCTGGGCCGCGCACTTCACCACCCAGGCGGTGAACGAAAGGTCGTCGCCCTCCTGCGTGTGCCGGCGGACCGCCGCGCGCGCCGCGGTGACGTCGATCTCGAGCAGGACCGGTACGTCGTGCTTGCCCTTCGCCAGGCGGAACAGATCGATGCCGGCGGTGCGCGCCAGCGGGTAGGGCAGCTCCTCGGAGCGGCCGAGCAGGTCGTCGCTCACGGCGTACCTCGCTCACCGGGGACCGCTTCCGGCAACCGCAGCACCACCGAAGTCTCGACCTGCCGCTCCGGGATCTGCCAGTAGCGGCGCAGCAGCCGCTCCTTCTCGACGGGCGTCACAAGCCTGAAGCCGTGATGCTCGTAGAAGCGCACCGCCCACGTCGCCGCCGCCCACGTGCCGACCAGCAGCGGTCGGCGGGCGAGGCCCAGGAGACGCGCGAGCAGCGCACTGCCCACT
>PKYM01000104.1:287-3025 GCA_003132645.1 Actinomycetota bacterium | reverse complement strand
GGGCTGCACGTGCCGCCGAAGCTGTGACCACCGAGGATGTGACCACCGAAGCGACGGGAACCGAGCAACAAGAGCGCCACGACTGAAAGAGACGTCTCACGAAACGACGAAGGGGACGAAGAAACGTAGAAAAGACCTCGGGCGCGCGGCTTCAAGCCGCGCGCCCGAGGTCTGGCAAAAAGGTGGGGGCGGCGGCCGCAGGCCGCCGCCCCCACGCTTGTCCTTTCAGCAGATCACGAAGCCGGCTTGGGCTGCCAGACGCGCATCCACTTGATGGTGAACACGGGCGTCGCGGGGACGCTGCGGTCGATTGAGCCCTGGGCGAGCACGCGCTCGCCGGCCACGAGGTCGGCGAGAGTCAGCACGACGGGCTTGCCGGCCGACCAGGTGAAGATCCGGGCGTGCGGAGCGACCACGAACGTGGTCTTCACGCCGAGAACATCCCAGAGTCCGCGGGTGACGACCAGTGGACGAACGACGATCGTGACGGCGGTGGCGTCGACGGCCTTCAGCGGACCGCGACAGGCGAACCACTTCAGCTGGTTCGCCGCGACCACGGTGCGCGCGACGATACGGTTGGCCGTGTAGACGGGAGCCTTGGGGTCGCTCCGGTCGATGGTGCCGGTGACGCGCAGGTGTTCGCCGAGCCGGATGTCGCCCAGCCCGATGCCGCGAAAGCGGTTGCCGTGCGCGCGCAGGAGTTGCGTCTTGGGGGTGACGACGACGGTCAGATCGTTGCCGAGGAAGGGCGCTACGCCGATCGACGCGAGCCAGACACGGACCACGACACGACCGTTTCCGGTGTCGATGGCCTGGGCGTTACCGGCGGCGGTGAAGTTGTGGGCGGGCTGCCACCAGGAGATGTGGTCTGGGGCGACGACGCCGGACTGCGCGAAGGCCGGGGCGCAGACCGCCAGCGCGACGACGAAGACGGCCAGCACGAGCAACGCTTTCTTCATGGCTTCCTCCTTGTTCGGGGACCAGCTGCGGGGACAGCTTCAGTACCAGATGAAACGCCGGCGAAGGTGCGAACCCTAACGGCCGAAAAAACCCAGGCGACAAACCGCCGAACGACTGTTAGGGTTGGCTAGACCTGAGCGTTTATGTAGCAGGGCAATGAACGTCGACGCAGGGGCGTCACTTGGGCAAGTCGGTGAGTGGGGGTCGAACGACCGACGAGGGCTACCTGCCGTCGCCCGGCCTCGAGCCGGCCGACGAACGCCTGCTCACTGACCTGCGCCGCCGCGCCCCCGACTCCCTCGACCGCTTGCACGGTCTCTACGCGGTCGGCATCTTCAACCTCGCGCTGCGCATGGTCCACCAGCGCCAGGACGCCGAGGACATCACCCACGACGTCCTGATCCGCGCTTACGAGCGGCTGCCGCGCGACCGCGAGGTGCGGCTGCGTCCCTGGCTGTATCGCATGACATTGAACCGCTGCTACGACCACCTGCGCGCGGCCGCCCGCCGGCGCCCCGTCGACCCCGAGCGCCACGACTGCGATGTCGCCGCCCCGGGCGATCCGTTCGAGCAAGCCGAGCTCAGCGCCCTGTTCGAGCGCACGCTCGAGACGATGAGCACCCGCCAACAGGCCGCCCTGCTGCTCAAGGACGTCCACGGTTTCTCGACCGCCGAGCTGGCCGTCATGCTCGAGGTCACGCCCGGCTCGGCCGAGGTGTTGCTGGCCCGCGCCCGCACGTCGTTTCGCGGCCGTTTCGCCGACATGGCGGGCGTCGAGCCGCGCGCGGTGCCGGCCTGGATCGGCGCGAGCCTCGTGCTGCCTTTGGTGGCGCTGCCGACCGCGCTGCTCAAACCGCCGCTGCCGCCGGCGCCGTTTCACCCACTGCCCGACCTGAGCCATGTCGCCCTCGGCGCCGGCTACGCCGCGCCGGTCGGCGCGGCGGGCGGCGGCCTGGGCTCGCTCATGGCCAACTCCGCTGCGCTCAAGATGGCCGCCGTTCTCGCCGCCGCCGCCACCATGTCGGTCGGCGTGAGCGATGCCCATCACCACCTGGCCTATAGAGCGCCTTCGGCGGCGCGCCCAGCCGCTGCGGCCACGGCGCGCACGGCGCCGCCGACCTCGGCACACGTGGGCACAGCCGCCCTGGCCCGCGGCCCCAAGCAGACGCCGCGACCGACGCCGGACACCACGCTCGCCGCGTCGACCACCGCAGCCAGCCCGTCGCCGACCGCCTCCGCCTCGACGTCGTCCTCACCGACGCCGTCACCGACGCCGACCGGCAGCCAGCTTGGCGATACCGGCTACACGCCGCCGCCGACTGGCTCCCCCTCACCCACCCCGACCCCCACCCCCAGCGCGACCGCGAGCGACGCGCCCACGGCGTCGCCTTCCGCATCACCTTCGCCTTCCGCCGAACCCACTGACGACGAGTCGCCGACACCGACGGCCTCGCCGTCCGACGACTAGCTCCCGCGCCGCCCGCCTGGCGGCCGCCTCCGCGCGTCGTTATCGGCCGCCGGCGTGGGGGAATACGAAGCCGATACCTACCCCGTGCGCCGGGTGGCCCGAGGACCGACGCGGCGCGTCCCAAAGGAGATCGATGGACAAACGGACGCTGGGCAGTCAGGGGCTCGAGGTCTCGAGCGAGGGGCTGGGCTGCATGGGCATGTCGGAATTCTACGGGCCGAGCGACGAGACCGAGGCGATCGCCACCATCCACCGCGCCCTCGACCTTGGCGTCACCCTGCTGGACACCGCCGACATCTACGGCCCGTTC
>PKYM01000104.1:0-136 GCA_003132645.1 Actinomycetota bacterium | reverse complement strand
CGCTCGTCGGCGAGGGCAAGGTCCGCTACCTCGGCCTCTCGGAGGCCTCACCGGCGACCATCCGCCGGGCCCACGCCGTGCACCCGATCAGCGCCCTGCAGACCGAATACTCGCTCTGGGCGCGCGACCCCGAAAA
>PKYM01000315.1 GCA_003132645.1 Actinomycetota bacterium | reverse complement strand
GGTTTGATAACGCAGGGCAGGAGCTGACGCAGGATATCCTCGCCCGCCGCGAGCGGCACGACACGGTTGGTCGCGGCCTTTCGCAGGAACAGCACTGCTCCCAGCGGCGCGGACGCCGCGCTGACGATGGGCACCTCGCCGTGGCTCCAGCAGCCGTGCACGCGGATGCCTTCGTCCCAGATCCGCACGATGTTGCGGTCGTCGCACAGCGCCTGGCCTTCGGCCGCCAGCAGGGCCATCATCGTGGACTTGCCGGCCCCGGAATGGCCGACGAACAGCAGGCCACGGCCGTCGACTATGACTCCACACGAGTGTAGAAAGCAGGCTCGGCGATCGGCGAGCACCCGAGCGAGCACGATCTGATCGGTCGGCATCAGCGTCAGGGCATTCACGTCTCCCTCGCGAAAGGATTGCTCGCGCCGCTCGCCGTTGAAGACGTCGATCGTCGTGTGATCGGCGCTCGCCAAGACGACACACTCGCACTCGTCGTCAGGGCGGACCATGATGTACGTGACCTGAGAGGGCGTACTGTAGATCACCCACGGCGGCCGCCGGTACACCTCGCGGCCGAGGGTGCCCTCGTCGATGGCAGGCAGCCCGAAGTGGAGCCGCACGACGATCGTGTCGGACCCCGGTTCGGCTACCTCGAACGCCGCGAACTTGGGCTCGAAGGTGGTGTCGGTGATCGGAAGATCGGACTCCACTTGCACGGTGAGGCCGGCGATGCCGTAGAAGCGGCGGCCGGCCGCGACTTCGTTCTGCCTCTCTTCTGAAGACGTTGCGACCACCTCCCGCGGGCGCGCCCGCCGGTCGGGCGGCCGCTCCTTGCCTTTCGATGGCGCCCATCCTAGCACAGGCAGGTGCAGGCGCTTTTCGCGCCGGCAGGGCCGGCGCCGGCTTGCGGCGAGCTTCAGACGCTCACCGTGTCGCCGCGAGCTTCAGACGCTCACCGTGTCGCGCCGCCTGCGGGCCCGCCGGGCCTCGAGGGCCGTCTCGTAGAGCGCGATGGTCTGGTCGGCGATCAGGTCCCAATCGTAGACCCCGGCGATCCAGGAGGCCGCCTGGCTTGCCTGTTCGCGCAGCGCCGGCAGCTCGTCGAGTGCCGCCCCGAGCTGGCGCTGCAGATCGTCGACGCTGCCCGCCGCGAACGTGCGCCCCAGATCGCCCAGCACTTCACGGTTCGGCGGGATGTCGCTGGCCAGCACCGGCGTGCCGTACCCCAGCGCCTCGAGAAGCACGAGGGGCAGGCCTTCGACGTCGGAGGGCAAGACGAAGAGGGCGGCCTGGCGAAAGAGCGTTGCCAGCCGTGGACCGAAGACGTACCCGGTAAACACGACGCCGTCGTGCTCGCAGGAGGCCCGCAGGGACTGCACGTAGTCGGCGCTGAAGCTCGAATCGCCCGCCATGACGAGTGTCATGTCCCGGCCCAGCCGGCGCCACGCCTCGGCCAGATAGTGCGCTCCCTTCTCGGGCACGAGGCGAGAGGCGAACAGGACGTATCGTCCGGGCTCGAGCCCGAACTCACCCAGGATGCTCAGATCGTCGCCGTCTGCCAGCGTGATCCCATTGGGGATGTAGTGCGCTGGGCGACCGTACCTGCTCGACAGCTCGTCCGCCAACGATCGCGAGACGACCACGGTCTCATCGGGGGCGTGCATCGCCATCCACTCCCCAGCGTGCAGCGCGAGGCTGGCGAGACTGCCCCACTTCGGGCGCTGCCAGTCGCGGCCATGCACGGTGGCCAGCGCGCAGACACCGCGCAGATTGGGCGCCCACGACAGCAGGGCGGGCCCCACCGCATGGTAGTGGACGATGTCCGCGTCGTGGCGGAGGGCGTGTGCCGTGCACACGGCGACGTGAGTGATGGCGTCGAGATGCTTCGTCGCCACCGACGGCAAAGTCACCACCTTGACGCCGCGGTACTGCGCAGGCGCCGACGGGTTGTAGCTCGGACGATTGTAGACGCACGCCTGGTGGCCGTGAGCGGCGAGCCGCACCGCCAGTTCCTCGACGTGGCGCTCGACGCCGCCGTAGGTGGCCGGGAGACCCTTCTGGCCGATGAAGGCTACTTTCACGCGGCGCTTCCGGGATCGCCGGAGGGGGCGGCTTCTGCGGGCCGGCCTGCGATCGGCGCGCGGACTGCCGGCGTCGTGCGGGTCAGCTTGGCGCGCAGCACCCAGGCGGCCGGGACCCGGAGGTTCTTCTTCATGGCCGGCGAGACCGAGCCGATCATCCAGCAGTTGCGCGTGCAGGTCGCCACGTGACTGCGCACGAGCCGCGCCTCGGGGCTCGTCCAGATCTCGTCGAACGAGCGCTGTTTCAGCGAGCCCATGGTCTCTTCCATGGCGTTGCAGGGCCGCACCTCGCCGAACGGGTCGACGAAGAACAGATCCTCGGCGACGCCGCACGGCAGAAGGCGGTCTCCGCCGCGCACGTAGTTGGCGAGTCCCATGTTGAACCAGGCCCGAAACCAGCTCTTGGGACGGCGTGTGCGCAGCAGACGCTGGGCAACTTCTTCGAGCTTTCGCGCCACGTGGTCGGGGTCGTCGAAAGCGTTGTCGAACTTGTGGAAGTAGTAGCTGTTGTG
>PKYM01000239.1:16451-31084 GCA_003132645.1 Actinomycetota bacterium | reverse complement strand
TCGCCGAGCCAGGTCAAGATGCGGGCCGAACGGGTCTGCGGCACGCCGGGGTCCATCCAGATGCTGGCCGAGACCGAGCTCGAGACGATCCTCGAGGCGCTCGAAGCGGTGCGTCCGACGCTGGTCGTGATCGATTCGGTGCAGACGGTCTACAACGCCGAGCTCTCCTCGGCGCCCGGCAGCGTGAGCCAGGTACGCGAAGCGACCTCGCGCTTCCTGCGCTTCGCCAAAGAGAGCGGCAGCGCCGTCTTTCTGGTCGGGCACGTCACCAAAGACGGCGCCATCGCCGGTCCGCGGGTGCTCGAGCACATGGTCGATACCGTGTTGCAGTTCGAGGGCGACCGCGACCGCTTCTTTCGCCTGCTGCGCGCCGCCAAGAACCGCTTTGGCTCCACCAACGAGCTCGGCGTGTTCGAGATGGGGGAGCGCGGGCTCGCGGCGGTGGCCGACCCCTCGGCCCTCTTTCTGGCCGAGCGCGGCGCGGCCGGCGCGTGCGTGCACGTCGCGGTCGAGGGCACGCGCTGTTTTCTGGTCGAGGTGCAGGCCCTGGTCAATCCGACCGATCTGGCCCTGCCGCGCCGTGTGGCGACAGGCTTCGACCGCAACCGGCTGGCCATGATCGTCGCCGTGCTGAGCCGTCACGGCCGCCTCACTTTGGCAAATGCGGATGTTTTTGTTAACATAGTCGGTGGGGTGCGCATAGAAGAACCCGCAGCCGACTTGGCCGTAGCTCTTGCAGTGGCCTCTGCCGAACGGGGCGTCGCGCTACCGCGCAACGCCGCAGTGTTCGGAGAAATCGGCCTCACCGGAGAGTTACGATCATCCGGGCAACCGCAGCGACGCGTCACTGAAGCCACCAAGGTGGGCTTCGAGAGCGTGTTCATGCCGCGGACCGATGCTCGGCGTTTGCGTAGCGGAGCCCCGGTGGAGGGTCTCGCCAGTCTGAGAGACGCCATCACCAGGGTCCTGCCGTCGCCCGAAGCACCACGGGGACGCCACCGAGACGACGAGAGGCCGGGAGGTGGCTGATCTTGTACAGAGTCGGCGATAAGGTCGTCTACCCGCACCATGGTGCGGGCAAGATCATGAAGATCGAGGACATGGAAGTCCGCGGTCGGCAACGCGAGTATCTCACCATCCAGATCCTGCACAACGACATGACCGTCATGGTCCCGGTCGACTCCGCCGATCGTGCGGGGCTACGCAAGGTCGTTGAATCGGATGTGGTCGATGACGTGCTCGACGTGCTGCACGGCGACCCCACCAAGATGCCCAAGAACTGGAGCCGTCGCTACAAGCACAACCGCGACAAGCTCAAGACCGGCGACATCTTCGAGGTCGCCGAGGTGGTTCGCAACCTCGCCATCCGGCACTGCGACAAGGGGCTCTCGACCGGCGAGAAGCAGATGTTCTCGAAGGCCAAGAAGATCCTCGCCAGCGAGCTCATGTACGCTCGCGAGATGAACGAGGATGGGGCCAACGCCTTTCTCGACGCGGTACTCGACGAGGTCGGCGCGGCCGGCGNNGTGAGCCGCACCTTCGGTCTGGTCGATGGGCGTCCTGTCGACCTCGGTTGGGCAAGAGTACCTTTGTGTAGGCTCATCTGTGCGACGCTGGCGCAATCGTAAAGCCCACCCTCGAAAGGTGAAAGCGTGAATCGCACCGCGGACCCACAAGTCTGGGTCATCGTCGCGGCCGCCGGTGAGAGTCGGCGCATGGGGCTGCCCGAGGGAGAGTCCAAGCAGTTCCTGCTGCTTGCCGGCGAGCCGATCATCAGTCATTCCGTCCGCCGCCTGTCGGTCATCGAGCAGGTGGCCGGCATCGTCGTCGTGCTCCACCCGTCGCACGTCGTGCGGTTCGCTGGCCTGTCTGAGGCCGCCGAGTACGGCAAGCCGGTGCTGATCGCCGAGGGCGGGCTGGAGCGCAGCGACTCGGTGCGGGCCGGCCTCTCGGTCATACCGGCCGAAGCCGAACTGATCGCCGTCCACGACGGGGCGCGGCCGCTGTTCAGCCGGCACGTGTTTCTCGACTGCCTCGTGGCGCTCGAAGCCGACGGCGCCGACGGTGCCGTGCCGGCGATGGCTGTGGTCGACACTCTCAAGCGGGCCGACGGCGACAACCGCGTGCTGAGCACCGTCGATCGTCGCGAGCTGTGGGCCGTGCAGACCCCTCAGGTGTTCAAGGCGGCGGCCCTGCGGGCCGCCTACGCGCGCGCCGATGTGAGCGGCGCGACCGACGACGCCGGCGTGCTGGAGCGCGCCGGGGCAACAGTCGTGGTGGTGCCCTCCACGGTAGCCAACGTCAAGATCACGACGCCGGCCGACCTGCCGCTTGCCGGGGCACTGCTTTCGTGGGAGACCGAGGCTGACGTCTAGGGTCGGCATCGGCTTCGACGCCCACCGGTTCGCCGCTGACCGCCGTCTCGTGCTGTGCGGCCTGGAGATCGACTACCATCACGGCTTGAGCGGTCACTCCGANNACCGATCCGGCCTACGAGGGCGCCTCGAGTCTGACTCTGCTGAGCGAGGTCGTGACACGAGCGACCAGCGCCGGCTGGCGGGTCGTCAACGTCGACCTCGTGATCGTGGCGGAACGGCCCAAGCTGGCGGCGCATCGCGCCGCGATGACGGCTCTTCTGGCGGCGGCGCTGCGGGTGGCAGGCGACGCGGTCGGGGTCAAGGCCACGACCACCGAGGGCATGGGTTTCGAGGGCCGCGGCGAGGGCATCTCGGCCACGGCCGTCTGTCTGTTGGAACAGGCCTAGGGGGTCAGGCGGTCGGCGGCGCGGGGGGTGTCGTGTCGTCGCCCGGCTTGTTCTCGAGCTCTTTGGGCTTTTCCTCGTCTTCGCCGCTTAGGCCCGTTTTGAAGCCGCGCACGCTCTGCCCGACCGACTTGCCGAGCCCGGGCAGACGCGAAGCCCCGAAAAGCAGCACGATGATCGCAAAGATGATGAGCAGCTCGGGGAGGCCGATATTGGGCATATCCCATCTCTCTCGTCGATGTGACTGACTCCGCCTGGGGCGGAGGCGCCACCGCGAACGCGAGTTCGGTGCGCCGCGATCGGCACCTCAACCACTGTACGGTCTCGGGCAGCGACAATCAAGGTCGCGAGGTAGGAGCGGCGCGCCGGGGTGTGGGCGTCAGTAGTGTCGCAGCGTGTCGAGGTGCGACGCGATCAGCGCCGCGACCCCGGCGCCGTCGTCGAGGGCGAAGCGTCGCTCGTGGTCGAGCGCGGCGTCCGTGACCACGGCAAAGGCCTCGCCCGGCCCGCACAGCGGGCTCGCGTGGCCGGCGTCTCGCCGAAAGATCTCGATTCGATGCGGCGCCTCGCGTTTGTAGCCTTCGGCCACGACGAGGTCGAAGCCGGCGAAGAAGCGCTGGGCGATCTCGATCAGGGGCAGCGGACGTGCCAGGCGCGAGATGAACGCCAGGCGGTCGGGACCGGCGACGACGTAGGCCTCAGCGCCTGCCTGCCCGTGTCGCCACGAGTCCTTGCCTGGGGTATCGACCTCGAAGCCGTGAACGTCGTGCTTGACGGTGCCCACCCGCAGGCCGAGTCGCGTGAGCTCCGGCAGCAGCATCTCGATGAAGGTCGTCTTGCCGCTGTCGCTCTTGCCGACGATAGCGACGAGGGCCGGCCGCCGAGCGGCGCGCTGTCCTTCTGTGTCCGTGTGTGGCTCCGTCATGCTGCGCAGTCTACCGCGTCCGGCCGGCCAGGAGCGCCGTCCGCGGCGCCGCTCGCTTCGCGCCTCCGGGCCTCGCTTCGCGCCGTCAGGTCTGAAGCGGTACACTCTCGTCATCCGTCTCGCCCCTGTCCAACCCGAGCTCACGGAGACAGTATCCTCATGGAGCCTTTGGCAGATCATCCCGGCCGGCCCTCGGTCGTGGCCGTCGTCGGCAGCCCACGGGTCGCCGGCAACACGTCGTATCTTGTCGACGTCGCCCTCGACGAACTCGTGCGCGCCGGCCTTGCCGTCGAGAAGATCATGCTGAGCGAGTATCGCGTGCTGCCCTGCGAGGGCCACGACGACTGCGAAGATCTGCCCGTCTGCCCGCTCGACGACGACGCCGGCGCCATCCTCGAGCGCATGTACGCAGCCGATGGGCTGATCCTCGCCACGCCGGTCTATTACGAGGACGTCTCCGGGCAGATGAAGGTGTTCATCGACCGCAACTGCTTCAACAACTACCACGAGGTCTGGCTGCAGGCGCGCTCGGTGGGCCTGATCGCGGTCGCCGAAAGCACCGGCGTGGACGAAGCGGTCGACAGCCTCAGGCGGTTCGTCGCGCTGTCGTCCGACAAGAAGGTCAAGCCATTGTCGGTGACCGGCCTCGCCTACCGCGCCGGCGACGCGGCCGGCAATGGGCCCTTGATCGCCGCGGTGCGCGACATGGCGCGCGCGATGGCGGCGGCGCTGCGTCCCGAGGCCGTACGCGACTAGGAACTAGTCTCTGAACGTGTCGCGCCTACTCCTCGCCGAGAGCGAGCCGAACGAGCCGGTCCAGCAGCTCTCCGAACGGGATCCCGGCCGCGGCCGCGGCCTTGGGGAAGAGGCTGTTGATCGTCATCCCCGGCAGCGTGTTGACCTCGAGAACGACCGCGCCACGGTCCGCCGTCAGGATCATGTCCACACGCGAGTACCCTCGACAGTCGAGGGCGCGGTGCGCGCGGAGCGCGAGGTCCTGGACCGCCTGGACCACGTCGGGGGCGAGCTCGGCGGGGCAGATCTCATCGGAGAGAGCGGGATCGTACTTAGCTCGGTAGTCGAAGAACTCCCGGCTGGAGACGATCTCGACCACCGGCAGAGCCGTGAGCCGTCGGTTGCCGATGACACCCACCGTGATCTCTCGACCGTCGAGTCGCTCCTCGACCAGGACACGGCTGTCGTACTCGAAAGCCCTCTCGAGTGCCGGCCGCAGCTCGTCCGAGCGGCATACCAGGCTCATCCCCAGGCTGGAGCCTTGCCGCGACGGTTTGACGAACGTCGGAGTGAGAGCCGCGGCGCGGCGCATCGTCTCGTCGTCGAGCTCCTCGCGCTCGATCACGACTGCCTGCGCGATCGGGATCCCGTTCGCGGCCAGCATCTTGGCGGCCATGGCCTTGTCCATGGCCAGGGCCGACGCGAGCACTCCCGAACCGACATACGGGATCCCCACGATCTCGAGCATGCCCTGGAGCGTCCCGTCCTCACCGTAGGGTCCGTGCAGCGCGATGAAGGCCACGTCGATCCGCCGCTTGCCTTCGACGATCTGCAGGGCGTCGGTGGCCGGCGCCGCCGCCGCCGCGGCACTCTGGATCTCCTGCTGGAAGGCGGCGGGCAGCTCGCGGTCCCTGTCGGCAAGCTCCTCGTGCCCACCCGCGTGAGCCAGGAGAGCCTGGGCCTTTTGGGCGAGGTCCGCGGACAACGCGGGGTTGCCCGCCATCAAGGCGAGAGAATCGAAGGGGATGACCTCGTAGCGGTCACGTGGCAGATACTGCGCGATCATGCGGCCAGAGGCGAGTGAGATCTCGCGCTCGGCCGAGGCGCCCCCCAGAAGGACACCCACTCGGATGCGTCGATCGGCGTTGCTCACGCGTGAATCCTTCGGACTCGGATCGTCGGTTGCTCTTCGTGCGCGGCCACGAGACTTACGGGCCGTGCGGGCGTGTCACACGCCACGCTCCTTCGTGTCCACGCGACACGCAGTATACAGTCTGGGCAAGACTCTCGGAGCGGCTGCCGCCTCTTCTTTCGTTGAAGCGGCTGACGAGCCCGGCTCGAGCGTCGTTCTATCTCACCGCGCCGGCCGGCAAGCGGTCTCGATCGCGCGCGACTCGGTCACGACCAGGTCGACGCACAGGTCGTGCGCCTCGCGCGGCACGCGCTCGACGAGTTGTGCCTCGAAACCTATGCCGATGCGCCGGGCGTCGGGGCGCAGGCGCCGCAGGAAGGCGTCGTAGAAGCCGCCGCCGTATCCCATACGCCCGCCTTCACGGTCGAACGCCGAGCCGGGCACGATGACGACGTCGATCACGGCGGGATCGACCAGCGCCAGGCCCTCCCTGGGCTCAGGTATGTCGTGGCGGCCCGGGAGGAGGTCGCTCTTGGGATCGGTCACCGCGAAGGCCTCCATGTGGCGCGGGCCGATGATCCGCGGCAGTGCCACCGCGATACCGTGCTCGAGGCACCAGTCGATCAGCGGCATGGTGTCGATCTCGCTGCGAAACGAGGCGAAGCAGAGGATGGTCGCGGCGGCAGCGACGGCCGGCAGGGCGACGAGGCGGGCGCGCAGCGCCTCGTCAGCGGCGAGGCGCTGCGCGCCCGCCATCGCGTCGCGGCGCTGGAGGGCCTGCTCGCGCAGCCTGCGCTTGGCCGCGGCGAGATCGCCGTCGCCTGGCCCGGCAACGCCCTGACGATCAGCGGGTGGTGTCATCGGTCGTGGGTCCCTATTTGTGTCGTATACTCGCTTACGTAAAGTATATCGCCGGCGGCGGCCCTGCCCGCATGTCCGGTGCTCGTGACCGGCAACGCCCGTCAGGGCCCGTGGTGTAAGGGGGCGCACACCGTGGCCATCCGTTCTCGCGAAGAGCTCACGCTCGCCGACCTGTTCGCACACACGCTCGGCAACCTGATCGCCCTCACCAGTCCCGAGCAGGCGCGCATCGTGCCGACCCCGGCGCAGATCCTGAGCGCGCCCGACAACGAGGTCTGCATTCCGCCGGCGCTGTTTCGGCTGGTCCAGCTCGTCCTGCTGCCCGACGTGCTCGGCTCCAGCTCGAGCGCCGTGCTGTACATCGCCGCCAAGCGCTTCGCCCGCAGCCTCGAGCTGCAGTCCATCCAGGACCTCAAGTCGTGGTTTGCCTTCATGATGCTGGGCGAGCTCGAGGTCGAGCTCGACGAAGAGAAGGTGCTGGTCAAGCTGTCGAAGTGCATGACCTGCTACCGCCTGCCGGCCACCGGCAACGCGCTGTGCGACTTCGAGCGCGGCCTCGTCGACGGCGTGCTCGAGCACATCACCGGCGCGACGGTCATCACGAAGGAGACGCTCTGCTGGGGTCTCGGCGACACGGTCTGCCAGTTCGAGGCTTACAACTCCGAGACCGACGGCTACGTCTACGCCGAGGACGGCTCGCACCGCGAGGTGCAGCGTCGCCTGCTGTCGGGCATCGCCGAGCAGTCCGACATCGCCCTCGAGAACCTGCGCCTGGTGAGCGACCACCGGTTCGCCGAGACCCGCGACTCGCTGACGGGCATGTACAACTTCCGCCATCTGCGCGAGCACGCCGCGCTCGAGCTCGCCAGGGCGCGCCGTCACGAGCGCGCGGTCGCCTTCGTCATGCTCGACATCGACGGCTTCGCCACGGTCAACGAGGCGGTCGGCACAGCCGGCGGCGACGCCGTGCTGCGCCAGTGGGCCGACCAGCTACGCGCCTTGCTGCGCGAGTGCGACCTCACCTGCCGCTACGGCGCCGACGAGTTCCTGCTGGTGCTGCCCGAGGTCGGCGACACCCAGGTAGATCTCGTGCTCGGCCGCCTGCTTGCGGCCCTCGCCGAGATGCGCTGCGAGGTCGACGGGCGCGGCTTCACGCTCAGCGCCAGCGCCGGGGTGGCGACGTTCCCCGAAGACGGCGCGCTGGTCGAGGAGCTGGTCGCCAAGGCGACCACCACCATGTATGTGGCCAAGTCGCACGGCCAGGGCCAGATCGGCTTTTTCTCGCCGCCCGGGCAGGCTCCGCAGTAGCGTAACCTGTCGTGCCCGAGCGTCTCGAGATCCTTGCCGTAGGTCGCCTCGACGCCGACCTGCGGCCGGCCTTCGCGCACTACGAGCGGCTGATCGGCGGGCTCTGCCGTATGTCGGTGCGCGAGGTGCGTGAGGTCCCGCTGCGTGGTCGCGCGGTGGCCGAGGTGCTTCGCGACGAAGGTCGACGGCTCCTGTCGGAACTCTCGCCGGGCGGCATCATCGTAGCGCTCGACGCCCGGGGCCGCGGCTACGACAGCGAGGCTTTCGCCGCCCGCCTGCGGACGTGGTCTGAGGCCGGGACGGTGACCTTTGTGGTGGGCGGCTCGCTGGGTCTGGCCGACGAGGTCAAAGCGGCGGCGCGCGAGTTGCTCTCGTTGTCGCAGCTCACGCTGCCGCACCAGCTCGCCCGGGTGGTGCTGGCCGAACAGCTCTTTCGCGGGCTGAAGATCATTCGCGGCGAGACCTACCACCACTAGGCGTACCATCAGCAGGCGTACCATCACCGGGTCGCGCCTGAGCGCGCGACCATCATCAGGGCCGCGCCCGAGCGCGGCAGGCCACGAGAAGCAAAGGGTGAAACGATGAGCGAGCGCGACGAGCACGAGGAGCTGTACGGGCTGGCCGGCCTGGGACGGTCGCTCGAGCGAACGCTCGCAGAGATCTGCCCGGTCGCCAGCCAGTTGCCGCCGGCCGAGCTGACGCTGCCTCCCAAGCCGGAGTTCGGCGACGTCTCCACGCCGGTCGCCCTGGCGGTCGCGCGCCTGGCTTCCCGCAACCCGCGTGAGATCGCGACCGAGCTCGGCGAGCGCTGGTGCGCCGGGCCGGGGGCGGCCGTCTGCGCGCGCTTCGAGGTCGCTGGGCCGGGCTTTCTCAACCTGTTCCTGAGCGACGAGTGGTACCGGGGCGCGACACGGCAGATGCTCGCTCTCGGCGGCGACCACGGTCGTGATGTGCTGGCGCTCGCGCAGCGCCAGAAGATCAACGTCGAGTTCGTCAGCGTCAACCCGACGGGACCGTTGCACGTCGGCCATGCCCGCTACGCCTCGATGGGCGACGCGCTCTGTAGGCTGTTCTCCTTCGCCGGCCACGACGTCACCCGCGAGTTCTACCTCAACGACTTCGGCAGCCAGATGCTGAAGTTCGGACAGTCGCTGGCGGCGCGTTACGCGCAGCGTCTCGGCATCGAGATGCCCGTGCCCGCCGACGGCTACCTGGGCGACTATGTGCTCGAGGTCGCCGACCGGCTGATCGACGAGGTCGGCGACCGCTACCTCATGGCCGTGACGGCCGCCGCTCCCGACGCGACGCGGCTGCCGGATGAAGTCGTGGACGAGATCAAGATGTGGGGCCGCGACGCCATCCTGGCACGCTTTCGGGTCACCCTCGAGCGGCTGCGCGTGCCCTTCGACGTCTGGACGAGCGAAGCCTCGCTCTACGCGGGCGGCACGGCTTACCGCGGCTTCGCCGGCGAGGTCGGCAAGGCGCTGCGCGAGTTGGACACAGAGGGAGAGCTCTTCGACTCCGACGGCGCCGTGTGGCTGCGCACCACAGACTACGGCGACGACAAGGACCGCGTGCTCATCCGCCAGACCGGCGCGCCCACGTACTTTCTCTCCGACATCGCCTACCACCGCGACAAGATGGACCGTGGCTTCGAGCACCTGATCAACATCTGGGGGGCCGACCATCACGGCTATGTGCCGCGCATGAAGGCGATGTTCAGCGCCCTGCCACCCCACGATCCCGAGCGCCTCGAGCTGATCATCGGGCAGCTCGTCAACTTGCTCGAAAGCGGCGCGGCGCGGCGCATGTCGAAGCGCAGCGGGGACATCGTCACGGTCGACGACTTGAGCGACGCCATCGGCGTCGACGCCGTGCGGTTCTTCATGGTCGGCCGCAGCCACGACTCGACCCTCGACCTCGACCTCGATCTCGCCGTGGAGCAGTCGAGCAAGAACCCGGTCTACTACGTGCAGTACGCTCACGCCCGTATCTGCAGCGTGCTGCGCAACCTTGCCGACGGGCAGGGCGATCCGGGCGATCCGGGCGATCCGCTGTCGGCGCCGGGCGCCGTCTCGTTCGGCGACGTCGAGGTGGGGCCGTTCGAGCGCAATCTGGCGCGCGCCCTGGCGCGGTTTCCGCTCGTCGTGCTCGACGCCGTGGAGCGCCGCGGCCCGCAGCGCCTGCACGGCTACCTCGGCGAGCTCGCCGCCGAGTTTCACGTCTTCTACCGCAACTGCCGGGTGCTGACCGACGACCCCGAGGTGGCGGCCTTTCGCGCGGGCCTGTGCGTGGCTACACGCACCACGCTGGCCAAGGGTCTGGAGCTGCTCGGGGTGAGCGCACCGGAGAGCATGTAGACGGCGGGGGCGGCGGGTCGCTACTGCGACCCGCCGCCCCCGGCATCATGCGGTGCTGCGGTCGACGGACCGCGTGACCTCAGGCCACGAAGTGGTTCTCGGCGTACTTGCGCAGCTCTTCGGCCTGCTCAGGATTGAGATCGTCCTTGAGCCCGAGCAAGTGCGAGAGCGCAAGATTGGACCGTCCGCGAAACAGGCGCTGGACGACGCTGTCGAGGATCGTGCTGGCCACCTCGTTGCCGGGGATGGCCGGTGTGTAGACGTAGGCGATGCTGGTGCGGTCCTGCGTGAGCAGGTCCTTCTTGACCAGGTTGTTCATGACCGTCATGACGGTCGTGTAGGCGATGGGGCGCTGCTCGCGCAGCGTCTCGTAGACATCGCGCACCGTGGCTCGCTGACTTTCCCAGATGATCGCAAGGATGTCGGCTTCGAGTGAGCCGATCCCCGTGAATGGAGCACCTTTGGTGCTCTTGAGCCACTTGGGTCTGATGTGTTCCATGCGCCCGCCCCCTTTCGAAAGCCTTCGTTGTTGCTGCCTGGCGGCCGCCCCTGCGAAAGCGAACCGAAGCACCTCGGGGTTTGCACATACCATAACCGTAACACGACTTCGACAAACCTATTACGGTCGCATGCCGTAGGTGACCTACGCGGCCGCCGTCTGGACCAGTGCGGGGAGGGCAGACACTGCACCGTTCAAACGGCTGCGCGGTATGAATCCCAGCCTTCGTAGTTTCGTCTGTCTGAGCGATTCCAAACCCACTCTCGAGATCAGCGCCGCGGCCGCGCACGGCGAGCCCGGCTGCCGTTTGGTACGATGGGCGACGCAGTCTTAAAAGGAGGCGGATGTTATGACGGCCGACGTCGGATTTCTGCGCGATCTGGTGCTTGCTCCCGGGCCGAGTGGCTTCGAACAGCCTGTGCAGCAGGTGGTGCGCGAGCGCGTGGCGTCTCGCGCCGACCCCGAGACCGACGTGCTCGGCAACGTCACCGCGACGATCAATCCGGGCGCCACGCCACAGATAGTCGTCGCCGGCCATGCCGACCAGATCGGTCTCCAGGTGACCTGGGTCGACGATCAGGGCTTCGTGTACTTCGACAAGATCGGCAGCGTCGACCCGCTGTTGCTGCCCGGTCGGGCCGTCGTCATCCACGCGAGCCGGGGCGTCGTCGAGGGCGTCGTCGGCAAGCGGCCGACGCACCTGATCGCCGACGCCGACCGCGGCAAGGCCGCCGACATCAGCGAGCAGTGGATCGACATCGGCGCGACCGATCGTGCCGCCGCGCTGGCGCGCATCGCCTGCGGCGACCCGGTCACCTTCGGCCCGCACTTCGTCGAGTTCGCCGGCGGCATCGTCGCCGGGTGCGCGCTCGACGACCGCTGCGGCGTCTATGTCGCGGTGCGCGCCCTCGAGATCTACGCCGACGCCCCGGGCAGCGCCGCGCTCACGCTGCTCTCCACCGTCCAGGAGGAATCGCGCTACATGGGCGCCCATGTCCAGGCGCGTCGCGGGCAGCCCGACTGCATGATCGTGGTCGACGCCGACTTCGCCACCGACCAGCCCGAAGTCGAACCGCGCCGCGTAGGCGGCACGCTCGTGCTGGGCGGCGGCCCCGGTCTCGCCCGCGGCGGGTGCAGCAACCCGCGGCTGTTCGCCCTGTTCGAAGAGGTGGCGGCGAGCGCCGGCATCCCCGTGCAGATCAAGGCGACTCCCGGCGACACGCAGACCGACAGCGAATACCTGCAGACCGCCGGCGCCGGCACGGCCGCCCTCAACCTCGGCCTGCCGATGCGCTACATGCACTCGCCCCACGAGGTCGCGCAGCTCGACGACCTCGAGGCCGCTGCCCGTCTCGTGGCCGCCGTCGCGCGTCGCCTCGGCGAGGTGTTCGAGCCCGGCGTCTTCATACCGCGGGCCTGAGCGGCGCCGCGACGCTCGCCGCCGGGAACGCCGTGTCCGGGGACGCTCCGTCCGGGAACGCCGTGCTCGGGGAAGCTCCGAAGCTGTTCGTCAGCGTCGATCTCGAGGGCTGCACCGGCGTCGTCACCGAGGACCAGACCGAACCGGGCCGGCCGGCCTGGGAGGGCGCACGCCGGCTCATGCAGGCCGACCTCGATGCCGTGATCGAAGGCTGTCGTGCCGGCGGGGCCGGCGAGATCGTCGTCTGCGACGCCCACGACAGCGGCGCTAACCTCTCCGCGGCGGGCCTGCCGCCGGCGGTGCGCCTCGTGCGCGGCTCGCCGCCGCCGCTGGGCATGATGACGGGCATCGACGAGAGCTTCGACGCCGCCTTGTTCGTCGGTTACCATGCGCGCGCCGGCACTACCGGCGCCGTGCTCGACCACACCTACACCTACAGGGTCTTCCGCGTGCGCGTGGACGACATGACCGAGGCCGGCGAGTTCGCCCTGAACGCGGCCCTGGCCGGCTGTTTCGGGGTACCGGTCGTGTTCATTTCCGGCGACGAGGCTGCCGTCGCCGAGGCGCGCGAACTGCTGCCCGGCGTCACCGGCGTCGCGGTGAAGACCGGGCGCACCAGAACGAGCGCCCGTCTGCTGTCGCCCGACCAGACTCGCACGCTGTTGCGCGACGGGGCCCAGCGAGCGCTGCGGGCCGCGCCGCCGCCCGCGGCGCTCTCGTGGGACGAGCGGTCCCTGCGGGTCGTGTTCACGCGCAGCGACTTCGCCGATGCGGCCACCGTCTGCCCCGGGGTCGAGCGCGTCGATGCCCGCACGATCCGCCTGGAGAGCCCGCGCTTCCTCTCCACCTTCACCACCTTCGCCGCCGCGCTGCGGCTTGTGGCGAAGGTGACGTAGCGCCGGAAGGGCAGCGCCGGAAGGGCGAAGGCGAAACGAACGCTGGGGCGCTGGAAGGGCGCAGTGCTGAGGGCGCCGCGCGCGAAGGGCGAAAGCGGATGGAAGAGTGGAGCGGATGACGGGACTCGAACCCGCGGTCTTCAGCTTGGGAAGCTGACGCGTTACCAGCTACGCTACATCCGCACCGGGGTCCACAATACACCACACCCGGCGCGGTCCCTTCAAGACCGCGCGCCTGCCGGCAGCCGTTACGGCAGCAGGATGGCGGCGACGTGCAGACGCTTGATGAGCAGCGCGCCGGCCGTGTTGACCACGAGCAGCGCCGCGCCGGCCAGACCGAGCGGACTGCCATGTCCCGGCTTCTGCCGGGCGCCGCTCGTCATGTCTCCTTGAAGCGCGGCGAAGCTGTCGGCCGCCTGTTGCAGGGCGGCGTCCATGGCAGGGTCATCGGTTGTGGGTGACGGCGTCGGCGTGGCGCCGACCTGCCCGCTTGCGCTGGTGTTCACCAGGTGGCCGGCCGACCGCCAGGCGTCGAGGTAGGGCGTAGGGTCGACCGCCGTGCCGCCGCCGGGATGGATCTCGAAGTGCAGGTGCGGGGGCGTGCCCTTGGCGTCGCCGGTGTCGCCGACATAGCCGATAGTCTGTCCGGCGACCACCTGTTGGCCCTGCACGAGCCCGGTGGCGAACCGCGAGAGGTGCGCATAGTAGAAGTAGTCGCCGCGGCTCGTCGTCAGGTGGATGTTGTTGCCGCCGATCGGGGTCGTGCCGACGCCGGTGATGACGCCGTCCTGCACCGCCACGACCGGTGTGCCGTAGCTGGCGAAGATATCGTCGCCTTCGTGGCCGCCCGGCGTGTTGGCGCGGTAGGCGCCGAAGGTGTCGGTGTAGGTGTAGATGCCGGCGACCGGGAACACGGCGCCGGGGAAGCGCGCGAGGATCGCCGGCGAGGGCGTGGCCGGCGTCGGCATGGCGTTGTAGCTCGTCGATGGGTAGGTCGTGCTCGGCACGCTGCTCGGCGTCGGCCACAGGGTCGCGCTGCTGGTCGGTCGCGGCGTCGGGGTGTGGGTCGGCGTGTGCGTCGGCGTGGGGGTGAGCGTCGGGGTGGGCGTCGGCGTGGCGAGCAGCACGTCGAGGGTCGCCTGATCGGCCTGCACGTAGAGCGAGCCGACGATGATCGTGGTGCCGGCGGGCACTCCGTCGGTGGCCGTGTCGGTCACGAGCCGTAAGCCTACGACCTGGGCGCTGGCGGAGCCGCCGCTGCCCTCGGGATTCTCGGTCAGGATGGAAAGCGTGCCCACGCCGGGCACGGCGATGGTGCCCTGGGCCGGTATGTCCGCATCGGGCACACCGGCGACGTGCAGGCCGGATACGGCGCTGCCGGTGGTCGAAGCCTGGGCGTTGCCGTCGAGGACGCTCGCGCTGGCGCTCAGCTTCACGATCGAGGCGGTGACCACGCCGTCGAGCAGGTCGACGCCCGAAGCGTTCACCGAGGCCTCCGAGACCAGCGTGCGGTTGATGACAGTCGAGGAGACCTGCGCCGTGGCGCTCGACAGTGCGATGCCGGCAGGCAGGCTGCCGGCCGTGGTCGTGGCGGTGTTGTCGGCCTTGGCTGCGCTTACCGCAACGGCGCCCGACGGCTGCCCGGCGAAGATCGCGATGGTCGCCTGCGCATCGGGGCCAGAGGAGCCGGCCACGGCGGGCAGGGCGGCGGCCACGCCCAGCACCACGACGACGAC
>PKYM01000239.1:13536-16415 GCA_003132645.1 Actinomycetota bacterium | reverse complement strand
CGGCCGGCTTCGTCGGCCCCGGCTTCGCCGTCTCGGTCATCTTCGCCGCCGCCGCCCTCGTCATCTGCTGAGGGCCGGGTGCGAGTCCCTTGCGACTGCCGCCGGCACTGCTAGCATGTGATGGGGGTGCCATCCGTCCGCATCCACAGGTACTCTGAGGTCCGTGTCCATGCACCGATCGACCCAAGACATCCGTCGAGAAGCCGAGCAGCTGCTCAAGGCCGCCGGCGTGACGGGCGCGCCGGTCGTGCTGCGCGACGTGGTCAGCTACCTGAACCTCTCGCTGGTCGAACGCGCTCGCGAGCCCTTCAGTTCCGAGGCGGCCCTCGTGCCGCTCGGCGAAGGGCACGCCATAGAGCTGCGCGGCACCTCAAACGCGCGCCGCCGGCGCTTCACGATCGCCCACGAGATCGGTCACTTCCTGCTGCATCCCGAGCGCGCCGTCACCGAGCGCGGCGGCGCCACCAACGCAACAACGGCAGCGCTCGAACGCGAGGCCAACCAGTTTGCCGCCGAGTTGCTCATGCCGGAGCATCTCGTGCGTCAGGCGGCGCTCGAAGAAGGCGCCGACGCTCGCCGGCTGGCCGACCGCTTCGACGTCAGCATCCAGGCGATGCACCTGCGCCTGCGCCGGCTCGGCCTCGTCTCGCGCCAGAGCGATCTGCCGCCCTCTCGCGGCGTCGTCTAAGCACCTCCACGCACACACCTCGAGCCGCCACCGCCGGCGCCTTCGTCAGGCCCGTCCTGCCGCCGCGCGATCCTGCCGCGCGATCCTGCCGCGCGAGCCCGCTGCGCGAGCCCGCTGCGCGAGCCCGCCGCGCGAAGCTTCTGCCAGGCAGGTGCGCTGCGCGGGCGCGGCGGGCAAACTCACCTAGCTGGTTCGAGTGCGGGCGCCGCGTCCGCCTACTTGCTGACGGCGACGCCGCGGCGCGCGATGTGATGTACTACGGGGCCACCGAACCGGAGGCGCCATGCGGAGTGTCAACGTCGGCCGCAAGTTCCTGGCCGACTATCAGAGCATCATCCTCAAGGATCTTCTGGCGGAGATCAAAGAGCTCGCCGCGCCGCTCGAGGGCAGGCGCGTCCTGCACGTCAACGCCACCTCGTTCGGCGGCGGCGTGGCCGAGATCCTCTACACCCTGTTGCCCCTCATGAACGACGTCGGCCTGCAGGCCGAGTGGCAGGTCATGACGGCCGAGCGCGAGTTCTTCGACGTCACGAAGAGCTTTCACAACGGCCTGCAGGGCGCGCCGGTCGAGCTGACCGACGAGGTTCGCTCCGTCTACGAGGACATCAATCGCCGCAACGCCGCGCAGCTCACGTCCGACTACGATTTCGTCGTGATCCACGATCCGCAGCCGTGCGCCATGCGCACCTTTGTCGCCGACGGCGGGCGCGAGGCGAGCTGGATCTGGCGTTGCCATATCGACACTTCGACGCCCGATCAGGCGCTCTACGACTACCTCCTGCCGTTCATCCGCCGCTACGACCGGGCGATCTACACGGTGGCCGGCTACGCCCCCGACGGACTCGGCGTGCCGCTCGAGGTCGTGCCTCCGGCGATCGACCCGCTAGCCCCCAAGAACATGACCCTGGTGCCCGACGATGCCCACTACATCGTGCGTCAGTTCGGCATCGACGTCGACCGCCCGCTGCTGCTGCAGGTGTCGCGCTTCGATCCCTGGAAGGACCCTCTGGGCGTCGTCGACGCCTACCGCGCCGTCAAGCAACGCTGGCCCGGCGTGCAGCTCGCGCTGATCGGCTCGATGGCATCCGACGACCCCGAGGGCTGGGACTACCTCGAAAAGCTCACGGCCTATGTCGGCGGCGACCCCGACGTCTTCGTACTCTCCAATCTCGACAACATCGGCAGCGTCGAGGTCAACGCCTTCCAGTCGCACGCCGCCGTCGTTATGCAGAAGTCGACGCGCGAGGGCTTTGGGCTGACCGTCAGCGAGGGACTCTGGAAGGCGCGCCCGGTGGTCGCCGGAGACGTGGGCGGCATCCCCCTGCAGATCGAGGACGGCGTCACCGGTTTTCTCGTCGATTCGAGTGCGGCCTGCGCCCAGCGCTGCCTCGAGATCCTGGATCGGCCCGAGTGGGCGCACGCGATGGCGCGCAAGGGCAAAGAGCACGTGCGCGAGCACTTCCTGACGCCGCGTCTGCTGCGCGACTACCTGCGCATCTTCAACGGGCTACTGGCCGACCGCGCCTGAAGGCCTGCCGGGCCGGCGCGTGCGGCACCGGCCGGGGGCCGGGGAAAGAGGGGTTGTGGACAGAGCACAGACAGCGCCCGGTGTGGACAGGGCGGAAACGGCGCCCGCACGTTCCGACCTGATCGTGGCCGCCAACCGCGGCCCTGTGTCGTTTCACAGCGATCCCTCGGGCGAGCCCGTGGTCACGCGTGGCGCCGGCGGTCTTGTCACCGTGCTGTCGGCCATGCTGCGCCGCCACCCCGGGGTGTGGATCGCGGCGGCGGCCACCGCCGAAGAAGAGAGACTGGCCGCCGCCGCGACCTCGCTGCGCGTCGATCTCGACGGCGAGACCTTCCAGGTGCGCTACGTCGCCCCCGAGCGCGAGGCCTACAACCTCTTCTACAACGTCGCCGCCAACCCCATGCTCTGGTTCATCCAGCACTATCTCTGGGACCTCGCCCGTCACCCCGACATCCGCCAGAACGAGCTCGATGCCTGGTACAAGGGCTATCTGCCGGTCAACCGCCTGTTCGGCGAGGCGATCCTCGACGAGCTCGGCGACGACGGCCACGGCAGGGTCGTGATCGTGCACGACTATCAGCTCTATGCCGTCGCTCCGGTCGTGCGGGCCGGCGCCCCGGCCACCTTTCTGCAACAGTTCGTGCACATCCCCTGGCCGCAGTC
>PKYM01000239.1:0-13509 GCA_003132645.1 Actinomycetota bacterium | reverse complement strand
TATCCGGTCTCGATCGATCCCCAGGTGCTCGATGAGGCGGTGCGCTCGGCGCGCGTGGCGCGCGCCGAGCGCGAGCTGCTTAAACGGCGCCGCGAGTATCTCCTCGTGCGGGTCGACCGGCTCGACCTGTCCAAGAACATCCTGCGCGGCTTTCTGGCCTTCGATCGCTTCCTCGAGCTGCACCCCGAGTTCAAGGGACGCATCACGTTTCTCGCCCGCCTGCAGCCGTCGCGCGAGGACGTCGAAGAATACGTCGCCTACCGCGACCGCGTCATGCACCTGGTCGCCGAGATCAACACGCGCCACGGCGACACCGACTGGATGCCGCTCGACGTGCGCATCGAAGACAACTTTCCGGCCACCCTCGCCGCCTACCGCCACTACGACGCGCTCATGGTCAACGCGATCTTCGACGGCATGAACCTGGTCGCCAAGGAGGGGGCGCTCGTGAATATCCTGGACGGCGTGCTGATCCTCTCCGAGAACACCGGCGCCTTCGAAGAGATCGGCGCCTTCGCGGTGACGGTCAACCCGTTCGACATCGAGGAGCAGGCCGACGCCATCTACCGGGCGCTCACCATGCCGGCAGACGAACGCGCTGCACGGGCCAAGGCCATGCGCGACGTGATCCTGGGCAACAGCGTCGAGAAGTGGGTGGCGGCGCAGTGGCGCGACATCGCCCGCAAACGCGCCATCGAGGCGGCAAAGCCCTGAGCTTTCAGCGCTTCGCTCGAGCTCAGGGGGCGAGCCTGCGGTACAGCGCCTCGTAGCCGGCAGTCATGGTCGCCACGCTGAAGCGTTCCTCGACGATGTGCCGGCAGGTGTACGGGTCGATCTCGCTGAGCCTGCCTACGGCCGTGATCATGCCGTCGATGTCATCGCAGATGAAGCCGGTCACGCCGTCGTCCACGACCTCGCCGACCGAGCCGTTGCGCAGGGCGATCACGGGCGTGCCGGCGGCCATGGCCTCGACCATGACGAGACCGAACGGCTCCGGCCACAGGATGGGAAACAGGAAGGCGTCGGCCCCGGCGAACAGCTCGCGTTTGCGCTCCTCTGTGACTTCGTCCTCGAAGACGATCTGGTCGCCGTCGATCTGCGGCACGATGCGCTGCTCGAAGTAGTCGCGATACCAGTCCTGCACGACGCCGGCCATGATGAGGCGCCGTCCGGTGGCCCGCGCGACGTCGATGGCGAGGTGGAAGCCCTTGTCTTCGCAGACGCGCCCGAAAGCCAGCAGGTAGCCGTCCTTCCTGGTCTCGAACGGCCAGCCGTCGACGGGCAGGGCGTTGTGGACGGTGCCGGCCCAGGCCATGCCGGGCGGCGCCAGGGAACGCTGGAACTCGCTGATCGAGGCGTAGGCTACGGCATCTGCAAACTGCTGGTAGAACGGATAGGCGTGTGTGTCGAAGGCGCAGTGCACGGTGTGCAGCACGGGTGGCAGGTCGAGCATGGCGCGAAAGGCGACGAGCAGGAATCCCGAGTGGTCATGAATCACGTCGAAGTCGCCGTCGGCCCGGATCTGCGAGATGGCATACGACAGATGGCGGGCGTCGTAGGAGGTCATCGCCGAAGGCAGCGCCATCATCGCCGTCTGCGGCTCGGCGAAGAGCGCCCGCAACTCGGCCGGCGTGCGCGAGTCGCCCGAGGCGAACAGCACGACCTCGTGACCCGCCGCGGCCAGGCCGTCGCAGAGGTGTTTGACGACCCACTCGGTGCCGCCGTAGCCGGCCGGCGGCACGGTGATCCAGGGCGGAGCGATCTGAGCGATCTTCATGGCGTGATTGTATCCGCATAACGCTACCGGCGCGGCGTACACTCCCCGATGCTAGGATGCGCCCTGTCACGGCCAGCTCGCCCGGAGGCTCGCATGCGCTCGCACACCCGGTCACCGTCACCCGCCGCGCCCTCGCTTGTCGCTCGCGACCGGGCGACCGGCGCGCCCGCCTGGACCTGCCCGTGAAGGCCGTCCGCCACGCCGAGGCGACGCTGTACCTGGAGTGCGCGAGCGGGGCCAGCGGCGACATGCTGGCCGCGGCGCTGCTGGCGCTGTGTGCCGACCTGGACGGTGTTGGGTCCAGGTCGGCGAGCGGTGAGGCACAGGCCGTCGAGGCGCCGCTCGCCGTCGAGGCGCCGCTCGCCGGCATCGTGCGGCCGGCCCTCGAGGCGGCCGGCATCGATCCGGGCGTGGCGCACGCGACGGTGGTCGAGCGCGGCGGCTTGCGCTGCTGCCGGTTCACCGTCGACGACCGGCCGGGGTTCGCCTCCTTTGCCGAGCTCTCCGCCGCGGTACGCGGCTCGGCGCTTGAGGCCGCGCTCGCGGACGGCGTCGCCGCGGTCGCCGAGCGCATGGCCGCCGCCGAACGCGCCGTGCACGGCCCCGGCGGCGAGCACCTGCACGAGCTCTCGAGCCTCGATACGGCGGTCGACCTCATCAGCGTTCTCGCGCTCGTCTCCCACCTGGCGCCGGCGCGCGTCGTCGCCCTGCCGCCGGTGCTGGGCGGCGGCACGGTCAGCACCGCCCACGGCGAGCTGCCGGTGCCGGTGCCGGCTGTCGCCGCCCTGCTGGCCGGCCTGCCGACGGGCGGCGCCGGTCCCGCGGCCGGCGAGCTCACCACGCCGACGGGCGCGGCGCTGCTCTCCTTCCTCGCCACGGAGTTCGGCCCGCTGCCGGCCGGTCGCCTGGCCGGCCTGGGCGTCGGCGGTGGCAGCCGCGAGAACCCCGGGCGGCCCAACGTGCTGCGCGCGCTGCTTGTCGAGCCGCTCGACCGCTCGCCCGGACACGGCGCCGGCCTGTGGTCCGAAGACGAGGTCGAGCTGCTCGAGACGACCATCGACGATCTGTCCGCCGAGCTGCTCGCCGAGGCCGCCGGACAGCTGCTCGCCGCCGGGGCGCTCGATGTCTGGTCGACTCCCGCGGTCATGAAGAAGAGCCGGCCGGGGATCGTGCTGCACGTCCTGGCGCGGCCCGCGCAGCGGGCCGCGCTCGCCGAGATAGCCTTTCGGGAGACCTCGACGTTCGGCCTGCGCGTGCTGCCCGTGCGGCGGCTGCTGCTCGACGAGCGCCGCGCCACCGTCGAGGTCGAAGGCGAAGCGGTGCGTGTACGCCTCGGGTACCTCGGCGACCGGCTGGTCACCGTCTCGCCCGAGTACGAAGACTGCCGCCGGGCGGCGGCCCGCGCCGGACGGCCGGCGAAGGACCTCTACGACGAGGCGCGGGCCGCCGCCCGGGGCCTGGTTTGACCCTCCAATTTGGGGCCTTGTAGAATCTGTCACAAGAGGGGTGGCCCCAGCCGGGGTTTCGCCCCTCGAGCATTGAACGCGTGGAAAAGTGGTTCTACTGAGGAGGGCGCGTTGAGTTCTGCCGCAAAGCCTGTCCGCAAGTCCCCCGTCCCGTCTGACATCGAGATCGCCCAGGCAGCGACCATGCTGCCGATCACGGAGATCGCGGCGAAGGTCGGTATCCTCGAAGAGGAGCTCGAGCTGTACGGCCGCTACAAGGCTAAGATCGACTACATGGCCCTGCTCAAGCGCCTCGAAAACAAGCCCGACGGCAAGATCATCGACGTCACCGCGATCACCCCGACGCCGCTCGGCGAAGGCAAGACGGTCACCGCCGTGGGCCTCTCCGAGTCGATGAACGCCATCGGCATCAACACTATGCTCGCCCTGCGCGAGCCGTCCCTCGGGCCGGTCTTCGGCATCAAGGGCGGCGCCGCCGGCGGCGGTTACTCGCAACTCATCCCGATGGAGGACCTGAACCTCCATTTCACTGGCGACATTCACGCCGTCGGCACTGCCAACAACCTGCTGGCCGCCATGGTCGACAGCCACCTGATGCACGGCAACGAGCTCGACATCGACCCGCTGACGATCTCCTGGCGGCGCTGCGTCGACCTGAACGACCGCGCCATGCGCGAGATCGTCAACGGCCTCGGCGGGCGCCTCAACGGTCTCCCGCGCCAGACCGGCTACGACATCACCGTGGCTTCCGAAGTCATGGCCATCCTTGGCCTTGCCACCTCGCTCAAGGACCTCCGCGAGCGCCTCGGCCGCATCACCTTCGCCTACGACAAGTCGGGCAACCCGCTCACCGCCGACGACATCGGCGCCGGCGGCGCCATGACGGTGCTGCTCAAGGACGCCATCAAGCCGAACATCATGCAGACCCTCGAGGGTAACGCCGCCCTGATTCACGCGGGGCCCTTCGCCAACATCGCCCAGGGCAACAACTCGATCATCGCCGACAAGGTCGCCATGAAGCTGGCCGATTACCTCGTCACCGAGAGCGGCTTCGCCGCCGACCTGGGCGCCGAGAAGTTCATGGACATCATCTGCCGTTACGGCGGCTTTGTGCCCAGCGCGGTGGTCATCACCTGCACGATGCGCGCCCTCAAAATGCACGGCGGCCTGCCGATGGATCCCGAGCTGCTCAAGGCCGAAAACAACGCCGCCCTCGAGAAGGGCTGCGAGAACCTGGTCAAGCAGATCGAGAACATGAAGCTCTTCGGCCTGCCCGTCGTGGTGACCATCAACCGCTTCGCCTTCGACCGTCCCGGCGAGATCGAGATCGTGCGCAAGGCGGCCGTGGCGGCCGGCGCCGAAGACGCCGTGCCGATCAACGTCCACGCCCTGGGCGGCGACGGCGGCCAGGAAGCCGCCGCAGTCGTCAAGGCGGCTGCCGACAAGGGCGGCAAGTTCGAGTTCCTGTACTCGCTCGACGCCTCGATCAAGGAGAAGATCGAGACGATCGCCACCAAGATCTACGGCGCCGACGGTGTCGACTACCTGCCCGAGGCCGAGGCCAAGATCAAGCTCTTCACCGAGCAGGGCCTCGACAAGCTGCCGCTCTGCATGGCCAAGACGCACCTCTCGCTGTCGCACGATCCGGCGCTCAAGGGCCGGCCGCGGGGCTTCCGCGTGCCGATCCGCGACATCCGACCGGCGACCGGCGCGGGCTATCTCTACCCGCTGCTCGGCGAGATGCGCACCATGCCCGGCCTCGCCAAGCGGCCGGCGGCCGTCGACGTCGACATCGACGTCGAGACGGGCCGCATCAAGGGCCTGTTCTAGAGTCGGCTTTCAGCCAGGAGGTACGCGTGAGCGACGAGGCCACCATCTATCGCGACGAGCCCCTGCGGGTCTACTTGGACGACGCTGCGTCGGGTAAGCCGGCGCCCGGCGGCGGCAGCGTCTCGGCCTGCGCCGGCGCGCTGGGTGCCGGCCTGGTGGCGATGGTCTGTAACCTGACGATCGGCAAGGAGAAGTTCGCCGCAGTCGGGCCGGCCCTGAAGGACGTCGTGGCGCGTTCCGAGGCCTGTCGGGCCGAGCTCGAGCGGCTTCTGCAGGACGACACCACGGCCTATAACGGCGTGATCGAGGGCTACCGCATGCCCAAGGACTCAGCCGAGCAGCAGGCCGCCCGCGGCGCCCACATCCAGGCCGCCCTCAAGGTGGCCGCCAACGTGCCGCTCGAGATCGCTCGCGTGGCCCGCGACGTCTGTCGCCTGGCAAAGACGGCCGCCGAGCTCGGCAATCCGGCCGCCGTCACCGACGGGGCGATCGGCGCCATCCTTGGCGAGTCGGCGGCCCAGGGCGCCGCCCTGAACGTGCTGATCAACCTGGGGTCGATAAAAGACGAGGCCTATGTGGCCGCCTGCCGGACCGAACTCGCGGTCCTCCTCGACGAAGCCGTCCGGCTGCGCGCCGAGGTCATGGCCATCACGCTCGAGAAACTGTGAGCCGCCCGCCGGCGGCTCGCCGGCGGGACGAACGAGAGGACTGAAGGCTTTATGACAGCGCAGATCATCGACGGCAAGGCGATCGCCGAGCAGGTGCGCGCCGAGATCGTCTCCGAGGTCGAAAAGCTCGCCGCGCGCAACATCACCCCGGGCGTGGCGACGATCCTCGTGGGCGACGACGGCGGCGCCCAGTTCTACCGCGGCCAGATCGAGAAGAACACCGGCACGGTGGGCTTCGCCTACCAGAACCACACACTGCCGGCCGGCACGAGCCAGGGCGCGGTCCTCGAACTCATCGCCCAGCTCAACGCCGACCCGGCGGTGCACGGTATCCTGGCCCTCATGCCGATGGCCGGCGAGATCGACCAGAACGCCGTCTTCAACGCCATCTCGCCGATCAAGGACCTGGACTGTGTGAACCCGGCCAACGTCGGCCACGTGCTGCTCGGCGACTTTCTGTTCGCGCCGGCCACGCCGTCGGCCTGTATCGAGATCCTCGACCGCGAGGGCGTCGAGCTGCAGGGCCTCGACGTGACGATCGTCAACCACTCGAACATCGTCGGCAAGCCGGCCGCCCTGCTCTGCCTCAACCGCAACGCCTCGGTGCACGTCGTGCACGTCTTCAGCAAGGACGTGCCGGCGGCCTGCCGCCAGGCCGACGTGCTGATCTGTGCCGCGCCGGTGCAGAACCTGATCAAGAAGGACATGGTCAAGCCCGGTGCCGTTGTCGTCGACGTGACGACCATCCGCATCGACGGCAAGCAGGTCGGCAGCCTCGAGTTCGACGGCGTTTGCGAGGTCGCCTCGAAGGTCACGCCGGTGCCCGGCGGCGTGGGCCCGGTGACCAATGTGATCCTGCTGGAGAACGCGCTCAAGGCCTGCAAGGCGCAAACGAACGTTTCGTAACGTGGCCCAAGGCCGAGCGGCTCGTCGCCAGGGGGCGAAGAGGCACCGGATGCACGAACGGTTCGTGGAGGTGTACGCTCGACAGGTCGGCTATTATGGAGTGGCGAGCCGCACTTAACTTGCTCAGTGCAGCCGTCTGATAGAGCCAGAGGAGACGTGGGAGACACGTGATGGTGACGAGTCCGAGCGGCAGAGTGGCAGCGCAAGGCCGGAGGGCGCAGTCGTGGCGAGGCGACCGGTGACGCCGGTCCACGAGGCCGACCCCGCCGACGAGGGCGACCAGATCGACCTCACGCCGCTGGCGGAGATCATCGGCCAGAAGCGACCGCCAGCGAGCGATCTCATACCGATCCTGCAGCGGGTGCAGAGCAGGTACGGGTACCTGCCCGAGCCGGTGATCGAGGAGATCGCACGCCTCACCGGCATCCCTGCTTCGCGTATCTACGGCGTCGTCACCTTCTACGCCCAGTTCTCGACGGTGCCGAGCGGCCGTCACAAGGTGTGCGTCTGCCAAGGGACGGCCTGTCACGTGCGCGGCGGCGACGAGGTGTTGCGGGCGGTCCGCAAGGACCTCTCCATCGCGCCGGGTGAGACGACGCCCGACCTCGACTTCACGCTCGACACGGTCGCCTGCCTCGGCGCTTGCTCGTTCGCGCCGGTCATGACTGTGGACGGGCAGTACTTCGGCAAGATGAAGGGCTCGCGTGTCGGCCCCATCCTGGACGAGTCCCGGAGCGGCTCGCGCGGGGAAGGGACGGCATAGGATGGCGACCGTCGCTTCCCATCGCCTCACGTCGCTCGCCGCCCTCGCCGAATATCGGCGGCAGCTCCTCGCCCGGCCGCGGGCGGCGACCGTCGTGCAGGTCTGCGGCGACACGGGTTGCCGCGCCGGCGGTGGCGCCGCCGTCCACGAGGCGCTGGAGCGCGTGGTGCGCGAGCACGGACTGACCGACGTCGAGGTGCGCAAGACGGGCTGTCATGGCTTCTGCTCACGCGGACCGGTCGTAGTCGTCGAGAAGACCTCGAACGGTGGAGAGTCGGAGACGGTCTTCTATCAGATGGTGGAGCCCGGCGACGTGCCCGACATCGTCACGCACACGCTGATGCGGGGCGATGTCGTTGAGCGGCTCACCTACGTGGGCGACGACGGTGAACACGTCGCCCGGCTCGACCAGATCCCCTTCTTCGCCCGGCAGAAGAAGGTCGTCCTGCGCAACTGCGGCACGATCGACCCGACCGATATCGACGCCTTCATCGCGCGAGACGGCTACGCGGCGCTGGCCAGTGCCCTCGGCGCGATGACGCCGCAGGACGTGGTCGACGAGGTCGTCGCCAGCGGGCTGCGTGGCCGTGGCGGTGGCGGTTTCTCTACAGGAGTCAAGTGGGGGCTCACGGCGCGTCAGCCCGGCGACAAGAAGTACGTGATCTGCAACGCCGACGAGGGTGACCCGGGCGCGTTCATGGATCGCGGCGTGCTCGAAGGCGACACCAACGCCGTCCTCGAGGGCATGATCATCGGCGCGTACGCGATGGGCGCCGACGAGGGCTATGCCTACTGCCGCGCGGAGTATCCGACGGCGATCAAGCACCTGCACATCGCCATCGCCCAGGCCGAAGCGCTCGGCCTGCTGGGCGACGACATCCTGGGCAGTGGCTTCAGCTTCCACGTCAAGGTCAAGGAGGGTGCCGGCGCCTTCGTGTGCGGCGAGGAGACGGCGCTGATGGCGAGCATCGAGGGCAAGCGCGGCATGCCGCACCCGCGGCCGCCCTTCCCAGCCGTCTCGGGCCTCTGGGGCAAGCCGACGAACATCAACAACGTGGAGACCTGGGCGAACGTGGCGCCGATCATCCTGAACGGCGCGGCGTGGTTCGCATCCATGGGGACCGACGGCAGCAAGGGCACGAAGGTCTTCTCGCTGGCGGGCAAGGTCAACAACACCGGCCTCGTCGAAGTGCCCATGGGCGTTACGCTGCGCGAGCTGATCTTCGACGTCGGCGGCGGGATCACGCGCAACCGGCACTTCAAGGCCGTGCAGATGGGTGGCCCCTCGGGCGGCTGTCTGAGCGAGAAGCACCTCGACCTGCCGGTCGACTACGACTCGCTCAAACTCGCCGGCGCCATCATGGGCTCGGGCGGCGTCATCGTCACCGACGAGACGACCTGCATGGTCGACTTCGCCAGGTTCTTCATCAACTTCACGCAGACCGAGTCGTGCGGCAAGTGCGTGCCGTGCCGCCTGGGGACCAAGCGCATGCTCGAGATCCTCGAGAAGATCACGCGGGGCGAGGGCGAACTGGAGGACATCGACCGTCTCGAGCGGCTGGCCAACATGGTCAAGACGACGAGCCTGTGCGGCCTTGGGCAGACCGCGCCCAACCCTGTGCTCTCCACGATCAAGTACTTCCGGCACGAGTACGAGGAACACATTCTCGAGAAGAAGTGTTCGGCCTGTCAGTGCGAGGAGCTGGTCAAAGCGCCTTGCACGCACACCTGTCCGGCCGGTGTCGACACGCCGAGCTACCTCGCGCTCGTCGCCTCCGGCCAGTTCGAGGAAGCCGTCGCCGTCCACATGGAGCGCAACCCCTTCCCGAGCATCTGCGGACGCGTCTGCAACCACCCCTGCGAGGCGATGTGCAAGCGGGCCGAGATCGACGACGCCGTGTCGGCGACCGCGGTCAAGCGTTTCATGGCCGACAACGTTCCCTCAGGCGAGGTCGTGGCGCCGGTGGCGCCGCTTCAGACCAAGAGGGTCGCGGTCGTCGGCGCCGGTCCCGGTGGGCTCTCGTGCGCCTACCAGCTCGCCCTCTCCGGGTTCCCGGTTGCCGTCTTCGAAGCGCTGCCCGCAGCCGGTGGCATGCTCCAGGTCGGCCTGCCCGACTTCAGGATGCCGAAGGACGTGGTGGCTCGCGAGGTGCAGGTCATTCTGGACGTCGGCGTCGAGCTGCGGACGGGTCAGAGGCTCGGCCGCGACTTCACCATCGGCTCTCTCGCCGACGACGGGTACGATGCCGTCTTTCTGGCGATCGGCGCACACGAGACGAAGCCGCTCGGTGTGGACGGCGAGGACGCCGAAGGCGTGCTGCCGGGAGTCGAGTTCCTGCGCGACGTGAACATGGGCGGTCATCCGGCGGTCGGGCACAAGGTGGCGGTAGTGGGTGGCGGCTCAGTCGCCATGGATGCGGCACGGACCGCGCTCCGACTGCAGGAGATGGCCGGGGCAACCCGCGACGTGACCCTCGTGTATCGCCGTTCGCAGGCGGAGATGCCCGCGTACGAGTGGGAGGTCCTCGAGGGTGACGAGGAGGGGCTCAAGTTCGAGTACCTCGTCGCCCCGCGCCGCGTGCTCAAAGACGACCACGGGCATGTCCGCGGTCTCGAGTGCGCGCGGATGGCGCTGGGCGAGCCCGACGACAGCGGACGTCGCCGCCCGGTCCCCGTTGCGAACTCGGAGTTCGTGGTCGATTGCGACACGCTGATCCCGGCGATCGGGCAGTCGGTCGACCTGTCCTGGCTCGACGGCGAGGGTATCGCGGTGAGCGAGTGGGGGACGATCGTCGCCGATCCGTTCGACTATCGGACGGCCAATCCCCAGGTGTTCGCCGGCGGCGACGTCGTAAGGGGTCCGGCGACGCTCGTCGAGGCGATCGGCGACGGTCAGCGCGCCGCATTTGCCATCGAGCGTTTCCTGACCGGGCGCTCACCTCGGCAGGAACTGCTCGACGAACTGGGCCGGCGCCGTCGTGTGCCGCGTTCACCGGCGGCCGAACTCGACGAAGCCGAGCTGCCGCGGGTGCGGCCCCGGCGTGTGCCCGCGCAGGAGCGTGTGAAGAGCTTCGTCGAAGTCGTGTGCAACATCAGCGACGAGCAGGCGCGATGCGAGGCTTCACGTTGCCTGCGGTGCGACCTGGAGCACTAGTCTAGTCGCCGGGCGCCGCCTACCATCCCGAGGCCACATGCGATATTCTGCAAGCCGAGGGGAGGGGGTGTGGGCTCGCTTGGGTCTCGTCGGTCGCGGTCCATCGGCGGCCCGGACTGTCAGAAAGCGACGCACGGTCGCAGCGGAGTGTTCGAATCCTACGAGACTTGCCAGCAGGTTGACATTTTCCTACGGTTGCATTGAAGTAGGCCAAGTTGACAATGTGGGGTCTGGGGTGACATTCAATCTGGACGCGATCGATCGTCAGATCGTCGCGCTGCTTGCCGAGGACGGGCGTATCTCGTCGGCCGAGATGACCCGCCGGATCGGCCACGTTTCCGAGCGGGCCGTGCGCTATCGCATCGAGCGCCTCGTGCGCGCCGGAGTCGTCAAGATCACCGCCATAGTCAATCCCCAGGCTGTCGGCTATCGTGTCACGGGCGACGTCATCATCGAGGTCGCGCCCGGCATGGTCCAGGCTGTGGCCGAGCGACTCTGCAGTCTCGACAACATCAGCTACGTCGCCGGATCGGTCGGCGACGGCGACTTGAGCGCGCAGGTCTATGCGCGCGACACGGAAGACCTACTGCGCTTCGTCGACGAAGTCATCGGCAAGGTTCAGGGAGTGTCGCGGACGAGGACCGTCGTGGTCCCCTGGAAGCTCAAGGACATCTACGAGTGGCGCATTCCCGAGACGGTCGGGGAGAAAGGGGGCGGCGGACTCTAGATCAGTCAGGTGCGTTTTGGGCGACCGACCCGGGCCCTCTCCTTACTGTCCGGGCGGCCGTTGAAGGGATCCAAGGGGGCGATAGTGTCTGAAGAACTAGCTTATGCACGCAAGGCAAGCGGCCTGGTGCGCGGCCTCTCCATGATGGACGCGTTTGCGGTCGGCTTCATGAACCAGGGACTGACTCCCAGCATCTGGGTGACGATCAGCCTGGGTCTCGGGGTGTTCCTCGGTGGCAACCTCATCATCGCCGCGATCATCTCGGCGGTGCTGGCCGGCATCGGCTTCCCGCTCGTCTGGGGCATTCTGGGCGGCTCCATGCCGCGCTCCGGCGGCGAGTATGTGTACAACTCACGCATCATCCATCCGGTCTACGGCATCGCCCAGAGCTTCGGCGACGCCGCCATCTGGCTGATGTGGCTCTACGTGCTGGCGCCGCTGGCCGTCGATCCCGGTCTCACCATCACCTTCAACTACCTCGGCTGGACCGGCGCCTCCAACTGGCTGGTCAGCGCCACCTGGCACACGTTCTTGATCGCCTCGATCCTCAACGTCATCGGCTTTCTGTTCGTGGTCTTCGGTATCAAGATCTTTGCCCGGGCGCAGAAAGTCGTCATGGTCTTCGGCATCGGCGGCTGCGCCCTGATCGGCGTCGTCCTGACCTTCACGTCGCGGGCCAAGTTCATGAGCAAGTGGGACGCGGCCGCAACGGCGTCCGGCGTCCACGGCCCCACCTACCACGCCTTCATCAACCAGGTCGGCACGGCCGCCGGCCAGGTCATGCCCACGCACACGAACTGGAGCGCCACCCTGGGCACCATGGTCGCCATGTCGTGGCTGTTCGCCTACGCCTACTCGATCGCCTTCATCGCCGGCGAGGTCAAGCGCCCCGACAAGTCGATCATCTGGGCCAACACCTTTGCCATCCTGGTGCCATTCGTCTTCATGATGTGGTTCGCCATCATCCTGTACCACACGGTCGGCTTCCAGTTCCTGAACGCGTCGGCTTGGAACGACAACAACGGGCCGATCGCCTCGATGGCCCACATGCCGTACGGCAGCAACTTCATCGACCTCGCCGTGTACGTCATAGGTACGTCGGCCTGGTACACCAGGCTCGCCGCCGGCATCATGGGCTTCTCGTATGTGGCCTTCACCGTCTGGTGGCTGGCGCTTTCGTACCTGGCCTTCCCGCGTATCCTGTTCGCCTGGGGCATGGACCGCATGGGCCCCAAGTGGTTCACCGACATCAACCCGCGCTTTGCCTCGCCGGTCAAGAACCACATTCTCTGCCTCGTCCTCGGCCAGGCACTGCTCATCCTCTACTACACGCTGCTGCAGAACACGATGCAGAACATCGTGCTCACCGGCATGCAGGTGACCTCGGTGTTCATTCCGACGGCGATCGCCGCCTTCTGGTTCCCCTACTCACGCAGGGCCAAGGGCGTGTGGGATTCGTCGCCCTACAAGAAGTGGACCTTCCTCGGCCTGCCCGTGATCGTCTGGGGCGCCTCGGTCGACATGGTCTACCTCTGCATCCTGCTCTACTACTTCATCGTCCACAACGCGGCGACCGCGACGTTCACCGGCTCCTCGATCATTCTGTTCGTCGGTATCTGGGTCGCCGGCATCATCTGGTACTACGCCTGGAGCGCCTACAACAAGTCGAAGTCAGGCATGGACATCTCCGCCGTGACCTACGGCGAGCTGCCTCCCGAGTGACCTGACAGTTCCGTGTGGGGGGCGGGAGTCCTGAAGAGACTCCCGCCCCCCACTACGCACGAGGAGCGTGATAGATGATCAAACTTTTCTACGTAACCGACATCCACGGCTCAAACGTCTGCTACCGCAAGTTCCTGAACGCGCTGCCCATCTACGGCGTCGACATCGCCGTGCTGAACGGCGACCTGCTCGGCAAGGTGCTCATCCCCATGGTCGAAAAGCCCGGCGGGGGCTGGGAGTGCCACCTCATGGGCATGTACACCGAGATGAACACCGAGCAGGAGCTCGCCGACGTCAAGAAGATCATCGAGAACGCGGGTTACTACTGGGTCCACCAGACCCGCGAGGAGTTCGAGGCNNGCCACGAGATGTACATCTGCCCGGGCAACGACGACTGGTGGGAGGTCGACGACATGATCTCCTGCATGAAGGTCATCAAGCCCTGCGACAACATGGTGGTCGACATCGACGGCCACGAGATGGTGTCGTGCTCGCG
>PKYM01000048.1 GCA_003132645.1 Actinomycetota bacterium | reverse complement strand
AAGGACATCCTCAAGTTCCACGCCGTGATCTGGCCGGCCCTGCTGTGGAGCGCCGGCTACGAGGCGCCCCGCAGCGAGTTCATCCACGGCTACCTGCTCATGGGCGGCGAGAAGATGTCCAAGACGCGCGGCAACGTGCTCGACCCGTTCGCGGTGATCGAGGAGCGCGGCGCCGACGCGCTGCGCTTCTACCTGTTTCGCGAGGTGACCTTCGGCCTCGATGGTGTGATCTCGCTCGAGGGCTTCGAGCAGCGTTACAACAACGAGCTCGCCAACGAGCTCGGCAACCTCGTCAGCCGCACCGTGTCGATGATCGCCAAATACCGGGCCGGTGTCATTCCCGCCGTCGTCGCGGGAGGTGACGGGTCGGGCGGCGCCGCGAACCTCGCCCCCGAGGGCGAGGCCATGGTCGCCGCCGCCAGCGAGCATCTGAGCGCGGTCGAGATCACGGTCGCGCTCGAGACGGTGTGGGAGTTCGTGCGCCGGCTGAACCGTTACGTCGAAGAAGAGGCACCCTGGAAGCTCGCCAAAGACGAAGCCGCCGGTGAGCGCCTCGACTTCGTGCTGCACGGGTTGGCCTGTGGCCTGCGAGTCGTCGCCCTGGCGCTGTATCCGGTGGTGCCCGGCACGGCGGTCGAGATCCTGCGTCGTCTCGGCCAGGCGGGCGAGCCCGCCGACCTGCTGCTTGCCCAGGCGCGCTGGGATGGTCTCGTGCCGGCGGCGGTCGTGACCGGACCGCCGCTGTTTCCGCGCATCGAAGCCGAGGCCCACGAAAAGCGTGTCTGAGCCGGGCGCGACAGAACCCAGCGAAGGGGTCGTCGGACTGATCGACACCCATTGTCATCTCGACATGCTCAAGGGCACGCCCGACGACGCTCTTGTCGAGGCGCACGCGGCGGGGGTCGACGCCGTCGTCGCGGTCGGCATCGACCTGCGTTCGTCGCGCATCGCCGCCGACCTGGCCGCCACTCACGACGAGGTCTACGCGGCGGTCGGCGTGCATCCCCACGACGCCGTGGGCTTCGACGCCGTGGTGCGCACCGGTCTCGAACGGCTGCTGACCCAGCGCCACGTCGTTGCCGTCGGCGAGTGTGGGCTCGACTTCTATCGCGACCTCGCTCCGCGCGACGTCCAGCGCGAGGCGTTCGCCGAGCAGCTCGAGCTGGCGCGCTCGGCCCACAAGCCGGTGTGCGTGCACAGCCGCAAGGCCGGCGGCGAGACGTTCGCCCTGCTCACCGAGCACGGTCGCGGCCTGCGGATCGTGCTGCACTGCTTCTCGACGCCGGAGTACGTCGAGCTCGCCAACGAACGCGGCTACTACGTCTCGTTTGCCGGCAACCTGACCTACAAGGACTCGGACGGGCTCCAGAAGGCGGCCGTGGCGGTGCGCGAGGACCTGCTGCTGGTCGAGACCGACGCGCCGTTTCTCACGCCCATGCCGCGCCGGGGGCACCCCAACCGGCCCGCCAACGTCGGGCTTACGGCGCAGTTCCTCGCGCGGCTGCGTGGCTGGAGCGACGACGAGGTCGCCGCGATCACGAGCGCCAACGCCCGCCGGGCGTTCGGTCTGAGCGCCCCGGCCGCCCCGGCCGGTCTGGCCTCCCTGGCGTGAGCGCGACGCATGCCCGCCCGCCGGCCAGGCGGCGCTACGGCCAGCACCACCTCGTCGACCAGGGCACGCTCGAGGCCATCCTCGTCATGGCCCGGGTGCAGCCCTCAGACGTCGTGCTCGAAGTCGGCGCAGCCGGCGGCACGCTGACCCGGCGTCTGGTCGAACAGGCGAGCTTCGTGCATGCCTTCGAGATCGACCTGCGCTTCGCCCAGGCCCTCACCCGTTTTGCCGACAGTCGCGACGACCTGCGCGCCTATATGGTCGACGGGCTGCGCTACCGGCTGGCCGACCTCGACCCGCCGCCGACCGCGGTCGTGGCGAATCTCGCTTACAACATCGCCGTGCCGCTGCTCATGCGCACGATCTCCGTGCTGCCTGGCGTGCAGCGCTGGGCGGTGATGCTGCAGCGCGAGCTCGCCGAGCGGCTCTTTGCCGTGCCGCGCACCAAGGCCTACTCGGCCGTCTCGGTGCTGGTCCAGCTCTCCTGTGGGTTCGAGGCGTCGCGGCCCGTGCCGCGCACGGTCTTTGCGCCGCCGCCCCGCGTGGACTCGGCGTTCGTCACCTTCACACGCAGTCGCGTCTGGCCGGCCGACGAGGCCTTCGCGCTCGACACGCTTGTGCGCACCTCGTTCGCCCAGCGACGCAAACAGATCGTCAACTCGCTGTCGGGGGCCACGATGCGCGGCGCGGACGCCCTCACCCGCGACGAGGTGCGCGCCGCGCTTGGGGCGCTGGGCCTGCCCGACACGACCCGCCCCGAGGAGCTCACGCCGCCGACCTTCGTCGCGCTCGCACAGGAGCTCGGTTGCCTGCCGAGGCCCTGAGCCCTGACGAGGCGCCTCGCCCGGACGCCGTAAGCCACGACGAGACACCCCTTCCGGATGCCGTCGTCGAGGTCGCCGCGCCGGCCAAGGTCAACCTCAGCCTGCTGGTGGGGCCGCTGCGCTCCGACGGCTTCCACGAGGTCTTCACGGCCATGGTGCCCGTGACCCTGGCCGACCTCGTGACGGCGCGCCCGGCGCCGTCCGGCGCCGGCCTCACGGTCGAGTGCGCGGTGGCGCCCGGCGAGGACAACCTCGCCGCCAGAGCGGTGCGCGAGCTCGAGCGGCGTCTGGAGCGTACGTTCGATGTGCAGTTGAGCATCACCAAGCGCGTGCCGGCGGCGGCGGGCCTGGGCGGCGGCAGCTCCGATGCCGCCGCCGCCCTGACCGCCGTCGAGCGCCTGTTCGCCCTCGACCTGCCCGCGCGCCTGCGCTACGAGGTGGCCGGCGCGGTCGGCTCCGACGTACCGTTCTTTCTGTGGCCCGGCCCGCAGCTCGCCATGGGCCGCGGCACCGTCCTCAAGGAGATCGAGTTGCCTGAGCCCCTGCACGTGGTCATCGGCCTGCCTGGCCTCGCCCTGCCGACCGCCGACGTCTATCGCTGGTTCTCTGAGCGGCCGGCGCCAAAGCGGGCGGCTCTGGCCGAGCGCGAAGTCTTCGTCGGACGCACCCAGCGGCTCGTCGCCGGCCTGGCCGCGGCGCGCCGGCCGCGTGACCTCGCGGCGTTCATCGAGAACGACCTCGAGGCGCCCGTCGTGGCACGCCATCCGCTGATCGCTGAGCTTGGGCAGCGGCTGCGTGGCGCCGGCGCGCTGGCCGCCGCGATGAGCGGCAGCGGTTCGAGTGTCTTTGGACTCTTCGCCAGTGCGGCGCGCGCCCAGCGGGCGTGCGCCGCACTGGCGCCCACGGCGGCGGTCTATGTGACCGACCTGCGGCCGGGCGACGGCCCGTCGGCTCCCTCGCTCCCGGGATCGCCGCCGGTCAAGTGATAGACTTGACCGACCGCGGCGGGCGCCTTCGCGACGCCGCGCCGTTGGGGCGTGGCCAAGTGGCAAGGCAACGGGTTTTGGTCCCGTGATCGGAGGTTCGAATCCTCCCGCCCCAGCCACGATCCGACCCGCGACGATAGGACTGTCCATGTCGTCCGACAAGCACAGCTCTCCAAACACCACCGCCGGCCGGCGGCTGGCCGTCGTCGTCATGGCGGCCGGGCTCGGCACCCGCATGAAGTCCGACCTGCCGAAGGTCCTCCACCCCGTCTGTGGCAGGCCCTTGCTCTTGTATGTCCTAGACGCGGCGCGCGGGCTGGGTCCGGCGCGCCTCGTCGTGGTGACCGGCCCCGGCGCCGACGATCCGGTAGCGGCGATCCTGCCGGCCGGCTGCGAGCGTGCCGTACAGGTCGAGCGACGCGGCAGTGGCGACGCGGTGCGCACCGGCATGACTGTCCTCGAAGGGTTCGCCGGTGACGTCATGGTGCTGAACGGCGACCATCCCCTTATGCACGCCGAGATCCTTCACTCCCTCCTCGTCCGGCATCGGACCGATCGGGCGCAGGCGACGGTGACGAGCGTGGTGCGCGACGACCCGGTCTTTGGGCGCGTGATCCGCGACGAGGCCGGCGGCGTGGCGCGCATCGTCGAGATGCGCGACGCCACCCCCGCCGAGGCGGCGGTACGTGAGCTCAACGTGGGCTTCTACGTGTTCGCCGCCGACAAGCTGCGCGGCGCACTGCCCAGGCTGACGGCAGACAACGAGCAGGGCGAGTTCTACCTGACCGACCTCATCCACCTCCTGCTCGCCGACGGCGAGCGGGTGGCAGCCTTCGTGACCGACGACCTCGAGGCCACGATCGGCGTGAACTCGCGGGTCGAGCTGGCCGCGGTCAACGCCGTCATGCGCCGGCGCCTGCTCGAGGCCCTCATGGTCGAAGGCGTGACGATCGACGATCCCTCGTCGACCTACGTCGACTGGGGCGTCGCGGTCGGGCGCGACACCGTTCTCAGGCCGCAGACGATGCTCACCCAGGGTACGGTCGTCGGGGCGCGATGCACGGTCGGGCCCGGCTGCTTTCTGGCCGACGTGACGGTCGACGACGGCGCCGCGATCGTTTCGTCGCACCTCGTCTCGTGTCACATCGGACCGGGCTGCAGCGTCGGGCCGTTCGCCCACGTGCGGCCGCGCACCGAGCTCGCCGAGGGCGCCCGGGCGGGCAGCTTCGTCGAGATCAAGGCGAGCCGCGTGGGCAAGGGCAGCAAGGTGCCGCATCTGAGCTACGTGGGCGATACGACGATCGGCGACAACACGAACATCGGCGCCGGCACGATCACCGCGAACTACGACGGCCGGCACAAGCATCCGACCGTCATCGGTAACGACGTCAAGGTCGGCAGCGACACCGTGTTCGTGGCGCCCGTGACGGTCGGCGACGGCGCCTACACCGGCGCCGGCTCCATCATCACCAAAGATATCCCCGACGGAGCGCTGGGGGTGGCGCGCGCCCGGCAGGAAGTAGTCGAAGGCTACGCCGCCCGACGCCGCCCGCCCCGAGGCGATGAATCCTGAGCACCACCCGGCGCAAGCGCCGAGGCCGCGACCTCTGATACAATCCAGGGCCGCAGAGACGTTTCGCAGCGGAAGGATCCCCGTGGCCATGAAGACGTGTCACGTCGGCACGACGGAGCGCCGGCTCATGCTGTTCGCGGGCCGCAGCAACCCGCAGCTCGGCGAGGCCATCGCCGACGAGCTGGGCATCGCGCTGGGCCCGATACTGCTCACGACGTTCGCCAACGGCGAGATCTACGCACGCTACGAAGAAAGCATCCGCGACGCCGACGTGTTCCTCGTCCAGTCGCCGCATGGCAAGTTGAACGAGCATGTCGTCGAGTTGCTCATCATGATCCAGGCGGCCAAGCTGGCCTCGGCTCATCGCGTCACAGCCGTGCTGCCCTACTTCCCCTACGCACGCCAGGACAAAAAGAGCGCCGCCCGCGAGCCCATCACCGCCCGCCTCATGGCCACGCTGCTCGAGGCCGCCGGCGCCGACCGCGTCCTGTCGATGGACCTCCATCAGGGCCAGGTGCAGGGCTTCTTCGAGATCCCCGTCGACCACATGACGGCCGTGCCCATCCTGGCCGATTACTTCCGCTATCGCGGCTTCGGCGACGACGCCAAGCTGGTCGCCGTCTCGGCCGACGCAGGCGGGGTGAAACTCGCCAAGCGCTTCGCCAACCGCATCGACGGCGATCTTGCGGTGCTGACCAAGATGCGTCCCGAGCACAACAAGGCCGAGACGCTGCACTTCATCGGCGACGTCGACGGCAAGATCGCGATCGTGGTCGACGACATGATCGACACGGCCGGCTCGGTGATCAACGCGATCGACACGCTGTACGAACACGGCGCGCGCGAGGTCTACGTCACCGCGACGCACGGCATCTTCTCGGGTCCGGCTCACGAACGCATCGCCGCCTCGCCGGTCAAGGAGATCGTGGTCACCGACACCTTGCCGGTGGTGCCCAGTGTAGACTCCAAGGTCAAAGTCCTGTCGGTGGCGGGTATCCTCGCCGACACCATCAAGCGCGTGTTCGAAGGCGAATCGGTCAGCGAGCTGTTTGCCGGCGAGAACGCCCTCTTCTAGCAGGAGACGAAACCAGCATGGATCGAGTCAAACTCGTGGTATCCCCCCGCGACGTCGACGGCAGCCGTGAGGCCCGCCGTCTGCGCCGTCGCGGCCTGATCCCGGCCGTCCTGTACGGTTCAGGCAAGCCGGCTCTGAGCATCGCGGTCGAACAGCACGCCCTGCGCGACGCGCTCGCCACCGGGGCCGGCCTGCACGCGGTGCTCGATGTCGTGATCGAGGGCCACCCGAAGCCGCACGTCGCCATCGTCAAGGAGTACGAGATCGACAAGGTCAAGCACTTCATGACTCACGTCGACTTTCAGGAGATCGACCTCGCCGAGCTGATCGAGTCGAACGTCACGGTGACCCTCCTGGGCACGCCGACCGGCGTCAGGCTCGACGGCGGCGTGCTCGACGTCGTCACCCGCGAGGTCCTGGTGTCCGCCCTGCCTACCGACATGCCCGAGCACCTCACGCTCAACGTCGAGGAGCTCGTCGTCGGCGACGTGGCCCGCGTCTCCGATCTGGCGGTGCCCGCCGAGGTCACCATTCTCGACGACCTCGACGAGGTCATCTGCTCCGTGCTGGCCCCACGTCTCGCCGAAGAGGAGCCCGAAGAGGCCGAAGCCGCTCTGGTCGAGCCCGAGGTGGTCGGCGAGCACGAGGCCGAGCCCGAGGAGTAGGCGCTCACGGCCGGCCGGTCGCGTCGCGCTCCGTCGCCGGGGCAGCCTGTCGAGCTGCTCGTCGTCGGTCTGGGCAACCCCGGGACCGAGTACGCCTCCTCGCGTCACAACGCCGGTTTTCTGGTCGTCAACGAGTTGGCGCGACGGCACGGGTTCGCGCGCGCCAAACGCACCTACAGCGGACGCTACGCGGCCGGCTCGATAGCCGGCCGCGGCGTCGGTCTGTTCATCCCCACGACGTACATGAACGAGTCGGGCCGCGCCGTGGCCGCCGCGCTGCGCGACCTGCGTCTGCCGCAGAGCGGCCTGCTCGTGGTGCACGATCACATCGATCTGCCCTTCGGACGCCTGCGGCTCACCCAGGGCGGAGGCCACGGCGGGCACAACGGCATCCGCAGCATCTTCGAGCTGGTCGGCCGCGACTTCGACCACGTGCGCGTGGGCGTGGGCCGGCCGGCGAGCACCGATCCCGACGTCGTGGCCGACTACGTGCTGGGCCGCTTCAGCGAGCCGCGCGCCGAGGTCGACGACCTCGTGCGGCGCGCGGCCGACGCGGTGGAGCGCTGGGTGTCCGAGGGCGTCGAGACGGCCATGAACGAGGTCAACGCAACGACGTAGGGGAGGACCCGGCAGGCTTCGGCGGTCGTCGGGTACAATCGCTGGTGCTCGACCCCGGCGCCTGCGGCGGCGGGGCTTTTGGCGTGTTGCTCGACCGACCGAGGCGACGGTGTTTCTCGACTACCTGACAGAGAATGAACGCTTCGCGAAGGCCGCCGGCCTCCTGCGCCGGGGGTCGTCGCTGTACGCCCCGAGCTTCTACGCACCCTACGTTCTGGCCGCGCTGATACGCGCCACCGAGGCGCCCGGTTGGCTCGTCGTCGTGCCCGACGCCGAGCAGGCGGTGCGCCTCGCCGACGAACTGGCCGTCTACCTCGAAAAGACGGTCGAGACGCTGCCCGCCCGCGGTGTGCTCTACGGCGCCGACGTCGCGCCGGCGGCCCACGTGCTGGGCCAGCGGCAGCGGGCGCTGGCCGCGCTTGAGGCGGGCGGCGTCGTCGTGGCCGACGCCGTCGCCCTGCTCGAGCGCTTCATCCCGCTCGCCCTCCAGCCCCGTCCGCTGGCGCTGGTCCAGGGCGCCGAGCTGGCCTTCGACTCCGTCCTCGCCAGCCTCGCCAGCCTGGGCTACGAGCGCGCCGAGCAGGTGCGCGAGCGCGGCGAGTTTGCGGTGCGCGGCGGCATCGTCGACGTCTATCCGTCGACCGGCGCGCCGGTGCGAGCCGAGTTCTGGGGCGACACGATCGAGTCGCTGCGCCGCTTCTCGGTGTTCTCGCAACGCGCCGTGGGCGAGATCGAACGCTGCCTGGTCACGACGTCGACCGAGGTCGATCCGACCGACGACGAGGTCCAGGGCGCCGTCTCTCAGGAGCTTGGCTCCTGGGAGCTCAGCGGCCGCGAGGAGACCCCTGACGAGGCCTACCGGCGCGCCGAGACGCGCGCCTTGGCGCGCCTCTCGGATCGCTTCGTCGACCTCGCGACCGTCTGCCAGGAGCGTGCTCTGCGCATCGCCTCGGTCGGTCCCGACGACGTCGTGCGCTCGCTGGCCGGCTTCGACTCAGAGCTCACCACCGCCCTGCCCGGCGAGCTGCGCGAGCGCTTCTACCTGCCGCTGCTCGAGGTGCGCCGCGTGCTGTCCGACGCCGTGGCGCTCGACCTCGTGCAGCGCGAGCAAAAGCTGCAGTTCCACGCCGCCCGGCCGCAGCCGGCCGGGCGCGACATTACCGCCGCCCAGCGCGACCTGCGGCGCCTGTCAGACGACGGCTATCGCGTCTTCGTCGTGTTTCGCCACCCCGGCGAAGCCAGCCGCGCCGGCTATCGCCTGAAGAGCCTCCAGGTCACCCTGCTCGACGCCGTCGCGCTGCGCGAGGACGGCGCGGGTCCGGTCGCCGAGGATGGCGCAGGCCCGCCCGCTCCGACCGGCACGCAGGCGCGGCGTGCCCTGCCGCCAGGCGTCTACTTCGTGGCGGCGCCGCTGCGCGAGGGGTTCGTCTCGAGCGAGCTCAAGCTGGCCGTGATCGGCGAGCGCAGCCTGGTGCGTGCGGCCCCCGCCGGGCCGCGCTTCGCCGGCTCGCGGCTGACCTCGTTCTTCGACCTGCGGGCGGGCGATTACGTCGTCCACGAAGACCACGGCATCGCCCAGTTCTCGGGCATCGAGACACGCACAGTGGCCGGGGTCACTCGCGACTACCTCTTCCTGGCCTTCAAGGAGCAAGACAAGCTGTTCGTGCCGCACGATCAGATCGGCAAGGTGACGCGCTACATCGGCGCGAGTGGCGCGGCGCCGCCGCTGAACCGGCTGGGCGGCGCCGCCTGGTCGGCCGTCAAGACGCGGGCCCGCAAGGCGGTCGCCGAGATGGCCGGCGAGCTGCTCACCCTCTACGCCGCCCGCCAGGCCGTGCCCGGCTTCGCCTTCAGCCCCGACGGCGAGCTCACGCGCCGCCTCGAGGAGGGCTTCGGCTTCGAGGAGACCGACGACCAGGCTGAAGCCATCGACGATGTCAAAAACGACATGGAAGCGCCCCACCCCATGGACCGCCTGATCTGCGGCGACGTCGGGTACGGCAAGACCGAGGTGGCCCTGCGGGCGGCCTTCAAGGCGGCCGAGGGCGGCAAGCAGACGCTCATGCTGGTGCCCACGACCATCCTCGCCGAGCAGCACTACCTGACCTTTGCCGAGCGCTTCAAGGAGCTTCCGGTCAACGTGCAGATGGTCTCGCGCTTTCGCACGGCGGCCGAGCAGCGACGAGTTCTGGCCGAATTCCGCGAAGGCAGGGTCGACGTGCTGATCGGCACCCACCGGCTGCTCTCCCGCGACGTCGTGCCGCGCGACCTCGGCCTGGTCATCGTCGACGAGGAGCAGCGCTTCGGTGTGCGCCAGAAGGAGCTGCTGCGCCAGCTCAAGCTGCAGGTCGACGTCGTCAGCCTGTCGGCCACGCCCATACCGCGCACGCTGCAGATGAGTCTCACCGGCATTCGCGACATCTCCGTGATCGAGACGCCGCCGCGGGGCCGCCACGAGGTGCGCACCTATATCGGCGAGTACCGCGACGAGCTGGTGCGCGTGGCGATCGAGAAGGAGATCGCCCGCGAGGGCCAGGTCTTCTACCTGCACAACCGCGTCGAGACCATCGATCAGGCCGCCGAGCACGTGCGCGACCTGGCGCCCGGGGCGCGCATCGCCGTCGCTCACGGCCAGATGCACGAGCGCGCCCTCGAGAAGGTGATGCTCTCCTTCCTGGCCGGCGAGGCCGACGTGCTGGTCTCGACCTCGATCATCGAGAGCGGCATCGACGTGCCGACCGCCAACACCCTGATCGTCGAGCGCGCCGACCTGCTGGGACTCGCCCAGCTCTACCAGATCCGCGGCCGCATCGGGCGCAGTGACGTCTACGCCTACGCCTACCTGCTCTACCCGAGTGAGGACTACCTGACCGGCGATGCCGCCGCTCGCCTGCGGACGCTGTCGGACTACACGGAGCTGGGTTCGGGCTTCAAGATCGCCATGCGCGACCTGGAGATCCGCGGGGCCGGCAACCTGCTCGGGGACGAGCAGTCGGGCCAGGTGGCGGCCGTCGGCTTCGAGATGTACGCCCAGCTCCTCGAGGAGGCCGTGGCCGAGCAGCGCGGCGAGCCGCCCGCGACGCAGCCGCCGGTGCGCCTCGAGATCCCGGTGACGGCCTATATCCCGCCCGAGTACATCGCCTACGAGGCCACCAAGATCGACGCCCACCGGCGCATCGCCCGGGCGACCGACCCCCGGGCCCTCGCCGAGGTGAGGGCCGAGCTCACCGACCGCTTCGGCGTGCCGCCGGAGCCGGTCGAGAGCCTGCTGGCGCTGCAGTCGATACGGTTGAAGGCGGCGACGCTGGGCGCCGCCGCCGTCGTCTATCGTGGCGGCCGCCTGCAGGTCGAAGGCCTGCGGCTGGACGACGAGTGGGCCGCGGCCGTGCGCGCCGCCGGCGAGCAGTACACCTACTTCAAACAGAAGACCACGCTGACCGCCCACAAGCGTAACGAAACTTCGCATCTCCTGCCTTGGGTAGAGTCGGCACTCGATGCTATACTTCAAACTCGCATGCTCTGATCTGCCAACTCCCGAAAGAGGCCGTCCATGAAGAAGCTCGCCCTGGTAGCGCTCGCGCTTGCCCTGGGCCTGGCACTCCTCGTTGCCGCCGGTTGCGGTGGCAAGGTTCCGCAGGGCGCCATCGCCACTGTCGGCGGCGTGCCGGTCACCCAGGCGCAGTTCGATCAGTACATCAACCAGGCTAAAGCAAGCGCCCAGCAGACAGGGCAGGCTGCTTTCCCGAGCGTCGGGACTACCGCTTATAACCGCTACGCGGCCGAGATCGTCAACTATCTCATCGAGCAGCAGCTCGTGTTGAACGGGGCCGACAAGCAGAAGATCACCGTCTCAGACAAGGACGTCCAGACCCAGCTTCAGCAGATCGCCGCCCAGTACGGCGGCACGCAGAAGATGTATGCCGCCGCCCAGAAGGCCGGCATGGATCAAGCGCAGCTCAAGACCTACGTCAAGAACTCGCTGATCGGCCAGAAGCTCTACCAGCAGGTGATCGGCAAGTCCACGCCCACCGAGGCGCAGATGCAGGCCTACTACAAGGCAAACAAGGCACAGTTCGACCAGGCCGCCACGCGCACGGTGCGCCACGTCCTGGTCAAGACCCAGGCCGAGGCGGTCAAGGTGCGGGCGCTGCTCGCCGCCAACGACACCACCGCCAACTGGGCGAAGGTCGCCAAGAAGTACTCGATCGACACCGGCACCAAGAGCAGCGGCGGCAGTCTCGGCCCGATCAAGACCGGACAGATGGTCAAGCCGTTCAACGACGCCGCCTTCTCGCTCAAGATCAACACGATCTCGGCGCCGGTCAAGAGCCAGTACGGCTGGCACGTCCTCGAGGTCACGGCGATCACTCCCGCGAAGAAGTCCACCTACGCCAGCGCCAAGGCGAAGATCAAGAGCACGCTGACTTCGCAGCAGCAGACGAAGACCTGGCAGGCCTGGCTGGCCAAAGAAAAGACCGCGGCCGACATCAAGTACGCGGCGGGGTTCAACCCCGATCAGCTGACCGCCGCCCCGAGCGCATCGCCGTCGCCGTCGTCGACCAAGTAAGACCGACGCGACGCGACGCGTCGACCCGGCCCCGGACATGAGTATCCGGCTGCTGTACATCGGCGCTGTTGCCGACCTGGCGCCCGCGGCTTCGCTGCGGGCGCTGGCCGGCGGCGGCGCCCTGTTCATCCCCCACGACGTGCCCTCCACTCTGACCGAGCTCATCGTCGAAGCGCACGGCTTGCCGGTCGCCGGCGAGGTCGGCCCCGACGACGTGCCGGCGGTGTGTGAACGGGGCACGGCGGGACCGGTCAGCTTGTGCATCGCCGGCGGGCGCGGACCGGCGCTGGCGCGGGCCGTGCGGGCGCGGGCCAGCGCGCGTTCTCTGCCAGTGGAGACCGTACCCGAGGGGACGGCCTTCGACGACTGCCTCATCGGTCAGGAGCTTATCTCCCTGCGCCACATCACCGCCGTCTTGCGCGAGCAGTGCCCGTGGGACCGCGAACAGCGGGCCATGGACATTATCTCCTACACGATCGAAGAGGTGTACGAGCTCGCCGAGGTCATCATGCAGGAGCGCCTGGACGACGAGCACGACGAGCTCGGCGACGTGCTCTTTCAGGTCTACTTCCTCTCGCGGCTGCTCGAAGAAGAACAGGCCGGCGATCTCGGCAGCGTCGCCGCCGAGATCGAAGAGAAGCTCATCCGCCGCCACACCCACATCTTCGGCGACGACTCCGCCGAGACGGCGGGCGAGGTGCGTGGCGTGTGGGAGCGCGCCAAGCGCGACGCCGAGGGCCGCGAGGGCGTGTTCCACAACATCCCCTCCACCTTGCCGGCGCTTCTGCTGGCGCGTAAGGTCCAGCAGCGCGCCGCCGCGGTCGGGTTCGACTGGGAGCACGTGCTCGAGGCGTTTCCCAAGATCGCCGAGGAGCACGGCGAGCTGGCCGCTCTGCTCGAAGGCCCCCTGTCGGTAGGCGGCGCCGAAGACGGCCACGCCGGGCTGGCCGATCTCGAGCACCGGCTACGCCACGAGTTCGGCGATCTGCTGTTTGCCACCGTGAACGTGGCTCGCAAGCTCGCCGTCGATCCCGAGATCGCCTTGCGCGAGGCCTGCGACCGGTTCATCCGCCGGGTCGACAGCGCCGCCACCCTCGCCACCCGTGAGGGTCGGGAGTGGGCGTCGCTCGATCTCGCCACCCAGGACGACTACTACCGTCGCGCCAAATCGGGCGAAGGCGGTCTTTACCGTGATGACCAGGAGGACACACTATGACCATCATCGTCGACGTCGTTGGCCGACAGATCCTAGATTCCCGCGGCAACCCCACGGTCGAGGTCGAGGTCGAGCTCGAGTCCGGTGCCGCCGGCCGGGCCGCGGTGCCCTCGGGCGCCTCGACCGGCGAGTTCGAGGCGGTCGAGTTGCGCGACGGGGGCGACGAGTACGGCGGCAAGTCGGTGCGCCAGGCCGTCGACAACGTCAACAACGAGATCGCCGAGGAACTGCTCGGCCTCGACGCCACCGACCAGCGCATCGTCGATCAGACCCTGATCGCCCTCGACGGCACGCCGAACAAGGCCAAGCTCGGCGCCAACGCCATCCTCGGCGCCTCGCTGGCCGTAGCTCACGCCGCCGCCGCCGCGATGGGGCTGCCGCTCTACCAGTACGTCGGCGGCTGCAACGCGCACGTCCTGCCGGTGCCGATGATGAACATCATGAACGGCGGCCAGCACGCCGACAACAACGTCGACCTGCAGGAGTTCATGGCCATGCCGGCGGGCGCCGAGAGCTTCGAGGAGGCCTTGCGCATGGGCGCCGAGGTGTTCCACAGCCTGGCTTCCGTGCTCCGCGGCCGCGGCCTGTCGACCGCGGTCGGCGACGAGGGCGGCTTCGCCCCCAACCTGAGCTCCAACGAGGAGGCCATCGAGGTCATCGTCGCGGCCATCGAGAAGGCCGGTTTCGAGCCCGGCAAGGACGTCTTCATCGCCCTCGACCCCGCCGCCAGCAGCTTCTACCAGGACGGCAAGTACGTGCTCGCCGGCGAGGGTCGCACGCTCGACTCGGCCGGCATGGTCGAGTTCTACCAGGCTCTGGTCGACAAGTACCCGATCATCTCGATCGAAGACGGCATGGCCGAAGACGACTGGGACGGCTTCAAGCTCATGACCGACACGCTCGGCGACCGCATCCAGATCGTCGGCGACGACATCTTCGTCACTAACACTGAGCGCATCGCGCGCGGTATCGAGCTCGGTTGCGCTAACTCCGTGCTGATCAAGCTGAACCAGATCGGCACGCTCTCCGAGACGCTCGACGCCATCGAGATGACTCAGCGCGCCGGCTGGACGGCGGTCGTCTCGCACCGCTCCGGCGAGACCGAGGACGTCTCCATCGCCGACGTCGCGGTGGCCACCAACGCGGGCCAGATCAAGACCGGGGCGCCGTCGCGCACCGATCGCGTCGCCAAGTACAACCAGCTCCTGCGCATCGAGGAGATGCTCGNNGCGCCTTCTACAACCTGAAGCGCTAGCGATGCGCGCCGCGGCGGGGCAGGGAAAGCCTCGCCGCGGCGCGAACTCAAGAAGTTATGGCATCAGGCCCATCCGCACCATCACGCCGCGCGACCCAGAAGGGTCGCGCGGCGCCGTCCGCTGCGCGCCGCGATCCGGCGGGCGCGTCAGCACGCGCGCCGGGCGCGCCGGCAGACGCGCCGGACCTCCCTGAACGCAGTCCGG
>PKYM01000115.1 GCA_003132645.1 Actinomycetota bacterium | reverse complement strand
CCGAACACCTGCGCGTCGAGCTGCTCGACGAACGCGAGATCGAGGTCCCGATGGTGGCCGCGAGCTATACGCCCAACGGCGTCGAAGTCGACCCCGATGAAGACGTGCGGACGGCCCACGCCGACGACGCCTTGGTCTACACCGCCACGGTCAGCGCGCCCGAAGAGATCTGGCGGCGCTTCGCCGAGCAGAGCTCGGCCTTCATCGTGCTGGCCAACGCCAACTCGCTCGACAGTCTCAAGTCGTCGGTGCGCGACCTGAACTTCGTGCGCAAGCTGGGCACGATGCCGATCGTCGTGGCCACCTATGTCTCGATGGAAGAGGATTCGCTCGATCCGGCCGCCGTGGCCAAGGCGATGAATCTCGCCGACGGGATCCCCATCCTCACCTGCGGCCTGCGCGACCATGAGTCGGTCGAAGCGGTCGTCAAGAAGGCGCTCGAGCTGATCGTCCCGGAGTGAGGCGCGCGGGGCGTCGCGGAGGGCCGCTAAAGCGCCGTCGACCGACGGCGCGTCCAGGCGGCCTTGTCAGAGCGGCGGACGGGGGGGTAGATTCCGTTGACGCCTAGACCACGCCTCGCCTCATGGAAGGACCGGATCACATGTACTTTCCCACCTATCGCATGCGGCGCATGCGGCGCACGCCCACGCTGCGGCGCATGATGCGCGAGACGGCCCTCTCGCCCGACGACCTCATCTACCCGCTGTTCGTCTCGCACGGTGAGAACGTCAAGCGGCCCATCGCCTCAATGCCCGGCTGCGAGCAGCTTTCGATCGGCAACCTGCTGCCCGAGGTGCGCGAGATCCAGCGCCTCGGCATACCGGCGGTGCTCCTGTTCGGCATCCCCTCGCACAAGGACTCGGCGGCGAGCAGCGCCTACGACGCCGAGGGCGTCGTGCAGCTCGCCGTGCGCGCCATCAAAGACGAGGCGCCCGATCTGGTCGTGATCACCGACGTCTGCCTGTGCGAGTACATGGACCACGGTCACTGTGGGGTCGTGCAGGACGGCGAGATCGTCAACGACATGACGCTCGAACTGCTCGCCAAGATGGCGGTGAGCCACGCCGAGGCCGGAGCCGACATCGTGGCGCCCTCAGACATGATGGACGGCCGCGTGGCCGCCATCCGGGCCGCGCTCGACGACGACGGCTTCAGCGACTCGGTGATCATGGCCTATTCGGCCAAGTTCGCCTCGGCCTTCTACGGCCCCTTCCGTGACGCCGCCGAATCGCCGCCGATGTTCGGCGACCGCAAGTCCTATCAGATGGATCCGGCCAACGGCGAAGAGGCCGTGCGCGAGGCCCTGCTCGACATCGAAGAGGGCGCCGACATCGTCATGGTCAAGCCGGCGCTGGCCTATCTCGACGTCGTCAAGATGGTCAAGCAGGAGACCAAGTTCCCGCTCGCCGCCTACAACGTCAGCGGCGAGTACGCGATGATCAAAGCCGCCGCCGCCAAGGGCTGGCTCGACGAGCGCGCCTGCGTGATGGAGGCCCTGCTGTCGATCAAGCGGGCCGGCGCCGACCTGATCATCAGCTACTGGACGAAGGACCTCGCAGGTTGGCTCTAGTTCTCCGGTGCCAGGCACCCGAGGTCGGCGAGGTGGAAACAAGGGCCGAGACCCTGGTGCCTGGCACCGGCGTGCGTCTGGTTCTCCGGTGCCAGGCACCCGAGGTTGGCGAGGTGGGAACAAGGGCCGAGACCCTGGTGCCTGGCACCGGCGTGCGATGAATACGCGGTCGGAGCTCTATCGCCGCGCGCTCGAGCTGATTCCCGGCGGCGTCAACTCGCCCGTGCGCGCAATGCGCGCGGTCGGCCTCGACGAGCCGTTCTTCGTCGCGCGCGGCGAGGGCGCCTACCTCGAGGACGTGAACGGCAACCGCTACCTCGACTGGGTGCTCTCGTGGGGGCCGCTGCTGTTCGGGCACGCCGATCCCGAGACGGTCGAGGCCGTGCGCGAGGCGGCGCTTCGCGGCACGAGCTTCGGCGCGCCGACCGAGGCGGAGGTCGAGCTGGCGGCGGAGATCGTCGACGCCGTGCCCTCCGTCGAGAAGGTGCGCCTCGTCTCCTCGGGCACGGAGGCCGCGATGAGCGTCCTGCGGCTCGCACGCGCGTTCGTCAAGCGCGACCGCGTCCTCAAGTTCGCCGGCTGCTACCACGGGCACGTCGACGCGCTGCTCGCAAGTGCCGGCTCGGGCCTGGCGACCCTCGGCATCCCGTCCACGCCGGGCGTGCCGACCGCGGTCACCGCGGACACGATCGTCTGCCCGTACAACGACCTCAGCGCGGCGGCCGAGGCAGTGCTGCGCTACGGCGAGGGGCTCGCAGCGGTCGTCGTGGAGCCGGTCGCGGGGAACATGGGCGTCATCCCGCCGGCGGACGGGTTCCTCGCCGGGCTGCGCGAGCTCTGCGACGCCTCGGGCGCGCTGCTCGTGTTCGACGAGGTCATCACCGGCTTCCGAGTCGCCCGCGGCGGCGCGCAGGAGCGTTACGGCGTCACGCCCGACCTCACGATCCTCGGCA
>PKYM01000050.1:26614-33171 GCA_003132645.1 Actinomycetota bacterium | reverse complement strand
TCACCCCGCCCGGAGCGGCCCCCGACGACCCACGCTTGCATGACGGCGCAGAACGGCTATGATGCGCAGAGTTCCATTCTTCGGAGCAGAGTTCCGCCAGGAGGATCCCGCACGAGATCGGATGTCGTCGGGTGCGGTGATGGAGGAGTCGTATGGCAGGCACAGGCGACCGCGAGAACCTCGCCCCGCTGGCGTACAAGTTGAGGCGCGGCACCATTGAGACGCTCTGTCGCGCCCAGGCGGGACACCCCGGCGGCTGCCTGAGCATCGCCGAGATCCTGACCGCCCTGTACTTCAAAGTCATGCGCCTCGACCCGGCGAACCCCGATTGGCAGGACCGCGACAGGTTCATCCTCTCCAAAGGTCACGCGGCCGTGATCTACTACGTCGCCCTCATGGAGCGCGGCTACTTCTCGGCCGACACGCTTGCCACCTTCGACGAGATCGATTCGATCCTGCAGGGCCATCCCGACATTCGCACGCCCGGCGTCGACATGGCCTCCGGCTCGCTTGGTCAGGGGCTCTCGGCGGGCGTCGGCATGGCGCTCGGCGCGCGGCTCGACAAACGCGACGAGGTGCGCGTCTACGTGCTCCTGGGCGACGGCGAGCTGGAGGAGGGCCAGGTGTGGGAGGCCGCCCTGACGGGCGCCAAGTTCGGCCTCGACTCGCTCGTGGCGATCGTCGACGACAACCACGTCCAGCTCATGGGCGACACGGCCGCGATCATGCCGGTCGAGCCCATCCCCGACAAGTGGAGGGCCTTCGGCTGGAACGTGATCGAGTGCGACGGCCACGACATCGCGGCGATCGTGGCCGCCTGCGAGGCGGCGAAGGCCGTGAAGGGGCGTCCGAGCGTGATCGTCGCCCAGACGATCAAGGGCAAGGGCGTCTCGTTCATGGAGAACACGCATCTGTGGCACGCGGCCCTGGTCTCCGACGAACAGGAAGGACAGGCGCTCGCCGAGCTCTGCGCCCTGGAGGCGGTTTTCGATGCCTGAGCTCGTGGCCCAGCGCGACGCCTTCGGCGAGGCCCTTGTCGATCTGGGCGCGCGGAACGAGCGGGTCGTCGTCCTCGACGCCGACCTGGCGTCGTCCACCAAGGTGAGCCTGTTCGCCGCAGCCTACCCCGACCGCTTCTTTCAGATGGGAGTCACCGAGCAGAACATGATGGGCGTGGCGGCCGGTCTTGCCACCATGGGTTTCGTCCCGTTCACCAGCACCTTCGCCTGCTTTGCCGCCAAGCGAGCGCTCGACCAGATCAGGATCTCGATCGCCCAGCCACGCCTGCCCGTGGTCGTCGTCGGCGCCTACGGCAGCCTGCTCGTGGGCAAGAACGGCAAGAGCCACCAGGCCGTCCAGGACGCGGCGATCATGCGAGCCATGCCCAACATGACCGTCGTGGCGCCGGGCGACGGCGTTGAGGCCGCCAAGGCGGTGTTCGCCGTCGCCGAGTACGGCGGTCCCGTCTACCTGCGTCTCACTCGCGACCCCTGTCCGGTCGTCTTCGACGATAGCTACGAGTTCAAGATCGGCCCCGCGGTGGTCGTGCGCGAGGGCAGCGACGTCACCGTCATGACGACCGGCATCATGCTGGGGCGCGCGGTCGAGGCGGCTGAGGCGCTCCAGGCCGAGGGCATCAGCGTCCACATTCTGCACGTGCCGACGCTCAAGCCGCTCGACGTCGAGTCGATCGTCGCCGCGGCCGAGAAGACCGGGCGGGTCGTTACCGCCGAGGAGCACACCATCATCGGCGGCCTGGGTGGCGCCGTGGCCGAGACGCTCGGCGAGCACCGCCCCACGCCCATGAAGCGCGTCGGCATCGCCGACGTCTACAGCGAGTCGGCGTCGAACGACGCGCTGCTCGAGAAGTACGGCTTGACTTCAGGCCACATCGCAGCCGCGGCGACCGCACTGGTCTCCGGCGCGACGGCCGCCACGAAAGTAAAGCGCTAAGGAGGAAGCAATGGCAATCCTGTCTACGAATCGTCCTGACCTGTTCTTCGAAGACACCGCGGTCGGTCGCATGTTCAAGGAGCTGTGGGAGGCCGACGCAGCGCAGATCGAAGCCATCCTCGCCGACTACGGCGTCCCTTCGCCCTGCGAGTGGGCCAAGCCCGGCAGCTACATCCAGACGACCATCCGGGCGCACGTCGAGGAGAACCGCCGCAAGAACGACGTGGTGCTCATTCCGGTGGGCTGCACCGAAAACCACGGCCGCCATACGGTCACCGCCATGGACACGCTGTTCGTGAGCCAGATCTGCGAGGCGGTGCACCGCTACACCGAGAAGCGTGGCGCGCCGGTGAGTCTCGCCATCCCGCCGCTGATGTACGGCGGTCATCCCTATCACCACCTGGGCATGCCGGGCACCGTCATGTTGCGCGAAGAGGTCGTCGAGGAGACGCTCATCGACGTCATGCTCGGCCTGTGGAACGACGGCTTTCGCAAGCAGATCATCGTCAACAACCACGGTCACCTGTGGATGCTCGAGTCGGCCCTGCACAAGTTCCTCAAGCGCTACCAGCTCCCCGGCGTGTATCGCGTCATCGACTGGCACCGCTCGGTCAAGGACTTCTTCCGTACCAAGGACATGGGCGGCGAGTGGGACACGCAGTTCATCCACGCCGACGAGGCCGAGACGTCGATCGGCCTGCTGTTCTTCCCCGAGATGGTCGACATGAACTACACGGTCGACACCGAGACCAAGCAGTACCTGCCGGCCGGCCACTTCAACAACTCGGTCGACGGCATCAATCGCCCGCAGCGCTGGTCCGAGGGCGAGGGGCATTTCGCGATCGAGTTCTTCGGCACGCCCGAGGGCGTCGTCGGCAAGCCGACCCTGGGTGACCCCGAGAAGGCCAAGCGCCCTGTGGCCGCCATCTGCAAGTACCTGACCATGGTGATCGACGACATCCTCAAGGTCTTCCCGGCCGGCACCGTGCCTCCCGTCGAAGAGACGACGTTCCGTACGGCGGCCGACATGGAGCCCTTCCTGCGCGAGCCCGGCAGCCCCGGCTGGAAGCCGATCACGGCACTGCCCATCCTGGGCCAGCACTGACCGGCGCGGAAGCGGCGAGAGAGGGTCGAAAGCACGCGGTGACACGCCCGGTCGACAACCTCGACAGCGTCGACGACCTCGAAGCCCAGCAAGCGCAGCCGCTGGGCGGCGAGGTGTCGCCGGTGCGCAGCGTCTCGCGCGCCGTGGCCATCCTCGACCAGTTCTCGCTCGAGCGGCCGGAGCTCTCCTTCACGGAGATCAGCTCCGGCATCGGCCTCACCAAGAGCACGACGCACCGCCTGCTCGGGGCGCTGCGCCACGAGGAGATGATCGAGTTCGACCCGGCCAGTCGGCGCTACCGACTCGGCCTGCGCGTGTTCAGGCTGGGGAGCATCGTCTCCAAGACGATGGAGCTGGCGACACGCTCGGACTCGCTGCTCGAGGCCCTGGCCGAGGAGGCCGGCGAGACGGCCTACGTGGTCGTTCCCGACGGCGACGAGGCCTTGTGCATCAGGCGCTTCGATTCGCGCAATGAGTTACGCGTCCTGTTTCTCGAGGTGGGCAAGCGTCAGCACTTCAACTGCGGCGCGGCTCCCAGGGTGCTGCTCGCGCACTGTCCGGCGCAGCGCTGGGAAGAGATCGTGACGCGACACATCCAGGCGATGACCGAGCACTCCCTGGTCTCGCGAGCGGCGCTCGAACACGACCGCCGCGAGATCCGCGAGCGGGGCTATGCCGTGAGCCGCGAGGACGTCACGCTGCACGCCTGTGCGGTGGGCGCCCCTGTACGCGACCACACCGGTCACGTGGTGGCCGCCGTGAGTCTCTCGGGCATCGAGCAGCGTTTCAGCCCCGAGCGCCTGCCACTGCTCATCGAGGCCATCGTCGCCGCCGGCGTGGAGCTGTCGCACAGGCTCGGCCATGTGGCCGGCGCCGAGACCAGCCGGCCGACGGTGCCGGCCGGCGGATCGGGCGGCCGGCCGTGAGCTGGAAGGCCTGCGTGGCCACCTCGGCTGGGCCCACCGGCTTCGGCCCTATGCTCTACGCCGGACACGTCCGCGAGTGCGTCGCGGTCTCGCGTGAGCTCGGCTTCGAGGGCATCGAGATCAGCATGCGCAGCCCCGACGAGCTCGATCGCCGCGAGCTCGAGTCGCTGCTGCGCGCCGGTTGCCTTGAGCTGGCGGCGCTCGCCAGCGGCCGCGTCTTTCTGGAGGATGGGCTGTCGCTGTCCGACTCAGACGAGGGGGGGCGCGCCCGCGCCGTCGCGCGCGTGAACGAGCTGATCGACTACGGCGCGCCCTTCGGCGCCCCGGTGATCGTGGGTCTCGCGCGCGGCACCAGGCCGCCCGACGGCGACCTCGACGGCGCCGTCGCGCGCTTCGTGGCCAGCATGCGCGAGTGCGCCGACCACGCGGCCGCCGTCGGCGCCGGCCTCGTCGTCGAGGCCATCAACCGCTACGAGACGGCGCTCTTGAACACGGCGGCGCAGACCGTGGCCGCTGTCGAACGCGTCGGCGCCGCCAACGTGGCGGTGCTCCTCGACGTCTTCCACATGAACATCGAAGAGGTCGCCATCGGCGACGCGATCCGTGCCACCGGGGCGCGCCTCGGGCACTTCCACCTGGTCGACAGCAACCGCCGCGCGGCCGGCATGGGTCACGTCGACTTCGACCAGGTCGTCGCGGCGCTTGCCGACATCGGCTACGACGGCTGGCTCTCGGCGGAGGTCCTGCCGCTGCCCGACGACCGGGCGGCGGCCGAGCAGGCGCGGCGCTACGCCACGTCTATCAACCAGTCACTCAAGACAAGCAGTCAATCCGTGATCTCACGACACATCTGAAAGGGGCGGAGCAATGGGCGACATACCTGCCACCATGAAGGCCGTGGTCCTCAAAGGGCCGAACGAGTTCGAGTTGCAAGAGGTGCCGGTTCCCCAGCCGACCGGCGACGAGGTGCTCTGCCGCGTGCGTGCCATCGCCATCTGCGGGACCGACCCCAAGATCGTGGCCGGCAAGTTCCCGGGCATGTGGCCACCCGCCTACCCGTGCATCATCGGCCACGAGTGGGCCGGCGAGGTCGTCGAGCTCTCCGACGATCTCAAGGCCTCCAAGAAAGTCGCCGCCAAGTACGCCGTCGGCACGCGCGTGGCCGGCGAGGCCCACAAAGGCTGCGGCATCTGCCTCAACTGCATGACCGGCCACTACACGGTCTGCCTGAACTACGGCGACAACGCCTCGGGCCATCGTCACTACGGCTTCACCTCACAGGGCGCCTATGCCCAGTACATCGTGTCGTCGGTCAAGTCTGTGACCCCGTTGCCCGACGGGCTGTCCTACCATCAGGGCGCCATGCTCGACTCGGCCGGCGTCGCCCTGCACGGCGTGCAGCGCGGCGCGGTCAAGACCGGCGACGCCGTGCTGATCACCGGCCCGGGCGCGGTGGGCAACTTCTCGTTCCAGTACTCCAAGGCCTCGGGCGCCCGGTTCGTGGCCATGATCGGTCGCGGTCCGCGGCTCGAGCAGGCCGTCAAGATGGGCGCCATCGGTATCGACTACGAGAAGGTCGACGACCCGGTGGCCAAGGTCCTCGAGCTCACCGGCGGCATCGGCGTCGACTGCACGGTCGAGTGCGCCGGCACGCAGCAGGCCATCGACTGGGCGATCAAGGCGACCCGCAAGGGCGGCCGTCTCGTCATGAACGGCCTGCCGACCTCGACCATCGAAGTGCCCTGGGGCCAGATGACGCTCGCCGAGCTCGACATCCTGGGCGTGCGCGCCAACCCCAACACGGCCGCTCCGGCGCTGGCGCTCATGGCCAGCGGCGCGGTCACCACGGACGGCATCCACACGCACACGTTCCCGCTCGACCAGTTCGCCGAGGCGCTGGCGACGTTCGTCGAGCGCCGCGACGGCGCCATGAAGGTCGTGCTCGAGCCCTGACGCTCGTAGTGTCGAGCGCTCATCGCGAGTACGGCATGCCGGTAGCAGACCAAGAGGTCGCAAACTAGAAAGGACGAAAGTGATGGCAGAAGCAACAGCAGCACGCGGCAAGGTATGCCGTGTCAAGGACGTCGAGTTCAAGGCGAACCCGCCCAAGCACGAGGTGACCCGTGGCTGGCCGCTGGTCAACCCCAAGTCGTGCCCGGGCGCCCAGCTCGAGTTCCACATCACCGAGATCCAGCCCGAAGGCGGGGCGCTCGACGACCTCCACGAAAAGGAAGACCACGTCTTCTATGTACTTTCCGGTCGCGCCATGGCCAAGGTCGGCGACGACGACTTCCTGGTCGAGCAGGGCGACGCGCTCTACGTCCCCAAGAACACCGTGCACAACTTCCGCATCCAGGGCGGCGAGGTCTTCCGTATCGCCGTCGTCTTCGCGCCTGCCCGCGACATCTGGGGCTAAAGCGCGAGGCACACTATGTGCGGCATACGCCGGCGACGCGGTCGCCTGATCCGGGTCTGACCCAAGACGCGGCCGCAGGCGCGGCGACAGCCTGCAAAACGAAGCGGGGGGACCCGGCCGCAAGGCCGGGTCCCCCCTCAGTCGCAACCGGCGCGAC
>PKYM01000050.1:22621-26599 GCA_003132645.1 Actinomycetota bacterium | reverse complement strand
AACCTTGGCACCGGCCGCCGGCTCGGCCGGATGGCTGTCTGACGGCAGGCGCAGTGTCGGGACCAGGGGGCGTGGTGTTCGAGCGATCCGGCGTAGTTTCACAGCGCATCGCGGTCGGGCTCAGGTGACCGCCGGCGCGCATCGGCTCGCCGCGACGACGCCGACGGGTCCGGGGTTGCCGGCTGCCATCTTCGACTTCTCGCGTGGCAAGCAGGCTCTGCTCACCGTCGCCCAGCCGGCCCTGGGCGCCGTGCTCGCTCTCGCGAGCCTGCCCTCGTGGCGCGTGATCGCCATCGGTCTGCCGGCGGCCTGCGCCGCTTCGTTTGCCCTCTATGCCTTGAACGACCTGCTCGACCGCAAGGTCGACGCGCGCTCGCTTTCGGTCGGCAAATCCCTGGCGCCCGCACACGACGTCGACACGGCTTTCGTGCGCCATCCTCTGGCGAGCGGGGTCCTCAGCCTGCGCGTGTCGGTCGCCTGGGTCGCGGGCCTGATCGTGGTGGCGGTCGTGGGCACGGCCCTCCTGAACCCGCTCTCCCTGCTGTTCTTCGCCGCCGCGGTGGCGACGCAGGTCGTGTACTGCGCGCTGCGCTCGGTCACCTACTGGAAGACCGTCCTCTCGGGCGTGATGGTAGGCTTTGGCGGCCTCGCCGGCTGGGTGGCGGTGGCGCCGCTGCGCTGGAGCACCCTCTCCGTGTTCGTCTTTCTGGCCTGCTGGGAGATCGGGGGCCGCAACATCGTCAACGACCTGAGCGACCTCGAAAGCGACGCGCGCGTCGGCATCCGCACCGTCGCCAGCGTGCGCGGCGAGGCGGCCGCGGCGCGCGCCGCGACCGCCGTGGCGGCCGCCTGCCTGGCCTCGACCGCTCTGCTGCCGATGCCCCTGACGTCGGTCGTGCTGGCGCTGGCGTTCGGCGTCTGGTCGCTGGCCTGGCCGGCCGTGAACCTGCTGCGCCGTCCGACGCCGGCGCAGGCGGCCTCGTATTTCAATCACGGCAGCCCGTACCCCGATCTCGTGCTGATCGCGGCGCTGGTGGGGCTGGCGCTGAGCGGCTCCTGATGCTGTCCGGCCGTGCAGGTGACGCCGTCCGTCGCGTGGTGCGGGGACCTCGCGGTGGGGCGCCCGACCTCGAGCCTTCCCACGTCGCCGACCTGTTCGATCGCAACGTGGCGACCTACGACCGCGTCAACACGATCATCACCTTCGGCCTCGACGGGCGCTGGCGGCGCTGGGCGGCCCGGCAGGCCGCGCCGTTTGTCTCCGGCGCGCCGGCGCCGCCGGCTTCCGGCAGGTGGGCGACCCCGCGCGGCGATGGTGAGCCGGCCTTCGCGCCGGTGCGGCCGCGGCCGGTGCTCGACGCCTGCGCCGGCACGGGCCTGCTGGCGCTCGATCTCGCTCGCCGCGGGGCGACGGTGACGGCCGCCGACGCGGCGCCGGGCATGCTGGCGGTGGCGCGCGCCCGTCTGAACGCCGCCGGGCTGCCGCTGCGGACTGTTGTCGCCGACCTGTCGGATCCCGCCACGGCCGACACGCTCGGCGGCCCGTTCGATGCGGTGACGCTGGGCTTCGGGCTGCGCTATTTCGCCGACCCCGGCGCGCTGTTGCGGCCTCTGCGCGGGCTGCTTGCGCCCGGCGGCCGCCTCGTGGTCGTCGAAGCGGTGCGTCCTCCGCGCGACCTGCTGGGGGCGGCAGCCGGCTTCTACTTCTTCGAGGTGGCGCCGCGCCTGGGCACGGCGCTCGCCGGTCGGGCCGAGCTGTACGACTTTCTCACCGCCTCGACGCGGGCCCTCGGCTCAGCCGACGACGTGGCCGCTCACCTTCGGGCCGCCGGGTTTGGCGTCGCCGTGCGGCGCCGCTTCGCCTGCGGCGTCGTCGCCGGATTCGTCGCCGAGCCGGCCTGAGCTGACGAGACGAGAAGGGGCCCGTCCGCTACCTCGGACGGGCCCCTTCGGCAGGCCTTTTCGCAAACCCGCCGCCCCTTGTGTGGGGCGGGGGCGCCGTGTCCTTGCTTTAAGCCTGCCAGATCGCGATGTCGCCCACGTTGATGTCTTTGGTGGCGTCGACCGGACCCATCTTCTCGCGCAAGAAGCCGGGCTTCTCGACCGAGAGAGTGTACTCGCCCGGCGCCAGGCCGTTGAGCCAGAAGTCGCCGTAGCTGTCGGTGGTCGTCTCAGCCGTCGCGCCGGACGCGGCGTTGGTCGCCACCACCGCAGCTCCCTCGGTGCACTCGTCGGTCTCGGGCTGGAACACGGCGCCGGCGATGAACGGCTTGGGCAGGCCGATGTAGTAGACCCGCGGCTTGACGTGCGCCAGGCCGGACTTGAGGGGCTCGGCCTTGGCGATGAGCTCCTTGAGGTCCTCTTCCTCGCCGAACGCGAAGGCGCCCGTCGGGCAGGCGTCGACACAGCGCGGCTCGGTCCAGCCGTCGTCGAGCAGGTGCGCGCAGAACGTGCACTTCTGGGCGATGTTCAGCGAGTCGTTGAAGTAGATGACGTCCTCGTAGGGGCAGGCCGAGAGGCAGAGCTGGTTGCCGCGGCACTTGTCGGGGTCGATGATGACCGCCCCATCGGCGCGCTTGTAGATGGCATCGACGTTGCACGACTCGATGCAGGGCGCGTCGTCGCAGTGCTGGCAGATGGTGTGCAGGTAGCTCACCTTGACCTTGGGCACGCTGCCGCGCGTCATGGAGTAGACCTTGTTCCAGAACTGCCCCGTGTCGGGCTGGGGCTTGGCGATGGGCGACCAGTCGTTGCCGACGTGCTCGTCCTTGCAGGCCACCTGACAGTTATGGCAGCCGTTGCAGATGTTGAGGTCGATGACGAGTACTTTTCCCATCACAGTTCCCCCGCCAGGCAGGCTTGCATGTTAGGACCGGCACACGGGTGGAACGGCTTCTCGAAGGCCTCGGGGTACTTGCGCTTGAGGTCTTCCATGTCGGTCTTCTCGACTTCGACCAGGAAGCCGCTCACGGCGTGGCCGACGGCGTTCTTTGACGTCGTGTTGCGCGGCACGATGGTGTTGATGGCGCCGCCGCGGTCGATCTCGCCGGGCACGATCGGGTCCCATTTGGAGCCGTGGTCGATGTAGGCCACGCCCGGCATGATGCGCTCGGTGACGTAGGCTCCGGACAGCACGATGCCGCGCTCGTTGTAGATCGAGCAGATGTCGCCGTGCCTGATGCCGCGCGCCTCGGCGTCGACCGGGTTGAGCCAGAGTGGATGATACTGGTAGCCGTCGGGACCGGTGACCTTGCAGGTGTCGATCTCGCGCAGCCAGGTGATGTCGTCGTGCTGCGAGTGGACGCTCCAGCGCGGGTGGTTGGAGCAGACCAGCAGCGGATACTTCTTGGAGCGTTCGGTGCCGATCGTCTCCTCGTGGCTGATACCCTGCGCGATCCACTTGGGCACCGGCGGGCGCTCGCGGTCGTCGGGGAAGTGCTCGAGCAGTCCGGTCGCCTCGAACTCGAGCTTTCCGGTGGGCGTCGAGAGGGGGTACTTCTCGGGGTCCTTGTAGAAGTTGTAAAAGCCGGCCGGCACGTCTTCCCAGCCGTCGGCGGTGGGCACCACATAGTAGCCCTTGTCGTTTAACTCCTCCCACGTGATGAGGTCCTCGACGCGGGACGTGTCGTAGCCGTGCTTGATGAGCTCGGGGATCGTCTTGCCGCCGGTGTACTGCTCGAGCAGTCCGAGGCGCTCGGCGATCTTGCAGACGATCTCATAGTCGCTGAAGCTCTCGCCCAGCGGCTCGACGCACTTGTGTTCGGGAAACAGCAGGTTGTACTGGCCGCTGAAGATGTCGCCGGCGATGTCGTCCTCTTCGAGTTTGGTGTTCACGGGGAGGATGATGTCGGCCATCAGGCAGTCGTTCTCGAGCCAGGGGTGCTGCGCGAACATGAACTCGATGTCGGGGTGGCGCATGGCGCGGACGTAGTCGTTGCCGCCGTTCCAGCAGGTGATCCACGACGGCGAGTCGGTCCA
>PKYM01000050.1:21182-22558 GCA_003132645.1 Actinomycetota bacterium | reverse complement strand
GGCTGGGCGTACTGGTCGGGCTTGTCGAACAGGCCCCATTCGATCATCTTGGCCTGGTTGACGCCCGGCTTGCCGAGGCCCTGCATGGCCAGGCAGATGGCCTGCAGGCGGGCCGGCTCGGTGGCGTAGGGGCCGCGGATGCCGGGGCCGCCGTTGCCGATGACCACGGTGGTGCGCTTGCTGGCCCACTCCTTGGCCAGGGCCCTGATGGTGCGCGCGGGCACGCCGCAGATGGGCGCCGCCCACTCGGGCGTCTTGGCTACGCCGTCTTCTTCGCCCGTGACGTANNCCGTCCTTGAACCACTGGTTGGTGATCGCGAGGTAGAGCGCGGCATCGGTGTTGGGCAGCACCGGGATCCAGCGGTCGGCGTGCACGGCGGCCGCGTAGTTCAGGTCCGGGCAGACGTAGATCTGCTTGATGCCGAGCTCGGTCCACCAGTAGCTCAGGCGGCTCGGAAGCTGGCCCTGCCAGCCCCAGGGAGTGGTCTCCTGGTCGCAGCCCCAGAACAGGAGCAGCTCGGCGTTCTTCGAGATGTCCCAAAGCAGGTTGCTCTGCTTGCCCTGGCCGACCGGCTCGCAGCCCCAGAGGTGTTTGTTGCCCCACCACCAGCCTTCCCAGCTGTCGGGCTGGCGGATCTGCAGCGTAAAGCCACCCCACTGGCGGAGCATCTTGCGGCCGGCGCCGTGGCAGGCCTGCACGACCTTGTTCTCGCCGTGCTGGTCGCACTGGTAGAGCAACGCGGTGGGGCCGTACTTGGCCTTGATGCGCTCCATCTCGCCGGTGATGACGTCGAGCGCTTTCTCCCACGAGATGCGCTTGTACTTGCTAACGCCGCGGTTCTGCGGGTTACGCTCGCCGTCGGGGTCGAAGTCGACGCGCATCATCGGGTAGCGGATACGCGCCGGCGAGTACACGCGCTTCTTGTAGGCGATGCTGTACGGGGGGATGAGGGTCTTCATACTGGGCTCGAAGGTCTTGCCCCGCACTTCCATCTTCCAGGGGTTCATGTCTTCGCGCTTGTACTTCCAGTCGTAGTGCATGGGGCGGATGCGGATGATCTTGCCGTCCTTCACGTCGACCATCGACGCGTTGGAGCCGTTTTCCGGTACCCCGCAGAAGCTGATGTCGCGCACGAGCGTCTTCTCGCCGCTGGTTCCCGTCTTGCTCATGTCCTCCGCCATACCACTCTCCTTGTATCTCTGGGCCGAGCAGTCTTTCACGTGTGCGTCGTGGAGCCGGCGCCCCTGGGCTTACGTCGCGGGGTCACCGGTGGGCGCCGACCGGCTCGCTTCGCCCATGCGAAGGTCGCAAGTCCTAGGGGCAATTGAACATGGGGATGCGCATGGCGTCGAGTGCAACGGGACCGCGGTGGCGT
>PKYM01000050.1:17670-21072 GCA_003132645.1 Actinomycetota bacterium | reverse complement strand
TCGGGCACACCGCTTGAACGGTGGCGGGGCCGACAGTAGTATGCCCGTACTGTGGGCAGTCCTGCCCGCATCGTGGATTAGCGCGACGCGGCCGCACTGTGTTTCGTCTGGCCGTTCGGTTGGCGACGACTCGAAAGCGGAGGTCAGATGAGCATGGCAGAAGTCGAGAGACTGACCAACTGCACGACGGGCGGCCCGGTCTTCGTGGATGTGCAAGACGGCAGGATCGTGCGGCTGACGCCCATCGATCTCGACGAGGACGACAAGGGCGACTGGACCATCGAGGCGCGGGGGCACTCGTTCACCTCGCCGCGCCGCACCACGTTGTCGCCGCACGCGCAGGCGCAGCGCTCGCTGGTCTACTCGCCCAAGCGCATCCTCACCCCGATGAAGCGCGTCGACTTCGACCACAAGGGCAAGCGCAACACCCAGAACCGCGGCGTATCGGGTTACGAGCCCATCAGCTGGGAGGCGGCCCTCGACATCGTCGCCGACGAGGTCACCCGCTGCCGCCGCGACGAAGGCCCAGGCTCGATCCTGACGACCGAGAGCTCGCACCACCTGTGGGGCAACGTCGGCTATCGCCACAGCACCTACAACCGCTTCCTGAACCTCATGGGCTTCGCCCACGCGGCCCACAATCCCGACAGCTGGGAGGGCTGGCACTGGGGCGCCATGCCGATGTGGGGCAACAGCCACCGGCTCGGCATCCCCGAGCAGTACGACCTGCTCGAAGACGCCCTCAAACACAGCGAGATGGTGGTCTTCTGGTCGGCCGACCCCGAGACCACCGGAGGCGGCATCTACTCGGCCTTCGAGAGCACCTGCCGGCGCTTCTGGATGAAGGAGCTCGGCATCAAGATGGTGTTCATCGACCCGTATTTCAATCACACCGCCGGGCTCTTCTCCGACAAGTGGTTCGCGCCGCGTCTGGGCACCGACGTGGCCTTCGGTCTCGCCATCGCCCACACCTGGTTTGCCGAGGATACCTACGACAAGGAGTACATCGCGGCCCGCACGACGGGCTTCGACACCTGGCGCGACTACGTGCTCGGCACGACCGACAACGTGCCCAAGACGCCCGAGTGGGCCGAGGGCGAATGCGGCATCCCGGCGCGCGACATCCGAGCGCTGGCCCGCGAATGGGGCGCCAAGAAGACGATGCTGGCCGCCGGCGGCCTCGGCGGCTGGGGCGGCGCCTGCCGCTCGGCCACCGGCAACGAGTGGGCTCGCACCATGGTGGCCCTGGCCGCCATGCAGGGCTACGGCAAGCCCGGCAGCAACATCTGGGGCACCTCGCAGGGCGCGCCCGGCGACGAGTCCTTCATCTTTCCGGGCTACGCCGAGGGCGGCATCTCGGGCGATCCCGAGAAGTCGGCGGCGGCCTACCGCTGGCTGTACCGCATGTTCCCGCACGGGTCGGGCTCGCATCCCACGGTGAACGTCCACGACGGCACCGAGGGCCAGGCCATCCCCCGTCTGCGCATCCCCGAAGCGATGATGCACGAGCGCTTCGAGTGGCGCGGCAAGGGCTTCTCGGGCTCCTCGATCGAGAGCCAGATGCAGAAGTATCAATACCCGGCGCCGGGCTACGGCTTCGTCAGCATGTACTACCGCTACGGCGGCTCGTTCATCGGCACCATGCAGCAGACCAACCGCTACGTGAAGGCCTACCGCGAGGGCAAGGTGCCGTTCGTCGTCAACCAGAGCATCTGGTTCGAAGGCGAGACCAGGTTCGCCGACGTCATCCTGCCGGCCTGCACCAACTTCGAGCGCTGGGACATCAGCGAGTTCGGCAACTGCTCGGGCTACATCCCCGACAACCACACCCAGACCAACCACCGCGTGATCGTCTTTCAGAAGAAGTGCATCGAGCCGCTGGGTGAGAGCAAGTCCGACTACGACATCTTCGCGGCGGTGACCGCGCGCCTGGGTATCGGCGACCTCTTCACCGACGGCGGCAGGGACGAATACGACTGGTGCAAGCTCTACTTCGCGGCCACCGACCTGCCCAAGCTCATCACCTGGGAGGAGTTCGAACAGAAGGGTTACTTCGTCGTGCCCTTCCCCGAGGACCACGTCTCCACCCCGGCGATGCGCTGGTTTGCCGAGGGTCGCAAGCGTGACACCCCCGACTGGGGTCCGCGGCCCGGCGACACCATCGGCCTCAAGGGCTTGCAGACGGCCTCCGGCAAGATCGAGTTCGTGAGCTCGGCCCTCAAGCGCTTGGAGCTCGACGAGGTCGACCCTGAACGACCGGCGATGGGCCCCCAGTTCATCCCGAGCTGGGAGGGCCACCACACCAGCGAGCTTTACGACAGGTTCCCTCTGCAGATGGTCTCGCCGCACCCGCGCTTCAGCTTTCACACCATGGGCGACTCCAAGGAAAGCTGGCTGAACGACGTCAAAGACCATCGCCTGCCGGTCGACGGTCACTCCTATCTGCTCATGCGCCTGAACACACACGACGCCGCGGCGCGCGGTATCGCCGACGGCGATCTCATTCGCGCCTTCAACGAGCGCGGCTCAGTCATTCTGGCCGCGCAGATCACCGAGCGGCTGGCGCCCGGCACCGTCCACGCCTATGAGTCGTGTGCCGACTACCTGCCGCTCGGCGAGCCCGGCGCCTCGCCCGACATCGCCGGCTGCGTCAACATCCTGACCAACAAGCGGTTCATCACGCCGACCTCGACAGCCATGTCCAACAACTCCTGTCTCATCCAGGTCGAGAAGTGGGAGGGCGAAGCCAAATGAAGAAGTGGCATCTGACCATCGACGTCGCCCTGTGCCACGACTGCAACGACTGTTTTCTGGCAGACAAGGACGAGTTCGTCGAGAACGACTTTCTGCCGTACTCGGCTGCCCAGCCGTGGCACGGCCACCGCTGGATGAACATCGAGCGCAAGGAGCGCGGGCAGTACCCGATGGCGCAGGTGGCCTATCTGCCCAAACCCTGCATGCACTGTGACGACGCCCCCTGTCTCACGGCCGACGGCGCGGTTTACAAGCGTGACGACGGCCTCGTGATCATCGACCCGCAGAAAGCCGTCGGTCGCAAGGAGATCGTCGGTAGCTGCCCCTACGGAGTCATCTACTGGAACGACGACAAGCGTCTTGCCCAGAAATGCACGGGCTGTGCGCACCTCATCGACCAGGGATGGACCGAGACGCGCTGCTCGCAGGTCTGCCCGACGGGGGCCATTAAGCTGGTGCTCGGCGAGGACGTCGAGATGGCGCCTCTCGTCGCCGACGGTCTCGAGGTACTCCACCGCGAACTCGAGACCAGCCCGCGCGTGTACTACCGGAACCTCCACCGCTGGACCAAGGCCCTCGTGGCCGCGAACGTGGTCTACCGCGACACCGACGAATGCGCGGAGGGCGTCACGGCGACGATCCTGCTGA
>PKYM01000050.1:17009-17494 GCA_003132645.1 Actinomycetota bacterium | reverse complement strand
GAGGCGCGCTGGACGCCCTCGTGGCGCAACACCCAGGCCTGGAGCATCTGGGTCGTCACCGGTGAGGCGCTCACGCGTTTCAAGGAGCGCTTCGCGCAGGCCGTCGCCAACGAGGAACCTCCCAGGCCCGACTTTCTGCCGACGAGTGACTGGCCGGCGGCCTGTTCGGCGAGGACGGCAAGTCTCATGAAGGCGCGCGCCGCCACGCTTGCCGCGGCGGGTGAGAGCACCGACCCGGCAGCCGCCATCGCGCGGATGGCCGATCTGTTCGGCGCTCCCTGCCTGCTTGTCTTCGGCGTCGAGGACTGTCTCGCCGAGGCCTATGCCACCTTCGATACCGGGAGCCTCGTCCAGAGTCTCTGTCTGGCGGCCTACGACAAGGGTCTGGGCACCTGCATCGTCGCCACCATCGTGCGCCACCCCGAGTTGCTGCGCGCGCTGCTGCCCGACGGCGACGGCACGCGGCTGGTGGTGGGAGTGGCGCT
>PKYM01000050.1:2176-16974 GCA_003132645.1 Actinomycetota bacterium | reverse complement strand
CCAGCTTCAGAAGCTCGTCATGATGGGCATGGAGGCGGCGGTGATCCCCAGCCCGCACATGTTCCTCGGCTCGCACGACGCCGACACGGTCCTGCTGCTGTGGGAGCGCTTTCTCACGATGGAAGCCAACACGGCCACGACGCTCGGCTACGAGGCCTTCGCCTCGCTGTCGGTGCCGTTCTTCGGGGTGAACCACAGGGACGCCGAGACCTGTCTTGCGAGGCTGCCCGACTTTCTGGCCCACGAGCGCGTCGTGGCCATCGGCGAGATCGGCCTCGACTGCGCCACCGACTTCGAGATCGAACTCTTCCGCGAGCACCTCAGGCTTGCCAAGGCGCACGACCTGCCGGTGATCCTGCACACACCCATCCGCCTGGCGCCGCAGGGTGCCGCCGTCACCCCGAAGATCCTCGAGATCATCGAGGACGAGGGTTTTCCGGTCGAACGCTGTGTGTTCGATCACGCGGGTGAGGAGACGCTCGACTTTCGCATGGGCACGGGCGCCATGGTCGGCCTGTCGATCTGCTGGGACAAGATGCCGCCCGAGGTGGCGGCACGCTACGTCGCCGACAACCCCGACAGGCGCGCCAGGGTCATGGTCAACTCCGAGCTCGGCGGCCAGGGCAACGACTACTTCATGGTGCCGCGCGTCATGTTGGCCATGCGCCTCATGGGTCTCGACAAGGAGACCATCGACAAGGTCTGTTGGCGCACGCCGAAGGAGTTCTTCGGCCTGCCGATCGTCTAGCCGATCCGGCCGGGACGAAGGGGACGAGACGTGAACGTTTTCGACATCGCCGGAAGACACGCCGTCGTGGTGGGCGCGGGCGGCATCGGTCGCGCGATCGCGCTGGGGCTGGCCGGCCACGGCGTCAACGTCGCCGTAGCCGACCAGAGCGGCGATCGCGCGGCCGCCGTTGCCCGCGAGGCCGCCGCCTCAGGGGTCCGCACACTTGGCTCGGCCGTCGAGATCACGAGCGAGGAGTCCGCGCGGCGGCTGGCCGGTGAGGTACTGGCTGCCTTCCCGAGCGTGGACATCCTGGTAAACGCTGCCGGCGTGACCGTGCGCATGAGGGCCGAGGAGGTGTCCGTCGAAGACTGGCGTCGGGTGCTCGACGTGAATGTCTCCGGCACGTTCATCTGCTGTCGCGTGTTCGGCGAGCAGATGATCCGTCAGGGCGGGGGCGCCATCGTCAATCTGTCGTCGGTGCGCGGACGTTTTGGGGCGAAGTTCGGCCAGACCGAGTATTCGGCGAGCAAGGGGGCCGTCGATGCGCTCACCCGCTCGCTCGCCGCACAGTGGGCCGAGCACGGCATCCGCGTGAACGCCGTGGCCCCTACGTTCGTCGAGACTGACCTGACGCGCGCCGTGCTGGCCGACGAACAGTTTGCCGCGGCGCTGCGCGATAGCATCCCCATGGGTGTCTGGGCGGATGCGGCCGACGTCGTCGGGCCGGCGTTGTTCCTGGCCTCTCCGGCGGCGAGCTTCGTAACGGGTCAGATCCTCTATGTCGACGGCGGCCTGACCGCCCGGATCTAGCCTCGCGACGGGCCCGCGCGACGCGCTTGACCTCGCACATATCACCTGTAATAGTGTCCGCAAGACGGTTGCTCGGTTCCGCAATGCAGACGGGTCTCAAGCGAAGAATGAGGGTGGGGAGGAGCACCAATGACGGTTGAGGAGCGCACTGGGGTGCCACGTCGCGAGGGAGTTCAGGTCATCGCCCGCGCCGCCGAAATGCTGCGGCGGCTGGCCGCTGAACCCCACGGTCTGACGCTGATCGAGCTCTCCGCGCGCGTCGGGTTGCCGCGTTCGACGTCCCACCGCATCGTGCGGGCGCTCACCCAGGAGGGTTTTGTGCGCGCCGCGCCGTCGGGCAAGCTACGCATCGGTCCGGCACTGGTCGGCATCGCCGTGTCCAGCCGCCGCGATCTGCGCCACGAAGCCGGTCCCTACCTCGAGCGTCTCTCACATGAGCTGGGAGAAACGGTCGACCTGGCAGTGCTCGACGCGGGCGAGGTCCTCTTCATCGACCAGTACACGTCGCGGCGCACGCTGCGCATCGTCGCCGAGATCGGCGCCCGTTTTCCGCTCCACGCGACCGCCAACGGCAAGGCGCTGCTCGCCGCGCTACCGGTCGACGAGCTCGGCGTTGCCCTGCCCAAGCGCCTGGCCGCGATCACCGAGCACACGATCACCGATCGCGCCGCGCTGCTGCGGGAGCTCGACGACGTGCGTCGCACGGGCGTCGCCTACGACCACGAGGAGCACTCGGTCGGGATAGCTGCCGTGGGGACCGCCGTGCGCGATACCGTAGGCGCCATCGCCGCCGTCACCGTGGTCGCGCCGGCCGCCCGGTTCTGCGACAGCGAGGCCGAGATCACGGCCGCGCTGCTGCGCGCCCGCGACGAGATCCAGGTGGTGCTGAGTGGCGACTGACTTGATGGCGACCGGCTTGACGATCGCCTTCGTCCACGACTCCGAACCGCACGCGAAAGGAGCGGCCTGATGGACCGAGAGGTCTGGAGCCTCGACAAGATACGCGACCTGTTCGACCTGACCGGCAAGGTGGCCATCGTCACCGGTGGGTCCGGCGCCTTCGGGCAGGCAGCCGCCAAGGGTCTCGCCGCCTTCGGCGCCGACGTCGTCATCGCCGGCCGCCACGCCGACACCCTCGACACGGCGGCCGCCGACATCGCCCAGGCGGGCACCAAGGTCATTCCGATACCCTGCGATGCGACCGACGCCGACGCCGTCGAGGCGATGGTCGCCCGCACCGTGGACGAGCTCGGCCACGTCGACGTTCTGGTGACCGCCTCGGGGGTCGCCAACCGTTTCGCCGCCGAAGAGTTCCCGATCGACGAGTGGCAGAAGGTCATGGACTCGCTCGTCAAGGGCACCTACGTCTGCTGCCAGGCCGCGGGCAAGCGGATGATCGCGCAGGGCAACGGCAAGATCATCACCGTAGGCTCCATCCGTGGTGAGCTCGGCCATCCCGGCGGCTACTCCGCCTACGGCACCGCCAAGGGTGCGGTGCACCTGCTCACCAAGCAGCTCGCAACGGAGTGGGCCAAGCACCACATCAACGTCAACTCCATCGCCCCCTGCATCTTCTGGACCCCGCTCACTCAGCAGGTGCTCGACGACCCCAAGCTCTACCAGATCTTCATGCAGCGCATCCCCTGGGGTCGCGCGGCCGACCCGCAGGACTTCATCGGCGCCACCGTCTATCTTGCCTCTGCGGCCTCGGACTTCGTCACCGGCGACATCCTGATGGTCGACGGCGGCAGCAAGGCGGGCTGATGCCGGCTGCCGCCGTCCAGTCATCTACGACAGCACACCGGTCGCAGGCCGGTGCATAAGCACTTCGAGTGAAGGACAGGTAATGATTCAGCCCAACGATCCGCGTACCGGCCTCGAGTTCTACGATCTCAGCGCGCCCTTTGGCCACAACGCGCCGCTGTGGCCCTACTTCGAGGACGTCAAGATCGAGCGCGTGCACTACCATGCCAAGTCGGGCGTGCTGTCGCAGAAGATCACGACCGTGATGCACTGCACGACTCACGCCGATGCCCCCGCTCACGTCATCGAGGGCCTCGAGTTCACCGACCAGGTGCCGCTCTTCAAGTACTTCGGCCCCGCCGTCGTGGTCTCGATCCCCAAGGACGAAGACTGGGCGCCGATCACGCGTGAAGACCTCGAGGCCGCGACGCCCAAGATCCAGGCGGGCGACCTCGTCATCATCAACTGCGGCTGGCATAAGTACTACAGCGACTCGCAGAAGTATTTCGCCTACTCGCCCGGCCTCGTGCCGAGCGCCGTCGAGTATCTCCTCGAAGTCGGCGCCAAGGGCGTGGGCGTCGACCAGCAGGCGCTCGATCATCCGCTGGCCACGGCCATCGGCATGCACGGCCCCGGTCCGCTGCTGCCCGGCGTGGTCAAGGACTACGAGGCGCGCAAGGGCCATCCCATTCAGGACGACTTCCCCGACTGGGAGCCCTGCCACCGGCTCATCCTGGGCAACGGCATGGTCGGCTTCGAGAACGTCTGCGGCGAAGACATCGACAAGGTCACCGGCATGCGCGTGACGATCGCCGCCTTCCCGATCCGCTGGGAGAAAGGCGACGGCTCCATCGTGCGCGTTGTGGCCATCGTCGACCCGAGCGACCAGTACCGCATCGGCACCGGAAAGGAGTCGTGATGGAGGTCACCCGCTACGACGAGGCGCCGTCCTACGAGGCGCCCAAACATCACGAGTGCTTCGGTCTGCGTCTGCAGGGCTTCGACGTCAGCAAGACGCGCAATTTCTGGATGGCCATCTCGCACTTTCTGCCCGGCGGCGGCGCGTTCGACGACGCGACGCCGGTCGAGAAGGTGTACTGCGTGCTCGAAGGTGAAGTGACGATCACCACGCCCGACAGCGAGGTGACGCTCAAGAAGTACGACTCCTGCTACCTCGCGCCCAACGAGTCGCGCTCCATCGAGAACCGCACGCATTCGCCGGCCTCGATGCTCGTCGCGCTCGCCTATCCGGAACCGCGAGATGTCTGACCCCAGGCGTCTCGTCCGCGTCGCGCGAGCCGGCGTTGTGCTGCGCGCCGGTCGGTCGGGGGTGTGACCATGGCCGCCCCCGAACGCATCGCGGTCATCGGCGCGGGGCTCATGGGTCACGGCATAGCGCAGGTGTTCGCGGTCGCGGGGCACACGGTGAGAGTCCAGGATCCGTTTCCCGAGGCGCTTGCTTCGCTGCACGCGCGCGTGACGGCGAACCTGCGGCGTCTCGGCTTGCCCGAAGAGGCGGCGGAGCGCATCACGCCGTGCGCCGAGATCGCCGACGCCGTCGACGGCGCGGCGTTCGTCTTCGAGGCGGCTCCCGAGGACGTGGCGCTCAAGCAGGACCTGATGGCGCGCATCACCGCCGTCGCCGAGCCCTCCACCGTCATCGCCAGCAACACGTCGTCCATGCCGGTGGCGATCTACGCCAAGACGGCCCGCGGCCGGGAGCGGGTGGTCGGCACGCACTTCTGGAACCCACCGTATCTCATCCCGCTGGTCGAGGTCGTACAGGGGGCCGAGACGAGCGCCGCCGTGGTCGAGGCGACCATGCGCCTGCTGGCGGCTGCCGGCAAGCTGCCGGTGCACGTTCGCAAAGACGTACCCGGCTTCATTGCCAACCGCCTGCAGCACGCCCTCTGGCGCGAGGCGATCGCTCTCGTACAGGACGGCATCTGCGACGCCGAGACCGTCGATCTGTGCATCAAGAACAGTTTCGGGCTGCGGCTGTCGGTCATGGGGCCTCTCGAGACCGCCGATTTGAACGGGCTCGACATGATCCTCAGCATCCACGAGCAGATCCTGCCCTTCATCGATCGCACGCCGGGACCGCTGCAGATCCTCAAGGACAAGGTGGCGGCCGGCGATCTCGGCATGAAGACGGGGCGCGGCTTTCTCGAGTGGACGCCCGAACAGGCTGCCGCCGCTCGCCAGGCCCTCTCCGACCATCTCATCACGGCGCTCGCGGCCCGGTCGGCTGCGGCCGGCGCGACGGCAAGCGACCGATGAAGCTACTGAGCAGGAGGCGAGCCTCATGGACAAGGTGATCATCACCGCCGCTCTGACCGGGCCTATCGCCAGAAAGACCGACAGCCCGGCCGTTCCGGCCACGCCCGAGGAGATCGCCGAGGCCGCGAAGGGCGCCTGCGAGGCGGGCGCCGCGATCGTGCACATCCATCTGCGCGACAACGACCAGCCGACGGTCGATCTCGAGGTCGCGCGGCGCACGGTCGATGCCGTGCGGGCGGCGTGCCCGGCGATCATTCAGCTCTCGACCGGCGGGCTCGACATCCCCTACGAGGAGCGCATGCGGCTGGTCGAGGCGCATCCGCTCATGGCCACGCTCAATCCCTGCACGATGACGTTCGCCACGGGGGAGTTTCGCAATCCACCCGACAAGATGCCGTTGCTGGCCGCNNGAGCTGCTGGTCGAGCCTCTCCAGGTGTCGTTCGTGATGGGCGTGCGGGGCGGCATGATGGCCGATCCTCAGATCCTCGCCTATCTCGTCAAGCGTCTTCCGGCCGGGACGAACTGGCAGGTGATCGCCATCGGGCGGGCCAACCTTCCGCTGACGACCATCGGTCTGGCCATGGGCGGCAACGCCCGGACCGGGCTCGAGGACACCCTCCTTCTCGAGAAGGGCAAGCCCGCCACCAGCAACGCGGCCCTTGTCGAGCGGCTCGTGGGCGTCGCGCGTTCGCTGGGGCGTGAACCGGCCAGCGTCGCAGACGTGGTCGAACGCCTTCATCTGTCGACTGACGTTGGCGGTCCCGGGTGAAGCTCGGGCAGCTACAAGCCTCGCTCAGCACAAACCAAATCCTGGTGGCGACACCGACGGCCGGGGGTGCTTGACTGGACTAAGACCGACTGTATTATCCCGTATTGTGGGTGTGAACGTCCGCATGGTGGAAAACGCAACCGGCGTGAACATCCGCACGACAGGAAACGCAACCGGCGCTAACGTCGGCGTCGCGTGGCGAGTTCTCGGGGGTCCCTGGGGGCTGACCAAAGCCTCATCCGGTCACTCTCAAGGGCTTTCCCGAAGAGTCAGCAGGACATCAGGGGCTCGCGCAGCCACTGAGGCGTGAAGCAAGCGCCACAGCGCAGGTCGTGCGACCACGACAAGGAGGCGGGGATGGCTTCGAAGGACAACGGGTCCACGGGTTCACCGGGGGACGGATCGCCATTGACGGGCAAGGCGATCACCCGGCGCGATTTCATGAAGGTGGCCGGCACCACAGGCGCGGTCGTGGCCGGCGCGGGCGGCCTGAGCAGCTTCCTCGCGGCCTGCGGTAAGAGCTCGGGCGGCGGCTCGAGCAGCGGCAGCGGACGCACGATCAAGGTCGGTTTCGTGACCCCGCTGACCGGCCCGCTGGCGGCGTTCGGTGAGTCCGACCAGTTCCTGGTCAGCCAGTGGAAAGCGGCCGTCAAGGGCGGCGTCAAGTGCGGCGACGGGCAGACCCACCCCGTCGAGATCATCGTGAAGGACTCCCAGTCCGACTCCAACCGCGCCGCGACGGTGGCCGGCGACCTCGTCACCAACGACGGCATCGACATCATGATGGTCGCCTCGACACCCGACACCGTGAACCCCGTGGCCGACCAGGCCGAGGCTCTCGGCGTGCCTTGCGTGTCCAACGACTGTCCGTGGCAGCCCTACTACTTCGGTCGCGGCGCCACACCGACCAAGCCGTTCAAGTGGACCTACCACGCCTTCTGGGGTCTCGAAGACGTCACTGCGGTCTTTACCGGCATGTGGAACCAGATCCCCACCAACAAGCTGGTCGGCGAGATGTGGCCAAACGACGCCGACGGCCTGGGCTGGGCCAACGCCAAGACGGGTCAGCCGCCCCTGCTGACGGCGGCCGGCTACAAGTTCATCGACGGCGGCCGTTTTCAGGACGGCACGCAGGACTACACCTCGCAGATCACCAAGTTCAAGTCTGGGGGCGCCCAGATCCTGAGCGGCGTCTTCATCCCGCCGGACTTCGTGAACTTCTGGAAGCAGTCCTATCAGCAGGGGTTCAAGCCGAAGGTCGCCTCTGTCGGCAAGGCTCTGCTCTTTCCGGCCGAGCTCGAGTCGATCGGCCCCATCGGCTACGGGCTCACCACCGAGGTGTGGTGGTCGCCCTGGCATCCCTTCAAGTCGTCGCTTTCCGGCCAGACGACGCAGGACCTGTGCAACGCCTGGACCGCCTCCAACGGCAAGGAGTGGACACAGCCACTGCTGCACTACGCGGTCTTCGAGGTCGTCGTCGACGCGCTCAAGCGCGCCACCAACGTCGACAGCAAAGAGAACCATCCTGGCGGCCATCAAGAAGACAGACCTCGAAGACCATCCAGGGACACATCACCTGGTCGGCCGGAGCGCCGCTCAATCCGGTCCCGAACGTCTGCCGCACGGTCCTCGTGGGCGGCATGTGGGTCAAGGGCACCAACGTACCCGTTCGACCTGAAGCTCGTCGACACCTCGCATGCAGCGGCGGCGCCGTTCAACGTCACCATCCCGCAAAACGGCAAGCTCGTCGCGATCAAGTACTGACCAGAAGGTAGCGTGACCGATCCGTCCCAGACAGCGCGGCCAAGGAGTCTCCTGTGACAGCGGACACCAAGCGATCGACAGTCGTCCTCGAAACCGAGGGGCTCAAGAAATCGTTCGGTGGCGTGCAGGTCATCGACGACCTCACCTTGCAGCTCCACGAAGGCGAAGCGCTGGGCATCGTCGGGCCGAACGGCGCCGGTAAGACGACCCTGTTCAATCTGATCAGCGGCGTCCATCGGCCCGACGAGGGGCGGGTCGTGTTCAAAGACAGAGACATCACCCATCTGTCACGGCAGAACCGCTGCCGCCAGGGCATCGGGCGGACGTTCCAGATCCCCAAGCCGTTCGCCGATATGAGCGTCTTTGAGAACGTGCTCGTTTGTGCGACCTACGCCCGCGGCGCGGGCGAACGGGCAAGCTACCAGCGCTGCGTAGAGACGCTCGAGCTCACGCGGCTGACCGGCCTGGCCAACAAACAGGCCGGCAAGCTCACGCTGCTCAACAGAAAGCGTCTCGAGCTCGCCCGCGCGCTCGCCGGCGATCCGTCGGTGCTCCTGCTCGACGAGATCGCCGGCGGGCTCACCGAGGTCGAGGTCGAAGAGCTCATCCTGACCATCCGCGAGCTGCACGCCGAGGGCTACTCGATCATCTGGATCGAGCACATCGTGCACGCCCTGCTGGCCACGGTAGACCGCATCTACGCCATCAGCTTCGGCCGCAAGCTCATCGACGGCGACCCGTCCGAGGTCATGTGCAGCGACGAGGTGCAGGCCTGCTACATGGGGGGGACGCCGATATGAGCATCCTCGAAGTGCGCGACGTCGACGTCTTCTACGGCGACTTTCAGGCGCTTTTCTCGATCTCGTTCACGATCGAAGAGGGCCAGACCTTTGCCGTCATCGGCGCCAACGGGGCCGGCAAGTCGACGATGCTCAGAACGATCGCCGGTCTCTCGCGGCCGCGGTCCGGCCAGATCCTGTTCGAGGGAGAGCCGGTCGACCACATCAGTGCCCACAAGCGCGTGGCCATGGGCATATCGATGGTCCCCGAGGGCCGCCGGGTCTTTCCCAGCCTCTCCGTCAATGAAAACCTGCAGGTCGGCGGTTACGGAGGGCGCAAGGGCGACTGGAACCTCGAGTCCGTCTACGAACTTTTTGCCTTACTCAAACCGCTGGCCAAGCGCCAGGCCGGGAGCCTGTCCGGAGGCGAGCAGCAGGCCCTCGCCATTGGCCGAGCCCTCATGTCCAACCCGCGTCTGGTGCTGCTCGACGAGGTCTCTCTGGGCCTGGCGCCCGTGATCATCAAGCGCATTTACGAAGCCATGGTCGAGCTGCCTTCGCGCGGCACCACCATCCTGGTGGTCGAACAGGACGTGCAGCACGTCCTCACGGTCTCCGACCATGTAGCCTGCTTTTTGGAGGGTCGGATCTCGCTCGAGGGGGCACCCGCAGAGCTGAAGTCCGACGACATCACCGCTGCCTACTTCGGGATGTGACGGTATGAACTGGGTCAACGTTGCCGTGCAAGGGATTCTTCTGGGCGGGCTGTACGCTCTCTTTGCCGTCGGTCTCGCCCTGGTCTTCGGGGTCATGCGTCTGGTCAACCTGGCGCACGGCGACCTCGGGATCCTCGCCGCGTTCGTCACGCTGGGCCTGATCACGCACGCGCATCTCGGCCTCACGTGGGCCGCCTTGCTGACGATCGTCGTCATGTTCTGCGCCGGCTATGTGTTGCAGCGCGGTCTGCTGAACTTCACGCTGGGCACCGACGACACCCGGCCCATCGTCGTTACCTTCGGTCTGGCCATCATCATCCAGAACACGCTGCTGCTCGCCTTCTCGGCCGACGAGCAGGGGCTCGAAGGCGGCCGCATCACGACCGCCAGCATCCACCTTGGCCATCAGCTTGCCATCGGCTGGTATCCCCTGCTCGTGTTCATCGTGGCCGTCGCCATCATCGCTGGACTGCAGCTGTTCCTGAACCGGACCAAGATGGGTCGCGCGTTTCGGGCCACTTCGGACGACCGCGAGGCGGCCGAGCTGATGGGCATGAACAACCGCCACATCTACAGCCTCGCGATGGCCGTCTCTCTGGCCATCGTGGCCGTCGCCGGTATCGCACTCGCCATTCGCACTACGTTCGACCCCACGTCCGGGTCGTTCAACCTGATCTTCGCCTTCGAGGCCGTCATCATCGGCGGCATCGGGTCCATCTGGGGCACGCTCGTCGGCGGCGTCATCCTCGGCCTCGCCCAGACCCTGGGCGCTCAGGCTTTCGGCAGCGGCTGGGCCATCCTCTGCGGCGACGTGGTGTTCCTCGTCATCCTCGCGCTCAGGCCGCGCGGCTTCTTTGCCCGCACGGTGACGGCATGAGCACCGACGGCAGTCTCAGTGCCGGCGGTCAGGCGGAGCCGGACGCGCGGGCGGCCATCCCGGGGTTCCGCGTGGCGCGTTCCACGCGCATGCACCTGTATGTGCTCGTCGTGTCGCTCATCATCGTGGTGAGCCTTGTCTCGGTGCCCTTTTGGGCTCAGGTAGGCACGACGCGCACCCTGATCACGCTCTTCGGACTGATCGCGCTCGCCCAGATGTGGAACCTGCTCGCCGGCTTCGCGGGGCTTATCTCCGTCGGCCAGCAGGCATACATCGGCATCGGCGCCTACGGCGTCTGGCTGTTCGCCGACGAGTTCCACCTTCATCCGTTCATCGCGGTCGCGGCGGCCGGGGCGCTGGCGGCCATCATCGCGCTGCCGATCGCCCCGCTTCTGTTCCGTCTGCGTGGCGGCTATTTCGCGATCGGCACCTGGGTGTTTGCCGAAGTCATCCGCATTACCGTCTCGAACATCCAGGCCACAGGCGGCGGCTCCGGCAAGACCATCGTCTCGGCGGCCCTTCTGCCCATCGATACGCGCATCTACGGCACCTACTGGGTCGGCCTTGGAGTCGCGGTCGGCTCGATCCTCATCGTCTACCTCCTGCTGCGGTCGAAAGTCGGCCTCGCGCTCACCGCCATCCGCGACAACGACCTGGCCGCGCAAAGCTCAGGCGTGAATGTCTTTCGCTCGAAGCTCATCGTGTACGTGGTCGCTGCTTTTGGTTGCAGCGCCATGGGGGCCGTCGTGGCGCTCAATCTGCTGCGCATCCAGCCGGCGGCGTCGTTCAGCGTCAACTGGACCGCGTTCGCCATCTTCATCGTCGTGATCGGTGGTCTGGGCTCAATCGAAGGCCCCATCCTCGGGGCGGTCCTGTACTTCGTCCTGCAGCAGACGCTGAGCCAGTACGGCTCCACGTACTTTCTGCTTCTCGGCCTGCTCGCGGTGATCATGGCGACCAAGGTGCCACGCGGCCTGTGGGGCCTGGTCGTGGCACGCTGGGATCTTCACCTGTTCCCGGTGCGACGCGGCCTGGTCATGTCGGAGCCGTCCGCGCCGCCGGGACAGGCGGCTGCCGTCGCCAAGGAACCCGGCCCCACGGCCAAGCCAGCCTGACCGGCGCGGCCTGACCGGCGCCGTCATCGTCGCGCCGCGAACGGTCCGGCACGAGCGACGACGGCCCGGCCGGTGGCGCACGCCTCGAAACCTTCCGGGAGCGGGACAGCCTGACTCGCCCCGGCGCAACGCAAAGCCACGAAGGGTCCCAGCTATGCCCGAGTACCTCAAGAAGGCTCCGCCGAAAGCCCCCGCCGACGTGGCCCAGGTCCGCGAGACCGTAGCCCGCATCATCGCCGATGTGCGCGCTCGAGGTCTCGACGCCGTTCGTGAGTACTCGCGCACGTTCGATCGCTGGGATCCCTCGTCGTTCAAGGTCGGACCCGACGAGATCGAACGGGTCAGGGCGTCGATCGCGCCCGACGTCCTTTCGTCGCTGGACTTCGCCCATGCCCAGATCAAGAGCTTCGCTCAGCGTCAGCGCGACAGCCTGGTCGACTTCGAGGTCGAGACGCAGCCGGGTGTGTTCCTCGGGCAGAAGCAGATTCCGGTGACCAGCGCCGGCGCCTATGTGCCGGGGGGCAAGTACCCGATGCTCATGTCGGCGCAGATGAGCATCCTCACGGCAAAGGTCGCCGGTGTCGAGCGGGTCGTGGCCTGCGCGCCGCCCTACCAGGCCAAGGGCGTGTTCCCCGAGATGCTCTGGTCGATGGCGCTCGCCGGGGCCGACGAGATCTGGTGCGTCGGCGGTGTTCAGGCGCTCGCGCTCATGGCGTGCGGCGCCGAGGACCACGAGCCTGTCGATTTCATCGCGGGACCCGGCAACATGTACGTGGCCGAAGCGAAACGCCAGCTCTTCGGCGACGTCGGCATCGACCTGCTGGCTGGGCCGACCGAGATGCTGATCATCGCCGACGACACCTCCGACCCACGCATCGTGGCGGCCGACCTCCTCGGTCAGGCCGAGCACGGCCCCACCTCGCCGGCGTGGCTCGTGAGCCTGTCGCGCGACATGGCCTTGGCCGTGCTCGCCGAGATCGACCGCCAACTCGCCGAGCTGTCCACGCGCGAGATCGCCGAGATCTCCTGGCGCGACTTCGGTGAGGTGGTCGTGGTCGGCAGCCGGGCCGAGGCCGTTGCCGTGGCCGACGAGTACGCACCCGAGCACCTCGAGGTGCAGACGAGCGAGCCCGCCTGGTTTTTCGAGAAGCTGCGCAACTACGGCACCCTGTGCATCGGCGAGGAGGCGACGATCGCCTTCTCCGACAAGGCCATCGGGACCAACCACACCCTGCCGACCGAGAGGGCCGCCCGCTACACCGGCGGTCTGTGCGTGGGCAAGTTCCTGAAGACCGTGACCTTCCAGCGCTGCACGCGCGAGGGTGCGCTGCTGATCGCGCCGCACGCCGGCCGGCTGTCCGACGCCGAGCACATGTTCGGGCACGGCAAGACGGCGTACGCCCGCCTTGACAAGTACGGCCACCAGGCGGGAGCCGACTGAAGCCAGCCGCGGAAGCAGCGGGCCTCCAGTCACTCGCGGGACGTCGCCGCCGCACTCGAGGAACGGGGTCGGCGCGCCATCGCGAGGTCGAGCGCCCACCAGACGCACGAGGCCAGCCCGTAGCCCGCGCCGAGCAGGCTGACCCCGCGCCAGCCGGCCGCCGCGTAGGCGAAGGCGGCCGTTGAGGAGCCGGCGGCCGCGCCGATGAAACAGGCCATCATGTAGAAGGCGTTGATGCGGCTGCGTGCCTCGGGCCTCAGCCGGTAGATCTCGCTCTGGTTTGTGATGTGCAGCGCCTGGGCGCCGATGTCGAGCACGACGATCCCGACCAGGAGAGCCGCGAGCGACGTGGCCCCGCGCCAGATGAACAGGTAGGCGACCAGGAGCAGCAGCGAGGCGAGGCCGGTCAAGGGGTTCTTCCAGCCCCTGTCAGAGAAGCGGCCGGCCAGCGTCGCCGTCGCCGCGCCCGCCGCTCCCACCAGTCCGAACAGTCCGATCGTCCCCGCGCCGTACCCGTAGGGCCGGCCGGACAGCAGAAAGGCGAGCGTCGTCCACAGCACGCTGAAGCCGGCAAACGACACCGCGCCGTACACGGCTCTCCAGCGCAACACAGGCTCGGCGCGCGCGATCTCGAGCACCGACGCCAGCAGGCGCGGGTAGCTCAGCGCGACGCGCTCGCGATAGGTCGGCAGCGTGCGCAGGAGCACGATCATCTGCACCAGCATCAGCGTGGCGGCCACCCAGTAGACCGCGCGCCAGCCGGCGAGCTGAGCCACGAAGCCCGACGCGGTCCGGGCGAGCAGGATACCCAGGAGCAGACCGCTCATGACCATGCCGACCACCCGTCCGCGCTCCGCCTCGGGCGAGAGGCTGGCCGCAAAAGGCACGAGCAGCTGCGCCATCACTGAGGTGAAACCGACGAGCGCGGCGGCAGCGAGGAAGACGCCGATGGACGGCGCCAGAGCGGCGCCCGCCAGACCCAGCGCCGTGACGGCTGCGAGGGCCGTGATGAGCCGGCGCCGCTCGAGGAGGTCGCCGAGCGGCAGGAGCGCGATCAGCCCGAGCGCGTAGCCGACCTGGGAGACTGTGACGATCAGGCCGGCTACGGCGGTCGTCAGGTGCAGGTCGCGCCTGATGGTCTCCAGCAGGGGTTGCGCGAGGTAGTTGCTGGCCACCGCCTGTCCGGTGGCGATCGCAAAGACGGCGATCATGCCGGAGCTCATGCCGCGCTCTTCGAGCGCTCTGCCGTGCTGCAGACTCATGAGGTGTGACTACCTTGTCACGCACGATCCTGTCAAGCCGAGGGAGGCATGGGCCCGTGAGGCGCGTGGCGCCAAAAGCCCGATCGCGATCGNNCGCTTACGTCAGGTCGTAGGCGGTCTCGCCGTGGAGCTCCTGGTCGAGACCGGCGATCTGCACCTTGCCCGGCACGTGGACTGTCGATACCAGATCGATCACCTTGAGGATGGCGAAGCTCATGCCGAAGGCGTAGGTCACGGTGATCGCCACGCCGACGAGCTGCAGGCCGAACTGCCGGCCGTCGCCGGCGATCAGGCCGTTGTGGCCGCCGACCGAGGCGTAGGCGAACCAGCCTACGAGCACGGAGCCCAGCAGGCCGCCCACGCCGTGCACACCCCAGACGTCGAGCGAGTCGTCCCAGCCGCGCGCGGCGCGCAGGTGGGTAGCGCCGTAGCAGACCCAGCCAGCGGCGAGGGCGATGAAGGCTGCCGCCCAGGTCGGCACGTAACCGGCCGCGGGAGTCACGGCGACGAG
>PKYM01000050.1:0-2117 GCA_003132645.1 Actinomycetota bacterium | reverse complement strand
GCCTGCGCGGCCATGCCGTTGGCGTGCATGACGTTGGCCGGGTTGTCGCCGAGCCAGCCGAACCACAGCAGCCCGAGGCCGATCGCGATCAGCGGGATGTTGCTCGGGCGCTCGTCTTCGCCGGGGGCGAAGACGCGCTTCTTTATGACGTAGACAGAGGCCAGCGCGGCAAAGCCGGCGCTCGCGTGGACGACCATGCCGCCGCCGAAGTCGAGTACGCCCCACTGCTGCAGAAAGCCGCCGCCCCAGATCCAGTGGGCGAGCGGCACGTAGACCAGCAGGCTCCAGGCCGTGAGGAAGACGAGATAACTCTTGAAGGGCACGCGGTCGGCGAAGGCGCCGGTGATGAGCGCGGGCGTCAGGGCGGCCACCGTGAGCTGGAAGACGAAGAAGGCCAGGAACGGGACGGTCGGCGCGTACTGCGGGTTGGGAGCCTGGCCGACGTTGTTCAGAAAGAAGTAATGCAGGTTGCCGATAACGCCGTGGACGTCGGGCCCGAAGGCCAGGCTGAAGCCGCAGATGATCCAGATGAGGGTGACGACGCCCAGGCTGACGAAGCTCTGCATCATGATGGTGATCACGTTCTTGTTGCGCACGAGGCCGCCGTAGAAGAACGCCAGGCCCGGCGTCATGATGGCCACGAGTGCGGCACAGATGAGAACAAATGAGGTGTCGCCGGGACTGATGTGGCTCATGGCGGGTGTGCCCTCCTTGCAGGGTCCGGCCCGGCGCGACACGGCCTGGACACTGCCTGCCTGCGCGGGTCACAAGGCCGGACGGTGGCGAAGGACGGACATTCGCGACGCCGCTCACTGTCGTGAAGGCGCATTCCAACCGGCTCAAGCATCTCCCCTGGTCGGATGCGGGTCAACGGGCCAAGTGGCGTGCTCTAACCCGCTGCGTACTACGTTTTGGCTGCAAAACGAAGGGGCGGGGCGAAAGCCTTGCAGGCTTTCGCCCCGCCCCCAGGAGCGGCTCGTTCGCACGGCGCATATGTTCTCGGACCGGCAAAAGCTGCCGCCGGCCGCGAGGCCACGCCGCCCGTGCCGGCGCGGCCTTTAGATCAGGTCGTAGGCCGCCTCGCCGAACTCCGAGTCGTCGAGACCCTTGAGCTCGACCGAGTCGGGCACGCGGATCGGGTTGAACAGGTTGATCAGCTTGAGGATGAGGTACGTCGCCACGAAGGCGTACGCCGCCACGACGACGGCCGTCGTGACCTGCCAGCCGAAGAAGTGGAAATGACCTGTGATCAGGCCCTGGCCGCCGGTCGGGTTGACCGTGTAGGTGGCGAACACGCCGAGCAGGATGATGCCCAGGGTGCCGCCTACGCCGTGGGCCGCCCATACGTCGAGGGCGTCGTCCCATTGCATTTTCCTGACGAAGACGACCGCGAAGTAGCAGAGCGCCCCGGCCGACAGGCCGATGATGAACGCCGCCCAGGTGGGCACGTAGCCGGCGCAGGGAGTGACGGTGGCGAGGCCGGCCACGGCGCCGGTGAGGGCGCCCACCAGGCTGGGCTTGCCGTCGCGCCACCAGCCGATGGCGAGCCAGGTGCACATGGCGATCGAACCGGCGATGTCGGTGTTGACCCAGGCCTGGGCGGCGAAGCCGTTGGCGGCGTTTCCGTCGCCGCCGTTGAAGCCGAACCAGCCGAACCACAGCAGGCCGGTGCCCAGGGCCACGAAGGCCACGTTGTGGGGCAGGCTGCGCTCGCCGGGGGCGAACTTGCGCTTGCCCACCACGAACACCGAGGCCAGGGCCGCATACCCGGCGCTCATATGAACGACAGCGCCGCCGGCCCAGTCACGCACGCCGTGCTGGGCGAGCCAGCCGCCGCCCCAGATCCAGTGCACGAACGGGATGTAGACGATGATGCTCCACAGCACGAGAAACCACAGGTAGCTCTTGAATTTGACGCGGTCGGCGAAGGCGCCGGTGATGAGCGCCGGAGTGATGATGGCGAACATCTCCTGGTAGACGAAGTGCGCCTGGGCCGGGATGGTCGGCGCCCAGGGGCCCGGAAGCTGCCCTACGTGGTTAAGCACCACCCAGTGAAAGTTGCCGATGATCCCGCCTACGTCGCCCGAGAAGGCCAGCGAGTAGCCGAAGAACACCCA
>PKYM01000335.1 GCA_003132645.1 Actinomycetota bacterium | reverse complement strand
GAGCACCGCGGTGGTCGCCGGCGCCATCGACACCACCGCCGCGGCGGTGGGCTCGGGAGCCGTCGACGACTTCGCCACGCACCTCTACGTCGGCACCTCGTCGTGGCTTGCGACCCACGTGCCTTTCAAGAAGACCGACGTCTTTTCGGGCATCGCCTCGGTGCCCTGCGCGGTGCCCGGACGCTGGCTGCTGACGGCGCTGCAGGCGGCCGCCGGCGCCAATCTCACCTTCTTGCGCGACAACGTCCTCTACCACCACGACGAGTTGCTCACCGAGGAGCGTCTGCCCGACGTCTTCAAGATCTTCGACCGCATCGCCGAACGCGTGCCGGCGGGCGCCAACGGGGTCATCTACACACCCTGGATCTACGGTGAGCGCGCCCCGGTCGACGACCGCTCGCTGCGCGCCGGTCTTTACAACCTCTCACTGGACAACACCCGCGAGGACATCGTGCGCGCCTTCCTCGAGGGCGTGGCGCTGAACACGCGCTGGCTCATGAAGCCCGTCGAGAAGTTCCTCGGCCGGCCCGTGACGGCTATCAACCTGGTCGGCGGCGGCGGCCAGTCGGCGGTCTGGAGCCAGATCTTCGCCGACACCCTGGGAGTCGAGGTGCGCCAGGTGCGCGACCCGATCCAGGCCAACGCCCGGGGCGCGGCCTGGATCGCAGCCGTCGGCCTCGGCGAGATCGAGTTTCGCGACGTGCCCGGTCTGGTGGGCATCGCCGAGGTCTACCAGCCGCGGGCCGAGAGCAGCGCCGTCTACGACGAGCGCTTCGCCGCTTTCGTCGAGATCCACAAGCGTCTGCGCGGGCTCTACCGCCGCCTCAACCGCGACGCGCCGGCGGGGCAGCCGGTGGCGTCGCGGCCGGAGTGACTCGCCTTTTTAGGGCGCCGGGTGCATCATGAGACGCGCCACCGGGGAAGGGGAGGACGACATGCAGGCTGATCGCGCGACCGGCGCCTACCGCGTGTACGGTTATCGCTGGGTGGTGCTGGCGGTCTTCATGCTGGTCAACCTGGCGATCCAGATGCTGTGGATCAGCTACGCGCCGATCACGAGTCTGGCGTCCAAGTACTACGGCGTCTCGTCCCTGGCGATCGGCATCCTGGCGATGACATTCATGATCGCCTTCATCCCGCTGTCGCTGCCGGCGGCCTGGGTGATCGACACGCGCGGCTTCCGTCTTGCCGTGGGCTTCGGCGTCGTGCTGATGGCGGTCTTCGGTGTCGCGCGCGGCCTGGCCGGCGCGAACTACACGCTGGTGCTGCTCAGCACGATCGGCATCGCCATCGCCCAGCCGTTCCTGCTGGACGCGTGGACCAAGGTCCCGGCCAACTGGTTCGCCCAGGGCGAGCGCGCGACGGCCGTCGGCCTGGTCACGCTCGCCAGCATGCTGGGGATCGCGGTGGGCATGGTGCTCACGCCGATCCTGGCCAATGCGATGTCGATCGCCAGCGTCCAGATCGTTTACGGTCTGTTTGCGGCGGCGACGGCAGTCGCGTTCCTGGCGCTGGCGCGCGAGCGGCCGGCGACGCCGCCGTGCCCGCCGGGCATGGACGAGCGCGCGCTCATGCTCGACGGACTCAAGCACGCCCTCACAGTCAAGCCGTTCCTGGTCATGCTGGGCGTCGCCTTCATCGTCATGAGCGCCTTCAACGGCGTGACCACCTGGGTCGAGGAGATCATCAAACCCCGCGGCTTCAGTTCGACCGAGGCCGGGGTCATGGGGGGGTTGATGCTGATCGCCGGCATCATCGGCGCGGTCGTGCTCTCGGCGCTCTCCGACCGCCAGGGCAAGCGCGTCCGCTTGATGGTCATCGCCCTCGTGGCGACCGTGCCCGGGATGCTGGGCGTCGCGTTCGTGTCATCCATCCTGTTGCTCTACGCTTTCGCCGCCGTCCTGGGCTTCTTCCTCGTTGCCGTGCTGCCGATCGGCATGCAGTACTCCGCAGAGATCACCAACCCCACGCCCGAGGGCACGTCCAACGGGCTCATCCAGCTCTGCGGGCAGGTCTCGGTGGTCTACGTCTACGTCATGGCGGCGCTGCGCACCTCGAACGGCTCGTTCACGGTGTCGCTGCTGTTGTCGGCGGTCCTGCTCGTCGGGTGCGCTCTGGCCGTGTCGCGGCTCAAGGATGCGGGACCGGCGGCTGCCCGCGCCGGGGCAGTGGCGAGCGTCGCCGACCGACCCGTCGAGGAGCTCGCCGTGGCGGTCCCGGCGCCGCCGGCCGGCGACTGACCTGATCAGCGCCGTGGCGCACTGCGCGACGGCCGCGACACCGTGTGGGAGGAGATCCAGATGGCGACGATCGTCGAGGACAGCGCCGTTCACGAAAGACAGTGGTCATCGAGGGTGAGCTCGGCCATGCTCGCGCGCCTGGCGGCGCGCGTCGCTACGGCCGTGCGCGCCGGGTCGATGCCGATCGAGGCGCCGTTTACCGGCGAGGTGCTTGCCGAGGTGCCGGCCGGCACACCGGCCGACGTGGCGGCCGCCGTTGCGGCCGCGCGCGAGGCACAGGTCGCGTGGGCGCAGCGCTCGCTCGACGAACGTGCGGCCGTCCTGCTGCGCTTCCACGACCTGTTCATCGCGCACGCCGCTGAGATCCTCGACGTCATCCAGCTTGAGACCGGCAAGTCGCGGCACCACGCCTTCGAAGAGGTCGAGGACATCGCCATCCAGGCGCGCTACTACGCCCACAGCGCCGAGGATCACCTGCCGCCGCGGCGCCGCCAGGG
>PKYM01000330.1:21043-23698 GCA_003132645.1 Actinomycetota bacterium | reverse complement strand
TGGGCAGCGGCAGGTCGATGGGCGTCACGCGTTACCGGCCCAGCTCAGAATCCCCCGGGCCCGAGGTACGCCTCGAGGTCGGGGCCGGGGTCTTCGTAGATGGTCCAGAACTTCTTCACCGGGCTCAGGTTCTTCCAGTAGCCCTTGCTGCCCTTGGGGGTGATAAGGATGTCGCCGGGACCGGCCACGACGCGATTGCCGTCGTCGTCGGTCACCTCGACTTCGCCCTCGAGGATGTAGGCGACCTCGTGATAGGGCCGCTCGAAGTAGCGCCGCTGGACGTCGCGCTGCCATAGGCCGCAGCTGAAGCGCTCGTCTGACGAGGCCGCCACGACGCACTCGCTGCCGGGCGGATCGTGCTCTTCGGGGCCGACCATGGCCTCTTCCCAGCGGACGTCCTCGGGCCTGATGACACGGATCTTCTTAGACCGCTCGTCGGCGCACATCGCGATGACCTCCTGGGGCTCGTCGGCCTGGCAAGCCAAGCTTACAGCAGCCGGGGACCGGACCGCTTGATTTCAGGCGAGATGAAAGCCGGTCGGGGACCACGTAGAATCGAAAACACGGGACTCCACCGGGAATGGTCGCCGGGCGGGCCGGCGGGACGCCGGCCCGCCCGGCGACCACGAGCGAAGCGAGGCATCGTGAGCGCCGAACGCACCGTCCTCGAAGACCAGGTCGTAGCCGAGGTGAGAGAGCGCCGCGACGAGCTGTGCGACCTCGTCGCCCAGCTCGTCGCGCTCGACACGACCGCGCGCCAGCCGGACGACCCACCACGCGGCGAAGTCGCCCTGCAGGGCCTGCTTGCCGACCGTCTGGCGGCGCTCGGCGCCGCCGTCGATCTGTGGGAGCCCGAGCCGACCGGCAAGGGCAACAGGTTCGTGCCCGACGATCTCGACTTCGCCGGCCGGCCGCAGCTCGTCGCCACGCTGGCGGGCGCCGGGGGCGGCCGCAGCCTGCTGCTGAACGGCCACATCGATGCGGTCGATGTCGAGCCGCGCGACAAGTGGTCGAGCGACCCCTTCGCAGCCACTGAACGCGAGGGACGACTCTACGGGCGTGGGGTGAACGACATGAAGGGCGGCATCGCCGCCCTGGTCGTGGCCCTCGAGGCTCTGCGGGCGGTGGGCGTGGCGCTGCGCGGCAACGTCGTCTTTTGCACCGTGACCGACGAGGAATCGAGCGGCGCGGGTGGCCGCGCCGCCGTGGCCCACGGCGTGAGGGCCGACGCCGGCTTGTGCGCCGAAGCGACCGACTTCGACGCCTGGGTGGCCTGCCGCGGTACGGTCACCCCGACGATCTCGGTCGAGGGTCGCGCCGGCCACGCCGAGATGCCGCAGCCGCACTGGAGCGACGGCGGCGCGGTCAACGCCATCGAGAAGATCGTGCCCGTGCTCGAGGGCGTGCGTGGGCTGCGAGAAGACTGGCGCAGGCGCGCCGACCACCGCCATCCGCTGCTCGCGCCGGGCGACATCGTACCGGTGCTGATCGGCGGCGGCACGTGGATCGTCACCTACCCGCACTCCTGCGCGCTCACTTGCGACATCACCTATCTGCCGGGTCATGTCGACGCGGAGGGCACCGGGCGGCGCGTCGAGGCCGAGGTCGAGAGCCGTCTGCGCGCGGCGGTGGCCGCCGATCCGTGGTTTGCCGAACATCCTCTGCGCATCGAGTGGAGCGACGACGTGGTGCCGGCCGAGATTCCCGGCGACCACCCGCTCGTCTCGCTGGCGCTCGATGTGGCGGGCTCGTTCGGTCGCGCCGGCCGGGTGGCCGGGCTCGACTCGTGGCACGACGCCGCGAGCTTCACGCGCGGCGGCACGCCCTGCTTTTCGTTCGGCCCCGACGGCATCGGCAGCGCTCACGCCGTCGACGAGTGCGTGACTGTCGACGCGCTGGTCGACTTCTGCGCCGCGGCGGCCGTCACGGCGATGCGCTGGTGCGCGGTGGCGTCGTGAGCGTGGGAACGCAGGCCGGCGGCCCGTCGAGCGAGCTGGAGCGGCGGGTCGTCGAGACGGTGCGGGCCATGCGCGGCGAGCTCGTGAGCCTGACGAGTGCGCTCGTTGCTCTCGACACGACCGCCCGCGACGCGGGCGAGCCGCCCCGCGAAGAAGCGGAGTTGCAGCGCTTGCTGGCGGCGCGCCTCGACGCCCTGGGCGCCGAGATCGACCTCTGGGAGCCGCGGCCGACGGGCGCCGGCGGACAGTTCGTGCCGCCCGACCTCGACTTCGTCGGGCGGCCGCAGCTCGTCGCCCGCCTGGCGGGCGGCGCCGGTCGGAGTGTGGGCGCCGCTGGCCACGCCATAGCCCCTGGCGCTGCCGGTCGCGGCGCAGACGACTCCGGCCACGCCGCCGGCGTGGCGCCGCGCAGCCTGCTGCTCACCGGCCACATCGACGCCGTCGATGTCGAGCCGCGCGAGCAGTGGACCAGCGACCCGTTCGTGGCGACGGAGCGCGACGGCTTTCTGTTCGGGCGCGGCACCAACGACATGAAGGGTGGCCTGGCGACTCTCATCGTCGCCCTCGAGGCCCTGCACGCCGCCGGCGTGACGCTGGCCGGCGAGATCGTCTTCGCCGCGGTCACCGACGAGGAGTCGTCGGGCATGGGTAGCTGGTCGGTCGTCGAGCGCTTTCGGGAGCGCGGCCTGCATCCCGA
>PKYM01000330.1:0-20990 GCA_003132645.1 Actinomycetota bacterium | reverse complement strand
GTGCCGATCCTGACGGAGGTGCGGCGCTTGAACGAGGACTGGCGCGGACGGTCCGATCAGCGGCATCCCTTCCTGTCTGCGGGCGACATCGTGCCCGTGCTGGTTGACGGCGGCACCTGGGACGTCACCTATCCTGCCTTCTGCCACCTGACGCTCGACTGTCACTACCTGCCTGCTCACTGGCACGAGAGCCTCGGCGCCGAGCCGGTCAAGGCCGAGATCCGCGAGCGCATAGACGCCGCCGCGGCGGCCGACCCCTGGCTTGCCGAGCACCCGATCGCCTGGCAGTGGGAGTGGGAGGTGCCGCCGGCCGAGATCGCCGCCGGCCACCCGCTCGTGACCACGGTGCTCGACACGGCCGCCGCCTTCGGGCACCCTTCGCACCCGGGCGGCCTCGACTCGTGGCATGACGCCGCCACCTTCACCCTGCATGGCGGCGTGCCGACCTTCTCCTACGGTCCATGCGGCATGAGCACAGCGCACGCCGTGAACGAACGCGTCTCGATCGACGAGCTGGTCGACACCGCGGCGATCGTCGCCGTCGCCGCGATGCGCTGGTGCGGGGTGAGCGCGGGAAGCTGAAGGAGATCAGATGTTCCAGGGTCTGTCAGGCAAGGTGGCGCTCGTGACCGGCGGTTCGTCGGGCCTCGGCGAGGCGATCGTCTGCCGTCTGGCCGCCGAGGGCGCCTCGGTGGTCGTCGCCGGCCGCGACGAGCAACGGACTCACGCCGTCGCGGCCACGGCTCTCGGGATCGCCCAACGGGCCGGCCACCGCGAGACCGAAATGTCGGCCGTCTTCGGCGACGTCGCCCTGGTCGCCGACTGCGACCGCATGGTGGCCGACGCGGTCGCCGTGCGGGGCCGTCTCGACGTGCTCGTGAACTCCGCCGGCATCTGGATCGAGAAGCCCATCACAGCCATGACAGAGGCCGACTACGACCTCCTCATGGACTGCAACCTCAAGGGCACCTACTTCATGTGCCGCGCCGCGCTGGCGCACATGGCGCCGCGGCGCAGCGGGGTGATCATCAACCTTGCCAGCGACTCCGGCCTGCACGGCGAGCCCGCGGCGGCGGCTTACGCCGCCTCCAAGGCCGGCGTGATCATGCTGACCCGCACGCTTGCCAAAGATCACGGCCCCGACAACATCCGCGTCTGCAGCGTCTCGCCGGCGATCTTCGACACGCCCATGCTGACCAAGGCGATAGCCGACGCCGAGGACTCCGAGGCCTACGCCTCGTGGCAGGCCGACGGCTACCCGCTCGGACGCATCGGCCAGCCGGAGGAGCTCGCGTCGGTCGTGGCTTTCCTGGCGAGCGACGAGGCCAGCTTCGTCAGCGGCCGCACCTGGGTGGTCGACGGGGGCTTCACGGCGTAACGGCGGCCGGCGCCCGACGCGGCGCCGCCGCTCGACGCGCCGCCGCCGGTCGACGCTTCGCCGGCCGGCGCATAGACTCCGAGTGATGCACCGCAAAGCCCTCATCGCCGACCTCGCGCTGTTTTCGGTGGCCATCTTCTGGGGCTTCAACTTCGTGGTCATCAAGTTCGTCACCGAGCGCACGATTGACGCCGTCAGCCCTATCGCCAAGAGCGTCGTCGCCGGCACGATGGTCTACCTGCTGCTGCGCTACGTCGTGGCGACGGCCATCTTCTCGCTGATCCAGCCGCGCGCTCTGCTCAAGGCCACGCGCGCCCAATGGCGCATGGGCGGCCTGCTCGGCGTTTTCTACCTGACCGCGCTCGTCGTGCAGACCATCGGCCTGCAGTACACAACGCCCGGCAAGTCGGGGTTCATCACCGGACTCAGCGTGGCCATGGTGCCGTTCCTGTACTGGGCGGTGGCCAGGCGCTCGCCGGGCTGGTTCCAGGTGCTGGGCGCCTTCGTGGCGACCGCCGGCCTGGGCTTTCTGTCGTTGCGCGGCAACCTCACTGTGAGCTGGGGCGACGCGCTCACGCTGCTGGGCGCTCTCCTCTACGGCATGCACATCATGGCGACCGGCTTCTTCGCTCCCAAGGTGCCGCCCTCGACGCTCGCCGTGACGCAGATGGCGGTCTCCACCGTGCTGCTCGTGATCGTCACGCCGTTCGTCGCCCACCTCACGCTGGCGCTCGGCTGGGAAGCCTGGGCGGCGATCCTCTGGACGGCGCTTTCGGGCACCATCTATGCGTTCTTCATCCAGTCCTGGGCGCAGCGCTACACGACCTCGACCCACGCCGCCGTGCTGCTTTGCTTCGAGAGCGTGTTCGCCGCCGTGTCGGGCGTCATCTTCGGCATGGACAGCGTCACCTGGCGCATGATGGTCGGCGCCTCGCTGATCTTCACCGGCATGCTGATCATCGAGCTGCTGCCGGCGGGCGGGCGCCGCAACAAGGCGCCCGCCGAGGCGCTGCTGCCGATCGAGCCGCGCTCGCGCTGAGCTCCTCAGGCGCCGCGGAGGGGGACGCCGAGACCGGTTCTCAGCTGCCAAGCTCCAGCCGGTAGTGCCCAAAGCGCCGCCAGACCTTCATGCCGGCCTTCTCGTAGAGCCGCACCGCGCCCGTCGGGTTTTCCGCGTCGACGAAGAGGTACACGTCGTCGCAGCCGCGGGCGTGGAAGCGCGCGAACTCCTCGAGCAGGAGAGCCAGGGCCAGTCCTCGGCCCCGCCACGGTTTGCGCACGGCAACGTCGTCGATGTAGGCGGCAGGCCCCCGCCTCACGCCGGCCACCTGTCCCGCGATCTCGGAGCCGGACCACGCGATGAGCCAGAGTGCGGGATCGAATTCGGGGTGCGTCTCGTGCCGGGCCTTCCAGGCCTCGAACGACTGCTCGTAGTACCCGAAGTGCTCGACGAAGGCTTCGAGATCGGCCTCGTAGGAGGCGCGTTCGTCGGCAGGCAGGCGCGCCTGGCGCAGCTCGAAGCCGGCCGGCCACTCAGACCCTGCGAAGCCGCGCGACAGATCGATACGCATCGCGTAGCTGTCGCGGACGCGGCGATAGCGGCGTGCGCACAGCCAGGCGATGCGCTGCGTCTTGGTGTCTTCGCAGATGGTCAGAACCGTGGAGGTCTTGGGGTCGACGCGGTCGTCCTGCCCGGTGGCACGTTCGGCCAGGTGCTCGCGGACCCGCTGCTCGGCCAGTTCGAGCAGGACGGCCGAGAGCAGTCGACCCCGATGCAGTGGATGCACGTAGGCGAGCGTCCACGGTTCGGCTCCGGGAGGGCAGTAGGCGCTGCCGAACGCCGCCGGCTCGCCGTGTGGCGCGCGGATCAGAAACCAGTCACGGGCGATGTCCACTGCCGGGTCGAGGACGTCGGACGCGACCTCCCAGTCGTCCTCGCGCTGCTCGCCGCAATCGGCTGACTCGCAGGCGTTGACAAGCGTCTGGATGACGCGGGCATCGGACGCGTCCGGGCGCGCCAGCGTGTAGCCGGGCGGCAGGTCCGCCATCGGATCTCCCTTCCCTCGTGTCCCCACATTCTATCGTCGATGCGAGATAATGGACCGGTCATGCCGCAGAGACCTTACGAAGACGTACGTATCGAGGGGCACCTGATCGACTCGCTCATGGTGCCGCAGATCATGGACGACGTGATGGATCTCGAGGGCGAGTTCGAGATCCTGTCGTTCGACGTGGGGCGTACCAAGACCGACATCTCGAGGGCGGTGTTTCGCATCTACGGGCGCGACCGGGCGCACCTCGAGGAGCTCCTCACCGCGGTGCAGGAGCACGGTGCGGTGGCGGTGGCGCCCGAGGACGCCGTCGTGGCTGCGGCGCCGGCCGACGGCGTGTTCCCCGACGACTTCTACTCGACGACCAACCTCGAGACGTTCGTGCGAATCGCCGGCGAGTGGGCGCGCGTCGCCCAGCCCGAGATGGACTGCGGAGTGCGGGTGACCAGTCACCGCGAGGCCGTGGCCGGGGTCGACGGCGAAGCCGCGGCCGGCTCGGCCGCCGCCGTCCGCGCCGAGACCGCCGCCGTCCGCGCCGAGACGGCCGCCGTCCGCGCCGAGACGGTGCCGCTCAACGATGTGCGCAGGGGCGAACGCTTCGTGGTAGGCCATCACGGCATCCGCGTGGTCCCCCTGCAGCGTCCCCGCGAGAGTCAGCCGTTCGAGTTCATGGCCTCGGCGGTCAGCAGCGAGAAACCCAAGGCGCAGATCGTCCACGAGGTGGCGCGCCTGCTGCGACGCGTGCGCGACGAGGGCCGCCTGACGATCGCCGTGGTCGGTCCGGCCGTGGTCCACACCGGCTCGGCGGCGCAACTGGCGCGCCTCATCCGCGCCGGCTACATCGGTGCCCTGTTCGGCGGCAACGCGGTCGCCACCCACGACATCGAATCGAACCTCTACGGCACTTCGCTCGGCATCGACATGGAGAGCGGCATGCCGGTGCCCGGCGGTCACGAGCATCACCTGCGCGCGATCAACACCATCCGGCGCTGCGGGAGCATCGCGGCGGCGATCGACCAGGGGCTTCTATCATCCGGCCTCATGCATACGCTGGTGACCACCGGCACGCCCTTCGTGCTGGCCGGTTCGATCCGCGACGACGGGCCGCTGCCCGAGGTGATCACCGACGTGATGGAGGCCCAGCGGGTCATGCGTTCCTACGCTCAGCGGGCCGGCGCCTGCCTGATGCTGTCGACCATGCTGCACTCGATCGCCACCGGCAATCTCCTGCCGGCCGCGGTGCACACCGTGTGCGTCGACATCAACCCGGCGGTGGTCACCAAGCTCGCCGATCGGGGCAGCTTTCAGACGATCGGCGTGGTCACCGACGTCGGCCTGTTCGTCGGACAGCTCGCCGACGAGCTCGAGGACGGGCCCGCCTAACCGAGATACTTCTCGCGCAGGGCGACCTTGTTGATCTTGCCGATGGCCGTCCGCTCTATCGCATCGACAAAACGCACGACCGTGAGGACCGCTTCGCGCGGCAGCACGCCGGCGGCGATGAAGCTCTTCACGTGAGCGTGCAGGTCTCTTGCCGAGACCTCGTGACCGGGTCTTCCCACAACCAGACCAAGAGGCACCTCGCCCCACTTGTCGTCGGGCTGGGCGATGACGGCCACGTCGGCGACCGCCGGGTGTGACGACACGATGTCCTCGAGCTCGAGCGACGAGAGCCACTCGCCGCCGACCTTGATGATGTCCTTCGCCCTGTCGGTGATGCGTACCGAGTCGTGCCCGTCCCAGGCAGCGATGTCCTGCGTGTGCAGCCAGCCGTCTTCCCACAGCTTCTCGGAGTTGGCGTGGTCCTTGTGGTAGCCCTGCGTGAGCCACGGGGCCCGCACGAGGATCTCACCGGTCGCCTTGTCGTCGTGCGGCACCTCGTCGCCCTGCTCGTCGACGATCTTCAGGTCGACAAGCGCGATGGGCGTGCCGGTCCGCGTCCGCAAGGAGACCTGCTCCTCTGGCGGGAGCTCGCATTGGGCTCGCGTCAGGTCGGATATGGTGAGCACGGGACACGTCTCCGACAGCCCATAGCCCACCACGACGTCGACGCCGCGCTTGAGCGCCGCCAGCGCGGTCGACTTGGGCAGTGCCGCGCCGCCGATGATCACCTTCCAGTTCGACAGGTCGATCGCGGCGGTGGCGGGGTTCGTGACCAGCATGTTCAGGATCGACGGGACGCAGTGCGAGAACGTGACGCTCTCAGTCACGAACAGCTTGAGCAGCACGTCGGGCACGTACTTGCCGGGATAGACCTGCTTGATCCCCAGCATGGTCGCGATGTAGGGGATGCCCCACGCGTGCACGTGGAACATGGGCGTCAGTGGCATGTAGACGTCCTCGCGCGAGAGGTGACAGGCGCGGGCCGAGCAGATGGTGGCGGCAGCGCCCAGGGTGTGAAGGACGATCTGGCGGTGGCTGAAGCTGACGCCTTTCGGCAGGCCGGTCGTGCCGGTCGAGTAGAAGGTGGTCGCCCTCGTGTTCTCGTCCAGGTCGGGAAACTCCGCCGTGGGCTTGACGGCTGCGAGCAGCGACTCATAGTCCCCGGCGAACGACAGGGGCGTCTCGGGAGCACCGTCATCCGTCATCAGGACGAACTGCTTGACCGTGTCGATGCGGCCTTTGACGTTCTCTATGAGGGGCAGGAACTCGGCGTTGATCAGCAGGACATCATCCTCGGCGTGATCGATCGTGTAGACGAGCTGCTCGGGAGAGAGGCGCACGTTGACGGTGTGCAGCACGGCGCCGATCATCGGCACGGCGTAGAAGCACTCGAGGTAGCGGTGGCTGTCCCAGTCGAGCACACCGACCGTATCGCCCACCTTCACGCCGAGTCCGACGAGCGCGGCGGCGAGCCTTCCCACCCGCTCGCGGAACGTTCGATAGGTCATGCGGACTTGACCCCGGTAGGTGATCTCCTGCTCCGGGTTGTTCGCGAGCGGTGTCGCGAACATGTGCTTGATGGTCAGCGGAAAGTCGTAGGCGGACTCAGTGCGCCAGATCAGATCGTCCATGTCTCCTCCCGAGAGCTGGACGCACCTTATGCGATTCGCATCGTCGCGGCCAGCGTGCCGTCCGGAGCGTGCCGGTCGCCGTGGGGACGTCGCTATAATGGGCGTTAGACTCATCGGAACACGATCCGAACTCACCACCTGACGGGGGTCACGACCCATGAAGGCACGAGAGATCTGCGACAACGTCTACCTGATCGGCCACGTCGACTGGGATCGGCGCCTGTTCGACGCGCTCATCCCGCTACCCCACGGCACGAGCTACAACGCCTACTTCGTGCGCGGCAGTAACAAGAACGCGCTGATCGACACGGTCGATCCCGCCAAGTGGGCCACCCTGGCCGGCCAGCTCGACGAGTTGCCGGCGCCCGATTATCTGATCATCCACCACGTCGAGCAGGACCATTCGGGCTCGACGCCCATGCTGCTCGAGCGCTTCCCCGAGCTCACCATCGTCTGCAACGCAAAGGCCAAGGCGATGCTGCTCGACCACCTCGCCATCGACGACGAACGCTTTCAGGTCGTGGCCGACGGCGAGACGCTGTCGCTCGGCGATAAGACGCTCACGTTCGTCTTCACACCGTGGGTGCACTGGCCGGAGACCATGAGCACGTGGCTGCCCGAAGACAAGATCCTCTTCAGCTGCGACTTCTTCGGCTCGCACCTGGCGACCAGCGACCTGTTCGCCGATCGCCACGAGGTCTACGACGGCGCCAAGCGCTATTACGCCGAGATCATGATGCCCTTCGGCCCGCAGGTGCTGAAGAACATCGACAAGGTCACCCAGTACCCCATCAAGTACATCGGCCCGAGCCACGGACCGGTCTACGACGACCCACAGTTCATCATCGACGCCTACCGCGACTGGGCCGGCGGCGAGCCGCAGAACATCGTCTGCCTGCCCTTCGTCTCGATGCACGAGAGCACGCGCCTGATGGTCGACCACCTGACGGTGGCCCTGGCCGACCGCGGCGTGACGGTCGAGCGTTTCGATCTGACCACGGTCGACGCCGGCGAGCTCGCCAGCTCGCTTGTCCACGCCGGCACGATCGTGCTGGGTACGCCGACCGTCCTCACCGGACCGCACCCGCTGGCCGCCAACGCCGCCTTTCTGGCCAATGCGCTGCGGCCGCGCACCAGGTTCGCCACGGTGATCGGCTCGTACGGCTGGGCCGGCAGGACGGTCGAATCGATCCAGCAGCTCATGGACCGCCTCAAGGTCGAGTTCCTCGAACCGGTGATGGTCAAGGGTCTGCCGCGGACGGCCGACTTCGAGGCGCTCGACCGACTCGCCGACACGATCGCCGAGAAGCACCGCGACCTGGCCCAGCGGCGCTTCGCCGACAGCCTCGTCTGTCGGCCCGTGGTCGGCTAGCCGGTGGCCTGGCGGCCCGCGGTCCGCTAATCGACGGCCTGCCGGCACGTGGCCTGCTAGCCCGTACCCTGCCTGGGGGCTCAGGTAGACTACCGGCGTGCTCACCATCCTCGTCGGCCTGTCGTCTGCCTTCTCGTATGCCACGAGCGACCTGCTTTCGCAGCGTGTCACGCGAGCCGCGCGAGCGCTGACCCAGGTCGCCTGGGTGCTCATCACGGGCGCCCTGATCATCGTGCCCATCGCTCTGCTGGTCGACGGCCTGCCGGCCGGCGGCGCCCAGTGGCGGGCCGCCGGCGCGGCCGCGCTGGCCGGGGTCGCCTACTTCGGCGCTTTCCTGTGCCTGCTGCGCGCCTTGCACTCCGGCGATCTGGGGTTGGTCTCGGCGCTCAACGCGCTCCAAGGCGCCTACGCCGCGGTCGTCTTCGTGTTCCTCGGCCAGCGCATCACGCCGTTGTTGAGCGTGGCGCTCGTACTGTGCGCCGCGGGCGCCGTGCTGGCCTCGATCGAGGGTCGCGCGAGGACGGCGAAAGGTGTCCCGTGGGCGGTCGCCTCGGGCCTTCTGTTTGCCTGCGTCATGGTGCTCTACAGCTACGCCCACGCCATCAGCTGGCTGTCGCAGGCGGCGATCTCGCGCTCGGTCTCGGCGCTCATCGCGGTGCCCGCCGCGCTTCTCACCGGTGGGTTCGCGCTGCCTCGCGCGCTACGTGCGACGTCGGTCGGCGCCGGAGTGCTCGAGCTCTGCGGCCTGATGTGCTTCACGATCGCCTTGGCCATGGGCCCACTCACCGTGGCGGCGATCACCACGACTCAGTTCGGCACGTTCGCCGTGATCCTCGGTGTCGCGCTTCTGCACGAACGACCGCGTCGCCACCAGTGGGCGGGGCTCGCCTGCACGCTGGTCGGCGTGACTCTGCTCGCCGTGGCCGTGTGAGGGCTCTCGCCGACCGCGAGGCGCAATCGGCTAGACTGACGAAGAGTGAGCGATTTCTTCGACAACCAGCGACGTCCCGGCGAGCCCGGACACCGCATGGTGAAGCGGCAGGAGACGCGCCGCCGCACGCATCGCCGCCGCCTCTTCGCGCTGGTCGCGCTGGCGCTCGTCGTGGCCGCCGCGGTGGCCGTGGAAATCCTGCAGCCCTGGCGCGCCGGCTCGCCGCCAGCAGCCGGCGCGCCGTCGGGCTCGTCGAGCCCGGCCGGTCTGAGCCCGACGGGCCCCGGGCGCTCGGCGTCGCCTTCGAGCGCACGCAGCGTCTCGCCGTCGTCGAGCGCCGGCCCGAGCTCGAGCTCCAGGCCGACGCCGAGCCCTTCGCTGATCGCCGCCGCACCGCCGATCGTGCAGGACCTGGTCCCCTATGGTCCGCAGCGCAAGGCGGAGATGGCCGCCTACAGCGGACGCCACTTCGGCGAGGCCACCTGGGTCCTGCATCCGCAGGCGATCGTCCTGCACTACACCGCAACCTCCACCTACGCCGCTGCGCACCACACCTTCGCTTCGAACGCGCCCGCCCTGGGCGAGCTGCCGGGAGTCGCCGCTCACTTCGTGATCGACGAGAACGGCACCATCTACCAGCAGGTGCCGCTCGACGTGCGCTGTCGGCACGCGATCGGTCTCGACTGGTGCGCGATCGGCATCGAGTTCGTCCAGCCGGCCGGCTCGGGTCCGACGTGGGCGGTTGCCCAGATCTTCTCGCGGGCCCGCCAGCTCGACGCCGGCCTGCGCCTGGTCGCCTGGCTGGAGGCGGCCTACGGCATAGACGCCACGAACCTCATCGGTCACGCGATGGCCAACGACTCGCCGCTGTTCAAGGACCTGCTCGGCTGGCACAACGACCACCAGGACTGGAACGCCGCCGCGGTGGCCCGCTTCAAGCAGGCGATGGTGCGCGCCGAATAGGAGCGCCGAATCGGAGCGGCGAGCCTAGCGCCCCTCGTGGATGGCCAGCAGGTCGGCGTAGACCGCGTAGGCGGTCTGCTCGGGCAGGGCGTCGCGCTCGGCCACCTGAATCGTGCCCATGAGGTCGGTGTGCAGGAGCACCGAGAGAGTCGAACCGCTGGCGCTGAAAAGCGGATGCTCCGCCGATAGCTCGGTGAGACGCACGGCGGCGCGCACGCGCAAGGTGTCGGGAGCCATCGGCCGCGGCCCGGCGTCCGCCGCGCCGGCGGCCGATCCGCGGTCAGCCGCACCGGCGACCCGGCCGCGATCCGTCGTTGTGTGCGACGGCGTATCGGTCGTGACCTCGTCTGTCGTCGCCGAGCACACGACTCGCAACCTGCGCCCGGCGGCACGCGCCCGGGCGACGCGCTCGGGAGTCACGTCGCGGACGCTGTCCTTGGGTACGTCGTCGGGCGTCATGTCGGCCGCCATGAGGACGTTGGCCAGGGCGGCCGTTTTGGCGGCGGCATCGTGGCCGTCGATGTCGTGGGTGGGGTCGGCCTCGGCGTAGCCCTCTGCCTGGACCTGGGCGAGGGCGTCGGCAAAGCCGACGCCCTCGCCCATCGCGTCAAGGATGTAGTTGGTCGTCGAGTTGAACACAGCGTCGAAGCCGAGCAGGCGACAGCCCGGCAGGCATGAGCGAAACAGGCTGAAGACCGGGCAGCCGTCCATCACGGTGCCCTCGAACAGAAGGCGCCGGCCGCGGGACGCCGCGAGATCGGCCAGCCGCCGAAAGTCCCAGGCGATGGGCCCCTTGTTGACCGTTATCGCGTCGAGACCGTGAGCGAAACCGGCGTTGAGGTGAGCGATCGCCGCGCGGCCGCCGTGCGGATCGAGGGGGGTCGCCTCGACGAGGATGTCGGCGCCGCTGGCGGCGATCAGATCGACCCCGGGCGCGACGGCGTCGGGGAAGCGCTGAGCCAAGGCCAACACCTCCCGCGCAGTCAGGCCGTGCGGCGCCAGCAGACTGCCGTGCGAGCCGGTGCCGACGGCGCTGAACAGGACGCGCAGGCCGTGGTCGTCTGCGAGCTCGTCGGCCTTGCGGGCGACCAGCTCGCAGAACCGTCGACCCACGTTGCCGAAACCCAGCAGGCAGACGGTCCGGGTGACGACGTCGGGCATCGTCTCGGGCATGGTTTACACCTGGCCGGCGCCGGCCAGCCGGCCGACGGCGTCGAGCAGGCGCTCGACCTCGGCGGCGGTCGTGTACGGAGCCAAGCCGGCGCGCACCAGGCCGCCGCGCTCGATCAGACCGAGCCGCTCGACGAGCCTGATCGCGTAGAAATGTCCATCCCAGAGGAACAACCCCTCGTTGCCGAGGCGGCGGCAGACCTCTTCGGGGCGCAGGTCGCCCACGGTGAAGGCCACGGTCGAGGTCCGCGGATGGCCGTCGGGCGGGCCGTAGATCGTCACCCCGGCGATCTCGCGCAAGCCGGCGATCAGGCGACCGGCGAGCGGCTGTTCGTAGGCCTCGCTGGCGACCACGCCCGCGACGACCTGGCGGCGGCGTCCCTCGAGCCCCTCGAGCCGCGCGCCCAGCCGCTCGTCGGCGGTCAGCCGACGGAGATGGTGACGTCCCATGTCGGCGATGAAGTCGACCGCCGCGGCCGCGCCGGCGATGCCCTCGTGGTTGAGCGTGCCGGTCTCGAACTTGAACGGCGTCTCGCGAAGCTGCGTGCGCAGGCGCAGGGAGCGGACGAGCTCGGCGGCCTCACGCCGCGCGTAGAGCACGCCGACGTGCGGCGCGAAGAACTTGTAGGCCGAACAGAGCAGGAAGTCGCAGCCCAGGGCTTNNGAACGGGCCAGGGCCACGACGCGGGCGACATCGTTGATCGTGCCGACCGCGTTGTTCGCCCAGCCCGCGGCGACGATGCGGGTGCGCTCGTTGACGACCTCCGCGAAGGCGTCCCAGTCGAGCGTGCAGGTCTCGGCGATCACGGGGACCTCGCGCACCACGACGCCGCGCTCCTGGAGCGAGATCCAGGGGCCGCGGTTGGCCTCGTGGTCGAGCTCGGTGATGACGATCTCGTCGCCCTTCTTGAGGTCTTGGGCGAGGCTGTGGGCGAGCAGGAAGTTCAGCGTCGTCGTGTTGGCTCCGAAGGCGACCGAGTCCCAGTCGCAGCCCAGCAGGTCGGCGAGCGCGTCGCGGGCATCGGCCAGCAGGTGGTCGGTCTCGATGGTGGCCGCGAAGTAGCCGTGCGTGTTCGAGTTGTGGTTGACGAGGTAGTCGGTCACGGCGTCGAGGACACGCTGCGGCACCTGAGTGCCGCCGGGACTGTCGAAGTAGGCGACGGGCTGACCATCGATCGTGCGTTGGAGGGCGGGGAACTGGCGGCGGACGTACGGGACATCGAAGTTCATCGCGTTGCGGCTCCTGTGGGGGTTGCCGGCTACCTTGTTCAATTGGCCCACATCTGGGCCAATTGAACAAGGTAGCGGCGAGGAGGCCCGCCCGTCGCCGCCATTTCCCAGTCTATCGTCTCCCCACGTCGGCGGACCCCCGGCGAGCCCACGCACAGCGTCTTCACAAACAGTCTCAGAACACTCTCAGCGCGCCCACACGACACCTTCAATCTCGCCGGTTAGGTTGAGCCGCGTCAGTGTGAAGCGAGCTGGGGAGGCCTTTCCGTGTTTCTGACGTACGTGTACCGCGAGCTGCGCCGACGCCACCGGCAGGCGCTCCTGATCGCCCTTGGTCTGGCGCTGGGGGTCTGCCTGGTCGTCACCGTCTCAGCGACCGCCGGCGGCGTACGTGACGCCCAGAACGACGTCCTCCACTCGCTCTACGGCGTGGGCACCGACATCACCGTCACCCAGAGCGCGCAGCGCGGGTCGGGCGATCCGCAGCAGTTCGGCATGAACCCTGGCAGCGCGCAAAAGCAGGGACAGCGTTTCTCGCGCGATGCCGTCACGAGCACGATGGGGCTGGCGCTGGTCGCCGACAAGAAGGTCACCTCGATCGCCGGTCTGCGCGGAGTGAACGCGGCGGTCGGCGGGCTCACGCTGTCGTCGATGCACATGAGCGGCAAGTTCGCCAAGATCGTCGGCGGCTCCAGTTCGGCCGGCGGGAGTGGGAGCGGGAGCGCCGCCGCCGCCCCGAGCACCACGACGAGCGGCTCCGGAGCGCCCAGTCAGGCGCCGATCAAGATCAGCAGCTTCACGATCGCCGGTGTCGACGTCGCCGATCAGACGATCGGGCCGCTCAGCTCGGCCACCATCACGACCGGTCGGACGTTCACGGCCAAAGAAGACAACGCCGCGGTGGTCGTCGTCGACGCCGGCTATGCCAAGCAGAACAGTCTCGTCGTGGGCGATACCATGAAGATCGCCGGGGTGAGTTTCAAGGTGGTCGGTGTGAGCAAGTCGGCATCGGGGGCCGCCAACGTCTACCTGCCGCTCAGGCGCGCTCAGACCATCGCCGGCGAGAAGGACAAGGTCAACCAGATCTACGTCAAGGCCACGAGCGCTACGCAGATCGCCGCCGTCAAGAAGGAGATCAAGGCGACCGTCCCGGGCGCCACCGTCACGACCGCCCAGGATCTGGCCGACCAGGTCAGCGGCTCGCTTGCCAGCGCCTCGAAGCTGGCCGACCAGCTCGGCACCTGGCTGGCGATCGCGGCGCTGATCGCCGCCGTCGCCGTGGCCAGTCTCCTGACACTTTCGGGGGTCAGCCGCCGGGTACGCGAGTTCGGCACCCTCAAGGCGCTCGGCTGGCGCAGCCGGCGGATAGTGTCGCAGGTACTCGGCGAGGCCGTGGTCATGGGCATCGCCGGCGGACTCGGTGGAGCCGTCCTGGCCGTCGCCGCGACCAGGCTCGTCGGCGTGCTGTCCCCGAGCCTGCAGGCGACGGTCGGCAGCTCCGGTGTGTCGACCAGCGCCGCGCAAAGCGGCCTCCCGGGTGGCTCGAGCGGCCCGGCCGGAGCCTTGAGCAGCCTTTCGCACACGGTCACCGTGTACCTGCACGCGTCAGTCAGCCCGGGACTGCTCGCGGCGGCCATCGCGCTGGGCCTGGCGGGAGCGCTGGTCGCCGGCGGGCTCGGCGGCTGGCGGGCGGCTCGCCTGAGCCCTGCCGACGCCTTGCGCCGAGTCGATTGAGCGTGCGCCGAGTCGACTGAGCATGCGCCGAGTCGACTGACGGTCCCGACCGAAGAGTCCTACCCAGAGGAGACACTGATGCTCTACGAGCTGACCGGCGTCACGAAGCGCTACGTGCAGGCTCACAAGAACGTCGCCGCCCTTGACGGCGTCGACCTCTCGATCGCCGAGGGCGAGTTCGTGGCCGTCCAGGGCTCGACCGGCTCCGGCAAGACGACGCTCCTGCAGATGCTCGGCGCTCTCGACCGCCCCACGTCGGGCGCGGTGTGCTTCGACGGCGCCGACCTCGCCGTCCTCTCCGAGGCCCGGCTGTGTGCCCTGCGCAGCCGGGCCTTCGGCTTCGTCTTTCAGGCATTCAACCTGATCCCCACGCTCACTGCACGGGAGAACGTCGAGACCGCGCTGGTACCGCATGGCATGCACTCTGCCGAGCGGGCCGAGCGGGCTCACGCGGCGCTCGCCGAAGTCGGCCTCGCCGACCGCGCCTCACACGTCCCCGTCGAACTCTCGGGCGGCGAGCAGCAGCGTGTCGCCATCGCCAGGGCGTTGGTGCGCGCGCCGCGCGTGATCCTGGCCGACGAGCCGACCGGCAACCTCGACGAACGCACCCGCGACGAGATCGTCGCCTTGCTCGAGGAACTCTGGGGCGGGCGCGACCAGACGATCATCATGGTGACCCACGACAGCCGGGTGGCCGGCCGGGCGTCGCGGCGCCTGTGGCTCGAAGCCGGCACGGTGGCAAGCTCGCGGTACGCGCCCGAGGGGTCGAACGAGTTGGCGCCTGCCACTGCGGATGAGCTTGGGGCGGTGCCGGCGCGCGGCTGACCCAGGCCGCTGCTCAAGCCGGGCGGCCGCTCAGGAGTGGATCGGCCCCTGAACGTCGTTGGACGCCTCGGGTGCACGGTCCTCGCCGCGCGCGACTGACACCGGGCCTTCCGTGGGCGGTGTCGGGACGTCGCGCGGCGCCGCGAGGGCCGCCGCCGGCAGTCGCACGCGGAAGCGCGCGCCCTGGCCGGGGGCTGTCTGCAGATCGACCGTGCCGCCGTGGGCCTCGGCGATGGCAGCGACGATCGACAGGCCGAGGCCGGACGTGCCTTCACTGTGACCATGCGCGCCCGGGGGCCGGTAGAAGGGCTCGAAGACGCGGGCGGCCACGTCGCTCGGCATGCCGACGCCGTCGTCTGCCACCTCGAGGATGGCCTGGCCATCGACTGACCTCGTGCTGACCACGACGCTGGCTTCGGCGCCGGCGTGCTGCAGGGCGTTCATCACGAGATTGGTGACGACCTGTCGCAGCCGGCTGTCGTCGCCCAGCACGCCCGCCGGCCCGGTCTGCTCCAGCTCGACGTCGCGATCGGGGGCGAGGATCCTGGCGTCGGCTACGGCGTCGGCCGCGACCTGGGTCAGATCGACGGGCTGGCGCTCGAGCGAGCGGCCCTCGTCGAGGCGGGCCAGTAGCAGGAGCTCCTCGACCAGGACTCCCATGCGAGCCGCCTCCTGCTCGATGCGCCGCATGGCGAGGTCCAGGTCTTCGGGATGCTCCTTGGCGCCGCGGCGAAACAGCTCGGCGTAGCCGCGCACGGAGGAGAGCGGCGTGCGCAGCTCGTGCGACGCCTGGGCGAGGAAGCGCCGCAGGGCGTTCTCGGAGTTGCGGCTGCGAGTGAGCGCCCCCTCGATCTGGGCGAGCATGGCGTTCAGGGCGAGTCCCAGACGGCCCACCTCAGTGCGCGTGTCGGCGCGCTCGACACGGCGCGTCAGGTCGCCGGCGGCGATCGCGTCGGCGGTGGCCGCCATGTCGTCGAGCGGTCGCATCTCGCGGCGCACGATCCACCAGGCCAGCAGCCCCAGGCCGAACAGCACGCTGAGGGTGACGATGGCCTCGACCAGCAGCAGGCGGTGCTGGGTCTGGGTCACCTCGGCCAACGGCACGGCGGCGATCAGAGTGTAGGGCGAGATGCCTTTCTGGGTGGCCAGCGCCCGAAAGCGCAGCGAGGAATGACCCGCGGCCGGCAGTGTCAGGGTCGTCTGGCCGCCGGCGGCGGTCGTGGTGGCGGAGAGGCCGGCGGGCAGGGTCGGCACCGGCGCGCTGCCGCCGTAGCTGAAGGTGACCTGGGCGAGGATCTGCCCCGAGCTGTTGATCAGGCAGCCGTACGTGCCCGGCGGCAGGAAGGCTGTCTCGCTGGACGGCTGTGCTGGGAAGTTGTCGGGCAGCCCCGAGCCCTGGCGCTCAAGCTCGCGCAGCACCGGCAGGGGCGCCGCCTCGAGCTGCTGGTCGACGCGCTGGAGCAGGAACGACTGCAGCGACAGGTAGGTCACGCCGTCGGCCACGAGCAGGCCGACCGCGACCAGTCCGACGAGGGCGAACAGCAGGCGCAGGCGCAGCGACATCGTGTCAGCCCCGCGCGTCTCGCAGGCAGTAGCCGAAGCCGCGCACGGTGTGGATGAGCGGCGGGCCGGTCGGGTTGAGCTTCTTGCGCAGGTAGCTGATGTAGATCTCGACGACGTTGGCGTCGCCGGCGAAGTCGTAGTTCCAGACGTGATCCAGGATCTGCGCCTTGGACAGCACCCGGCGGCGGTTGAGCGTGAGGTAGCGCAGCAGCTTGTATTCGGTCGCGGTCAGCTCGACCAGCGTGCCGCCACGGCGCACCTCGTAGGTGTCCTCGTCGATCTCGAGGTCCGAGTAGGTCAGGCGCTGGTGGCTGTCGTCGTCGCGCTGCGTGCGCCGCAGGACGGCGCGGATGCGGGCGACCAGCTCCTCGAGGCTGAACGGCTTGGTCATGTAGTCGTCGCCGCCGAGCGTCAGGCCGCGCACCTTGTCGTCGGTGCCGTCGCGGGCGGTGAGAAACAGGACGGGCGTCGAGGGCGACTCCGCCGCGACGCGACGCGCCACCTCGAAACCGTCGAGGTCGGGCAGCATGATGTCCAAGACGATGAGATCGGGGCGGAAGGCCGGCAGCGCCAGCAGGGCCGCCTTGGCCGTGTGGGCGACGTCGACCTCGAACTGCTCGTAGCGCAGCGCCAGGCCGATCAGGTCGGTGAGGCTCTCCTCGTCGTCGACGACGAGGATCCTCGGGTGCTCGCTCAACGTGCGCCTCCTCAAAAGCCCTCGTGGCCCGTGACGCGCGGGCGTCTTCCTGCCTTAGCCGCGGCTCCGCACGATCATCCCGTCTGGGAGTGTACGACCGTTTCCTGTGGAGATGCTGAGAGTCGTCTGTGGCTCTCGTATGCATCATCGCGCCGAAGGGCAAACGCGCCCGGTGCGCCACGACAGTCTCAGAGCGCTCCCAGCGCTCGCACAGCGTCTTCACAGCCCGGCAGGCTACAACCGGAGAGGTCCCTGCGGAGGAGGAGCAATCATGAAACAAGTGCGCTCGCACGCGATCGTCTTCGTCTTGGGCATCGCCGTCACCGCTCTGGCGCTGGTGGCGCTGATGGCCTTCGGCGTGCTGCCGGTCGGTCAGAAGACCACGGTAGTCGAGCAGTCCCAGGCGGCGACCGGCACGACCGGCACGACTGAGATCTCGAACGCGATCTCGAGCGACGCTCTGACGCCGGCCCAGATCTATCAGAAGGACTCGGCCGGCGTGGTCGAGGTCGTCTCCACCCTGGACACGACGACCCAGGGCGTGTTCGGGCCGGTGAGTGGCCAGTCTCAGGCACTGGGCTCGGGATTCGTCGTCTCCGACAAGGGTTACATCCTGACCAACGCGCACGTTGTCTCCTCCAACGGGCAGGCGGCGAGCGCCGTGTCGGTGGTCTTCAAGGGCAAGGGCTCGCAGACCACGCGCCTCGCGGCCAAGATCGTCGGCATCGACGAGACGAGCGACGTCGCGGTGCTCAAGGTCGATCCGGCCAAGGCGCCGGCGCTCGATCCGCTCACACTGGGCAACTCGGCCGGCGCTCAGGTCGGTGAGCCGGTGGTCGCCATCGGCAATCCGCTCGGCTTCGATTTCTCCCTGACCTCGGGCATCGTCTCGGCGACCGACCGCAACCTGCAGTCGCCGAACGGCTCGACGATCTCGAACGGCATCCAGACCGACGCGGCCATCAACGAGGGTAACTCGGGCGGTCCGCTGATCGACTCGTCCGGCAAGGTGATCGGCATCAACGAGCAGATCGCCTCGCAGTCGGGCGGCAACCAGGGCCTCGGTTTCGCGGTGCCCATCGACACCGCCGCAGCAGTGATGAGCCAGCTTGAAAAGAACGGCAAGGTCGCCTACGCGTGGCTCGGCGTCTCGGGCCAGACGGTCTCACCCGATGTCGCCAAGGCGCTGGGCCTGAAAGTCAGCGACGGCGTGCTCGTCGCCAGCGTGCAGAGCGGCAGCCCCGCCGCCAAGGCCGGCATCAGGGGCGGTCAGCGGCAGGTCACGCTGCAGGACCAGGTCTACGTGACCGGCGGTGACGTCATCACCAGGATCGACGGCCAGGCGGTGACGAGCAACGAGCAGCTCTCGACGCTCATCACGAGCCACAAGCCCGGCGACCAGGTGACGGTGACAGTGACCAGAGGGTCGTCGACCACGACCCTCAAGGTGACGCTCGGCACGCGTCCGACGGTATTCTAAGGTTCTAAGGTCGGGGCCGGCGCGGGCGGGTGAGGCCGGCGCGGCGCGGGCGAGCTCGCCGCGCAGTGCGGGCCGGCGTCGTTCCACGCGCTGTTTGCGCCGACCGGACTCGGTCTGGCGTACGATAGTAGCGGGTTGGGAACAAACCCGCCCTGACTCCCACTGTGAGAGGTGCATCTGCTGGCTTCCGTGAACTCGACGAAGACTCTCCTTGGCCACGCCTTTCGCGTGCTGTGCCTGGAGTGGGCGGCGGCGGCGCCTGACGGCGCCGCCGCCCCCACCGAGTTGCGCGCCCGCATCGAGCGACTGACCTCGCTCGGCGTCGATGTGGCGCTGGTGGCGCGCACGGGGATCGACGTAGTCGATCCTCAGCTCGGCGCGCGCCCCGATGTCGAAGGCCGCCTCTTCCTGCTGCTCTCCGACGGCGCCGAGGCCTACGTCTCGGGGCCGGCCGGTCCCAGGCTGATCGATCGCCGCCTGGTGTCGGTCGACGAAGGCGAACAGCTCACGCGGGCTGTCGAAGCCGTGCGCGCCGACCTTGCGGACCGCGGCCTCGCCTCGCGTCTTGTCGAACGCGACCGCTGGCGGCGCACCGTCGCGCTGACGGCGCCCGCGGCCGCCGAGGCTCTCGAGACGCGTCTCGCCGAGGCCGGCATCGCCGGAGCCGGCGAGCTCGTCGAGCTCGCCATGCGCCTGGCCCACGGCGCCGGCGTGCCGCGGCCCCGCGTCAGCCTGCGGGGCAACCGCCTGGAGTTCGCCTTGACAGACCCGGCCGACAGCATGCGCTGGCTGCTGCAGTGGATCGTGCAGTACCGCGACTACGACGCCCGCGAGGTGCTCGTGGTGGGCGACGACTTCGGTCCCGACAGTGGCCAGGGTGGCACCGCGTGGCGCCTGATGATCCCCGAGCTGCACGACGCTTCCTTTGCCGCCGTCGGCCCGGGCGCCGACGGCGCCCCGCGCCACGTGCAGTATCTGGGCGGCGGCCGCGAAGCGGTGATCGGGCTTCTGGACGAGCAGATCGAGCTGCGCGAGGCCCGTGTCCTGGAGAGCTTCCCGGTGCCCAACACCGATCCGGGCTGGCTGTTCCAGGTCGACGGCTTCGACCCCTTCCGCGAGCGCGAGGTCGAGACCTGGCTCACTGTGGCCAACGGCGAGAGCGGCACGCGCGGTTCGCTCGAGGAGGGCTCGCCGGCCTCTACGCCGGCAACCTTCGTCGCCGGCGTCTTCGGCGACGACACCGGCGTTCTGCACATCCGCGAGCCTGTCGCGGCGCCCGACTGGCTGTGCCTGCGACTGCTCGTCGAGGGCATGCCCCTGAGCCTGATGAACGGCGAGGTCCTCGAACACCGTCGAGTGCTCGACATGAGCCAGGGGATCGTCTTTCGCTACTGGCGCCAGCGCGACCGCGTGGGGCGCACGGTGCGCGTGCGCACGGCGCGCTTTGCCTCGCTGGCCGACCGCGCCGTCATGGTGTTGCGCGCCGAAGCCAGTCCCGAAGATTTCTGCGGGCGCCTGGTGTGGGAGGCCTGCGTCGGTCTGTCGAACGCCGGCGGTCCGGTCTACGAAGCCTCGTTGACCTCGCTCGACGGCACCGGCTTCGTGGCGCGCACCAAGGGCCGCAAGGGCGGCGGCCACACGCTGGCGGTCTCGACCAAGCCGGCGCCCGGCTCGCCGGTGACGCGGTACCTGGAGCAGTCGCGCGACGTGATCGGCGGGCGGCTGGACCGCGACGAGCCGGCGACGATCGACCGCATCGCGGTGGTGCGCTCGTCGCCGACTCGCCCGCCGGCGACCAGAAGCGCCCTGGATACCCTCGAGCTCGCCGAGCGCGCCGGATTCGACGAGCTGCTGCGCCGTCACGTCGAGGCCTGGCGCGCGCGCTGGGCCGACACGGCCGTGTCGGTCGGCGGCGACCCGAAAGCCGAGCTCGCCCTGCGCTTTTCGAGCTACCACATGATGTCGACGGCTCACCCCGACAAGGAGAGCGTCTCGATCGGCGCCCGCGGTCTGTCGGGCCTGTCGTATTTCAACCACGTCTTCTGGGACACCGAGATCTTCCTCGTGCCGTTCTTCATCTACACGCATCCCGAGACCGCCCGCACGCTGCTGGCCTACCGGTACCGCAACCTCGACGGCGCCCGCCAGAAGGCCCACGACCTGGGCCACAAAGGGGCGCTGTTTCCCTGGGAGTCGGCCGACAAGGGCATCGAGACCACGCCGCCGTACGGCATCGGTCCCCGCGGCGAGATGATCCCCATTCTCTCGGGACTGCTCGAACACCACATCTCGGCCGACATCGGCTGGGCCACCTGGGAGTACTGGAAGTGCACCGGCGACGATGAGTTTTTGGAGCGCATGGGCGTCGAGCTGCTGCTCGAGACGGCCCGCTTCTGGGTCTCGCGGGCAACTCGCGACGAGCTGGGGCGCTACCACATCCCGATGGTCGTGGGCCCCGACGAGTACCACGAGGGCGTCGACGACAACGCCTACACCAACGTGCTGGCGCGCTACAACATCGAGCGCGCCCTCGACGCCTACGCCTGGCTCGGCGAGCGCGCCCCGGACAAGGCGGCCGAGCT
>PKYM01000017.1 GCA_003132645.1 Actinomycetota bacterium | reverse complement strand
AAGCGCAACATGGGCATGGTGTTCCAGGCCTACAGCCTCTTTCCGAACATGACCGCCAGGCAGAACGTCGAGTTCGGCCTGCGCATGCACAAGGTGGCCCGCGACAAATGTCATAGCCGGGCCGAGGAGCTGCTCGATCTGGTCGGCCTCGCGACGCGCTCCGAGCGCTACCCGCACGAGCTCTCAGGCGGCCAGCAGCAGCGCGTGGCGCTCGCTCGGGCGCTCGCCATAGAACCCGCCATCCTGCTGCTCGACGAGCCTCTCTCGGCGCTTGACGCCAAGGTGCGCGTCGAGCTGCGCCAGGAGATCAGGCGCGTCCAGACAGAGCTGGGCATCACGACGCTGTATGTCACCCACGATCAGGAAGAAGCGCTCTCCATCTCCGACCGTATCGCGGTCATGTCCGACGGCAACCTCGAACAGATCGGCGCGCCGGCCGAGATCTACCGCAGTCCGGCGACCGAGTTCGTGGCCAACTTCGTGGGCCTCATGAACGGCTTCGAAGGGCGCGTACAGGCCGATGGATCGGTAACGGTCGGCGCATCTGAACGCCCCATCCGCGTGACCCAGAAACACGACTCCGCAACGGGCGCCAAGGTGATGGTGCTGATCCGGCCCGAATCGGTCGACCTCGAGGAGCTGGTCGACGAGGCGGGCGTTCCCGACGGGTCCTTCGAGGGCAAGGTGCTCATGCACACCTTCCTCGGTTCGGTCACCCGCATGACCCTCGACTCCGACATCGGCCAGCTCGTGGCCGACGTGCCCAGTCTTCGGGCCCTGACCATGCCGCCCGAGACCCGCGTCGGCGTGCAGATCGATCCTGCCGGCGTCCGGCTGCTCGCGCGGTGACAGGCAGACCGCCCGCGCCGGCTCGGTAGTGAGCCGGTCGCCGACCGGGCTCGACCGCGTCCTGCGCCGGGGAGTGGCACGGGGCTCTGGCGCCGAGCGTCGCTAGCAGCCGCTCAGCGCGGCCTTTCGAGGGACGAGCCGGCAAACCTGCTGTCATTTCAGTCGTCTTGCTTTTGGTCACTGTTCTGCCAGGCTCATGTGGTGACGCATTTCCTTAAGGAGACTCATGCCGAACGCCTTGATCGACGCGATGGACCATGCCGTTCAGGAAGTCAGGAAGATGCCGGAAAAGGCGGTTCAGGTCTTTCACCACAATGATTCCGATGGGCTTACGTCGGGCGCCATACTCACCCGCGCGTTCGAGCGGCAGGGATTCACAGTCCGGCGCTTCTGCCTGGAAAAACCCTATCCCGCGGTGCTGGAGAAGGTGTACGAGCAGCAGGGCGAAATCCTCGTCTTTGCCGATTTTGCAGGCAGACTCGCCCCACTGCTGTCCGAGCTCAATCAGGGCAGGAATCTGACCCTTATCCTGGACCACCATGTCGCTGAGGCCTCGACCGATCCGCGAGTCATGAACCTTGACCCTGATCTCTTTGGCTTGAAGGGAGATCGGGATATCTCCGGTTCGACCACCTGCTATCTCTTTGCTCGCGCCCTTGATCCGGTCAACCGTGACCTGGCTCACATCGCGGCCATAGGCGCGGTGGGAGACGGCTTCTTTGTAGACGGCGCCCTGGTGAGCGAGAACCGTGAGGTCGCCCTGGAAGCCGTCCGACAGGGCCTGATCGAGATCAGGGAACGGGAAATGGGGGAGCAGTACCTGTTGAACGGCCCGAAGGGTCAACGAGACGTCGTTGAAGTCGGCGATGATCTCGACGTCTTGGGGGGCGTCGGTTATTACCAGAAGGGCCCGGACATGGGGGTCGCGGTCTGCCTCGAAGGGGCTTCACCGCAGTCGGACCGGATGGTGGAAGACCTGAAGGCCGTCAGAACGAAGCTCTTCGACGAAGAGATCGCGAGGCTCCAGGCGGGCGCCTGGCGACAGGCGCCTCACATCCAGTGGTTCAATCTCGAGAGGCGCTTCTTCCCGATGGGCGTGAAGATGGTCGGGGCGTTCTGCGACGCCATCCGGGTGACGGACCTCATCGATCCTCGCAAGTACCTCGCCGGCTTTCAGATCATTCCCGACGAGATCCCGGGCTTCGGCGCGATCGCCTTCAACCAGGTGAAGATCTCCATGCGGGTCGCCCCCTCGATGGAAGGGGAGATCCGGGCGGGACGCGTGATGGGGCTGAACGTCTTGCTGCCAGAAGCGACGACCAGGCTGGGGGGGTTCTCGGATGCCTGCCACAGTCTGACGGCTGCCACCACGGTGGCCATCGGTAAGGAAGAGCAGCTGATCGAAGAAATGGAAGACATCTTGAAGGGTGAGGCGCATGGCTGAAGGTAGCGGGTTTGGGAAATCGATCCTGATCGGCGATCAGTTCGTCCTCGATGAGGTCCCGGCGATCGTCTCGTCGATCTCCTATGAGACCGTGACGACGGTGGAAAGGATCGATGGCGACGGCTGGACCCTCGAAGACAACCGGGTCGAGGTGCCGGGATACAAGGAGCGCAAGAGGGAGCAGCAAGGCCACTCCATCGACCGCATCCTCGAAGTCATGGGCATCGACGTCAAGAAACACCCGATCAAGATCACCGTCGGGGGTACGTTGCTGGCCGGAAGCGGAGTCGGCGCCAGCGCCGCCAGTTGCGTTTCACTCGCGCGCGCATTGAACGCGGAGTTCGAGCTCGGCCTCTCGATCGAGGAGATCAACCGGGTAGCCTGGCAGGGGGAGTTCCCCTATCACGGGGTCGCCAGTGGTGTCGACAACACGGCCTCGACCTATGGCGGCCTGCTTCTCTTCTTCTTGAAAGGCGAACAACAGCATTTCGAACGGATCGAGTGTCCAGGTGCTTTTGAGATCGTGCTGGCCAACAGCGGCGTCACGGTCAATACGGCGGCGCTCGATGAGTTCATCGATCAGCAGAAGAGCGACGAGGCGGAGCTCTTTGCAGCGCGTCTCAAGACCATGACGGCTCAGGTCTCTGAGATGAAGACGGCGCTTGAAGCTGGTGATTTGCCGACGGTCGGCAAGGTCATGTCGGAGAATCAGAAGCTGCTGATCGACATGCAGATGTCTCACGAAACCGTGGACTCCATGTGCAAGACGGCCCTGGAAAACGGGGCTCTGGGGGCGAAAGTCACGGGAGGAGGCAGAGGCGGCTATATGGTGGCCTTGACTCCAGGAGTAGAGCTTCAGGAGACAGTCGCTTCGGTCTTCGAAAAGGAAGGATACAAAGTCATCCGGGCGACCATTGGTGGGAAGTGATCGCCTAAGAGCGTTTCAACCACGATGGGCGCGTGCCGGGTGATTCACTGGCGAACTCCGTCCATCGGCCTCGGGTCGCATCGCGAAGGCCTGCCCGGGGATCGCCACACCGTCCTGCTGCTGCCGGCGCCGTTCCCGCTCGGCTGAAGGACCAGCCTAGGCGGTCGTAGGCGCGTTCTTGCGCCACCCGCTCGTGAGTCTCCCGTCACCACACCCTCGGTCGTCTGACGTCCGCGCGGCAAGGGCCGAGCGCGGCCGCACTCTTGTGGTTGATACATCAGACGTCTGACGTTATCGTTACAAAATGGCCACAGCAGGTTGGAGGAGCTCGTCAAGGGTTACGTCGAAGCCCACTGCCCTGGGAGCGGCCATCTTGGCCGGCCTGGGCTCAGGCCTGTTCGCCGACGCCGCGGAGTTCTTCGATGCTGTGGAGGTAGCTCGTTCATGACCGACCTGTTTGACCTCGATGCACTGAGGCGCCGGCTCGCGGCGGCGCCCGACGGCGCCAGGCTCGAGCGACTGGGCCTGCAGACGGTCGTCCTCGGTGACG
>PKYM01000235.1 GCA_003132645.1 Actinomycetota bacterium | reverse complement strand
GGTCTTTGACGAGCTGGCGGCTACCGCGCCGGCAGGCAGCGACAATCTCTTCTTCACTCCCTGGCTTTCAGGCGAACGTGCTCCGGTGCTCGACCACTACGCCCGCGGCGGGTTCCTGGGGCTCTCCATGGGCCACACCCGCGCCCACCTGACTCGCTCAGTGATGGAAGGGGTCGCGTTCCACATTCGCTGGATCATCGAGGCGATGGAGAAGGTGGGCTTCAGCATCGACGCGATGCAGGCGATCGGCGGAGGCAGCGTCAGCCCTCTCTGGACACAGATCATTGCCGATGTCACGGCGCGGCGGCTGAACGTTGTCGAGAACCCGCTGGAAGCCGGAGCGATGGGCGCAGCCCTGGCAGTGGCGGTGGGGTTGGGCATCTATCCGAACATGGACGCGGTGGACGAGCTGATCAAGGTGAAACGCATAGTCGAGCCGCAGGAGGCAAACCAGGCGGTCTACGAGCGCATGTATCCGACGTTTCGTCAGTTCTACGCGGCCCTGGCCCCGATCTACAGATCAAGCGCAACGGACGCTTAGGGCGCCTGCCGAATGCTCAGCCGCCGCGCCGCAGCCATCGGCGCAGCGTGCGCACCGGCAGGAGCAGGTACACGCCGATTACGACGTACAGGATCACCGCGAGATAGGGTGAGAGAAGCCCACAGACGGTCGCCACCGCGTAGAAGACGAGGCTCGGCCCGAGCTGATATCTGACTCTGTTCTCCTCCTTGCGCTCCTCCGCGGCATCGCCGCCGAAAAGGCCCTCGCTTTCGGCGTAGCGCCCCAATACGAGCAGCATCAGGCTTATCCCGAAGAGCACGACGCCGAAGAAGACGACGGCCACCCGTTCTCCGCCGTGGTCGCTGTCGACCAGGCTCAGGTACTTCTCCATGACCCTCGTGGGGAAGGGCAAGAATCCGACGAGCAACAGCAGCAGCAGGTTCAGGCGCTGGAAGCCGGCGTCGACGTGGTCGAGGGCCTCGGTGAGCGCGCTGTGCTCGATCCACGCGATGCCGATGGTCATGAAGGCGACGAAGTAGGCGAGGTAGGTCGGGCGCTCGTGCAGCAGCGCTTCCAGGAGATGCTTTCCGGCGACCTGCGGGACCGCGATCTCAATGACCAGCAGCGTGATGGCGATCGCAAAGACGCCGTCGCTGAACGCTTCGAGACGGCCTTTCGCTCTGACCTGTGACTGTGAGGGCGTGCGCGTCATCTCCCTACCTCCCGAAGAGGCCCGAGGCTACCACACGGTAACGGAGGACCGAGCCGCTCGTCGCTTTCATGGCGCCCTCCGGCTCACTCGCGCAGCAGCTTCAGGTCTCCCTCGAGGATCCGCTGCATGGCCGCACGGCGCTCAGCGACGAGCTGCTCGACGGCCGCCGAGAACGCCGACCAGGGCTCCCGCGCAGGCTGGACCAGGCTCCTTACGTGCTCCGCGAAGAGCTCGCCGCCGGGTGTCGGCTTCACCGTCTCGACCGTGATCTGCCACGCGGACGGGTCGTGCACCTGCTGGTAGATGCGCAGTGAGACGACGTCCAGGTCGTCGCTTACTAAGACGACGGCCCCGCCCATGTGCGGCTGGGGCACGACGTGGTCGACGACCCAGCCGCCGCAGTTGAACACGCGCATGCCGCCGGCCGGCCAGGCCGGGGCATCCCACCATTCGCTGAAGGGCTTGTGCGTGTGTCCGACGACGATGCTCACGTCGTGGGGCAGGGGTCTGTCCCACTCCCTCTCGAAGGTGTGCTGCAGGGCATCGAAGTAGGCCGCAAGACCGGCTCGCGAGCCCTGGCTGAGCACCTCCCCGATCTCGTCGCGTTCGCGCTCATGGAGCCGGCCGGCCACGATCCGCCCGAGGACGCGGCGAATGCCCCAGGTCTCGACTCTCCGCAGGAAGGCGTTCTGTCGTTTGGTCACGCTCGCGGCGAGGCCGCCGAGCAGCGCCTCGATGGCGCGCGGATCCTGCATCGAGTCATAGATCTTCTCGACGAGCGCGCCCATGCGGGTCGAACGCCCCATCGCCCCCCAGAAAAAGTCGATCCAGGCCCAGTTCTCCCTCTCGATCAGGTCGACGTCGTCGAGCGGCGGTGCCGACGGGTCGAAGAGCCGGGCCATCGCCGAGAACAGCGTGCCGACGCGCTCCATGTAGTGACCGTGGGTCACCAGGACGACGCGCTCGCCGTCGGGCGACGTCAAGGCCAGATCCGGGTAGACGACACGAACCCGGGCGCGATCGTGCCCCGCATTGTGCAGCGCGTCCTCCAGAAAGGTCGCCCCGTAGGCAGGCGGTCGCGAGAGGAACATCGACGAGGTGTGCCAGGTCGTGGGCGCCTTCTCGAGTGACGCCCCCGACCTCAGGAAGTCCTGCGCCGCCTTCTCGCGGCTCATCTCCCAGAGATGGTGATCGTGGTTGCCGGGGATGAGAATGGCCTCGTCGCGCACGACCGGCTCGCCGCCGGCCAGCGCGGCGACGAACTGAGCCAGGACCGGCAGGCTCAGGGCTGGCGACGCCAAGGCGAGCTCGACCAGGTCGCCGTCGGCGATCATCGTCGGCAGCTCGCCGCCGTGGTTGCCGGCGACGATGGTGCGCAGACAGTCGACAAATGAGGTCATGACTGGGCTCGGCTGGTGAGTGTCGGCCAGCGTACTGCCCTCGCGCAGTCGCGTGAGGATGCTGTTCTCGGCGCCGAGATGGAGGTCTGAGATGACTATGTAGCTGACGTTGCTCGCCAACCGTGCAGCCCTGCCGTCGTTCACTTCTCTGCCAATGGTGTAGGGGCGTCGCGAGCCGGCAGCACCCAAGACCTTGCGCCGGCACTCACAGCGCGTTCCGGGGAGTCTAGCACCGCCTGCGACAACCTCAGTGCAACAGGTTGTCCAGCCCTTGGACCGCAAACAGCACGCCCATGACGCCGAACACGCCGATCAGCAGGGCGCGGTTGTGCGCGGTCAGCCAAATCTTGAGGCGGTGCAGCCGCACCTCGGCCCACGGGCGGCGCACGAGGTAGACGATCAGCGGCACGACCACGGTGCATAGCGCCAGCAGCACGAAGAAGAGCAGCGCCGCGACCTACTGGCGCGACCCGATGCCCGACCTGAGGATCTTCGAGGTGCCGGCAGAGAGCAGAGCGTAGTTGGTGAGCGACAGCCCGAGCGCGACGGCCACGCTGAAACCGGCCTCGTCCATCTTCTGCATCCACCTGGGTGACGCGGCTTCGGCCTGCGGGCGGCTACGCCACTGCAGGAACGCCAGCGCCAGGAAGGCCAGACCGAGGAGGGTCTGCACGACGGCCAGGCTCGTGCGGGTGTCGGTCTGCCCCGCAGAGCCGTCCTTGCCCAGCAGGAAGATGGTGAGCACGCCGACGGCCAGCATGATGACGGCCAGGGTGGCGACGAAGGCTGCGGCGTTGCGTTTGCCGTGATCGGTGGAAAGCAGGGTGACGGCCACGATGATGGGGATCGGATTCACGGCGATGAGCAGCGCGGGCACAATCAGTGTGGTGAGCAGGTTCCCCATGGTCAATCCCTACTTTATCAAGGAACCAAGGAGGCTCCTCATGCAGAAGATCAGCTACTGCCTTTGGTTCGACGGCAAAGCTGAAGAGGCGGCGAACTTCTACGTTTCCGTGTTCAAGGACTCGCGAATCGTCAACACCGCGCGCTACCCGGAGGGCTCGCCGGGCGCGGCTGGGTCGGTCATGACGGTCGAGTTCATTCTTAACGGTGAAAAGTTCCTGGCGCTGAACGGCGGTCCGCAGTACAAGTTCACCCCCGCGATCTCATTCGTTGCGAACTGCGACACCCAGGAAGAGATAGACGACCTGTGGCAGAAGCTCACGCAAGGCGGGCAGGAAGTGGCGTGCGGCTGGCTGACCGACAAGTTCGGCGTGTCGTGGCAGATCGTGCCGACAGCGCTGAGTGAGCTGCTGAGTTCGACCGACAAGGCTGCCGCTCAACGAGCGTTTTCGGCCATGCTGGATATGAAGAAGCTCGACCTCCCGGCCTTGCGGCGGGCATACGAAGGGGCCGGCTCCTCAGCCGAAGCGGTCGCCTGAAGACCGAACCCAGCTCAGGAACCCAGCTCAGCGAGGCGAGCCGACGAAGATGCGGCTTGTTCCGGCTCGTGGGCCGGAGAGCACGGTGCGGCCTTAGGGAGCCCGGCGCGGCCTCAGGCCACTGCGATGCCGTGCTGACTGGCGTGGAGGGAGAGGTCGGGCCTCAGACGTGCCTTGAACGAGGCGCAGACCGGCGCGCCGATGCTGCGCACGGGACGCCGATCGCCGAGAACGGGGTGGCTGCAGGCACAGGCCGTCGCGACGGTGAACAGGTCGGCATGCTCGCAGTCGCCGCAGCGCGCCCAGGCGGGCGCCACGAAGATGGCCGACTTCGATGCGGCCGCGCCGCGCGCCTGGAGGCCCTCGCAGGCTACCGGGCCCCTGAGGAACTGCCCGACAGTCGGGTGGCCGGGGTTGACGCAGCGCATCAGGCGCTGTGGGCCCTGCGGAAAGCCGGCCCCGAAGCGACAGTCCGCGCAGGACTTCTCGGTCGGCCGTGAGGCGTTGAGCTCGATGTCTTGAATGGCGGTCATCGCGGTCTCCTCTCCCGTCGTTTCTTTCTGTCTTCGAAGAAGAGACTAGTCGGGCGACGGCGGCCGGTCGTCACCCGCTTTGGGTGATTGGCGGGCGGTCGCGAGTCAGCCCGAACGCGTGGCCATCACAGGCGCCAAGCTGCCGGCCCGGCACACAGCGGGTGCCAACGGTGCCAAGGCAGCCGAGGCGTGGAAGGATGTGCCAATCGGTCAAGGAGGGTTCACATGGTCGCAGCGACGGTCGCAGCATTGGCGTTCTTCTGGTGGCTGATTTTCTTTGTCGCCTGGGTCGTCTTCCTGTCCATCACGGTCGCCATCGCTCGGAGCAAAGGCCGCAGCGGGCTCCTGTGGGGCCTGTTGGCCTGCTTCTTTCCGCTCATCACTGTCATCGTCTTGCTGCTGATCCCGGCGCGCTCGCACAACTGACACGGGAGCACTCACAGCGCCGCTCGTGCCCCCCATACGAGTTGCCCTGTGCGAGTGCCTCAGGAAATCGGCCTCAGGAAATCGCCCACCCGCAGGACTGAACCGCTCAGGAGGCGCCCTCCGCACGGTCCAGGAACTCATTCACCGTCTGCATGAACAGCGGGCGCTCCTCGTGGAACGGGGTGTGCGAGCTGTCCTCGAAGATCACGAGTTCGGAGTCTGCGATCCCCTTGTGGATGTCGGTCAGGTGATCGACGCGGATCTCGTCGTGTCGCCCCCCCATGACGAGCGCGGGCACCTTGATCTCGCCGAGACGCCCGAACACGTCCCAGTCGCGAAAGCGGCCCGTGACGGTGAACTCGCTCGGACCGTTCATCGTTTCGTAGACGACCGGGCTCATCTCGGCAAAGGTGCGCTCTATGGAGGCAGGCCAGGGGTCGAGGCGGCAGAGGTGCCGCTTGTAGAAGACGCTCACAGCGCCGAGGTACTCCGGGCACGACGTGAAGCCGGTGTCCTCGTGATGACTGATCACCTTCTGGACCTCGGGCGGCAGCTCGGCGAACAGCTGCATGCAGCCCTCGACCCAGCGCGGCATGCTCGCCGGGCTGCCCGACATGAGCAGGCTGACAAGCGACGGCGGCTGGTAGTCGAGGATGTACTGCATCGAAAGCTGCCCACCCCACGAGCTGCCGAACAGGTGGAAGCGGTCGAGCTCCAGGGCGCTGCGCACCGCCTCCACCTCGCGGACGAAGTGGGGCACCGTCCACAGCGAGGTGTCGTCGGGGCGATCGGAGCGCCCGCAGCCGAGCTGATCGTAGAAGATCACCCGGCGGCGATCGCCGAGGTCTTCGAGCGGATCGATGTAGTTGTGCGTCATGCCCGGGCCACCGTGCAGGCAGAGCAGGGGGATCCCGCCCTCGCCGACGCTGCGATACCAGACGCGGCCCCCGGGGACCTCGATCATGCCTTCGCGAACCTTCATGGTCACATCACCCCTCGTGCGGCAGCGTCGCCGGGTTCTGCAGCCCACCGGAAGTCGCCTGCGGCTCGTCGAGGAAGATCCTCCCGGTCTCGGCCAGGCGATCTGGATGGCGATTGTTCAGGTAGACCAGATACACGATGCCGATGACCATCCAGATGCCGACCACGGGCCCGGCCAGGGAGATCGGGTAGGACAGCTTGGCGACGAACTTGAAGGCGGGGATACCGGCGGCCGTGAGGAAGACCGGGATGAACACCAGGATCCCGAGGACGGGAATGATGGCGTGCATCACGACGTTGGCGTGCTCCCGCTGGAAGCGCCAGTAGTAAGCGATGCAGGCCACCAGGATGAC
>PKYM01000110.1 GCA_003132645.1 Actinomycetota bacterium | reverse complement strand
TTCATCCTCTCGCGCGACCCCCTTACCGACCGCGTGCCGCTGCAGTGGGCGGCCAAGGGAGTGATCGTCGCCCAGTTCGACAAGGACGACATAGAGACCCTGGGCCTGGTCAAGATGGACATCCTCGGCCTGCGCATGCACAGCGCCATCGCCGAAGCGGTACGGCTCATCGAGCGGCGCACCGGCGAGCGCCTCTCGGCCTGGGAGTTGCCGCGCGACGACCCGGCCGTCTACAAGCTGATCAGCGAGGCGCGCACCATCGGCGTGTTCCAGCTCGAAAGCTCGGGCCAGCGCAACCTTGCCACGCGGCTGCGGCAGCGCGACTTCGAAGATGTAATCGCCGCCATCTCGCTCTTTCGGCCGGGGCCGTTGCAGGCCGAGATGATCGGGCCGTTCATCCGCCGGCGCCACGGCCGCGAAAAGGCGCTCGTGCCCCACCCCGACATGTGGCCGGCGCTCAAACGAACGTACGGCGTCATCCTGTACCAGGAGCAGGTGATCGAGGTCGCCGCGGTGATCGCCGGGTTCTCACTGGCCGAGGGAGACCTGCTGCGCCGCGCCATGACCCACGAGCGTTCCCTCGACGAGATGGACGCGATCGGTCGCGACTTCGTCACCAAGGCGGTCGCCCGCGGCGTGCCGCAGGCGACCGCCGACGAGGTCTTTCGCCAGCTGCGCGGCTTCGCCGCCTACGGCTTCAACAAGGCCCACGCCGCCTGCTTTGCGGTCGTCTGCAACGCGAGCGCCTGGCTCAAGGCGCACTACCCGGCCGAATTCTTCTGCGGCCTCATGGACAACCAGCCCATGGGCTTCTACTCACCGCGCGTGGTGTTAAACGACGCGCGCCGCTGGGGACTCGAGGTGCTGCCGGTCGACGTCGAAGCCAGTGTGGGCGACTTCGCCGTCGAGCGCGACGGCCGGGCGCTGCGGGTCGGGCTGGCCTACGTCAAGGAGATGAGCCAGGCGGCCATCGCGGCCATCGTGCGCGAACGGGCGCCCGAGCGCGGCGGACCGTACCGCTCGCTGGCCGACTTCTGCCGGCGCACGCGGGTGAGCGTCGAGATCGTCATCAACCTGGTGCGGGTGGGGGCCTTCGACGGGCTCGGCGTGCGGCGCGAGGAGCTGCTCGTCCAGGTGCCGCTCGTGCATGCGCAGGTCACGGGAGCGAGGGGCGCCGGTGGCGGACGGGCTGCGGGCGGGGGGAGAGGCTCCGGTCGCGGGCTCGCGAACTGGAGCGGACAGGCCGGCGGCGGGCGGGCCGTTGAGCCGCCGGCGGCGAGCGGGGCGGGGGTCTCTGGTCGCGGCTTCGCGGCCGGGGCGCCTGCGCCAACACCGAATCGTCAGCGCCGCGAAGAGCGACCGTCGACCCCCGCCCCACCCTCCACCGGCCGGCTTTTGGGGGCCTCGTCGGCGTCACCGCCGGGTCGTCCACTCCGCGACGAGCCATCGCCGACCTCGTTTTCTGCCCCGCCCACCGGCGATTCGACCGGCGGCTCCCCGTCCGGCGACCGGCGCGAGGCGAGCGACACCGGCCTCGCTGAGACCAGGGGTGAAGCAAGCGACGGCTCGGTGCTGGCGGCGACGCCCGACGAGGCGTTGCAGTTCGCGACCGACGAGCAACTCGGGGCGCTGCCGTTCGTACCGTCGTGGAGCGCCCGCGAAAAGGTCGCCGTCGAGCTCGAGGTGCTTGGCCTTAACGTCAGCGCCCACCCGCTCGACTTCGTGCGCGCTGAGCTCACGGCGCTCGACGCCGTGCCGTTCGGCCGCCTGCACCTGGTGCCCAACGGCCGGCGCATCCGCCTGGCCGGAGTCCTCGAACGCGCCCAGATGCCCTGGATCCGCAGCGGCCACCGCACGCTCTTTCTCACCCTCGAAGACGAAAGCGGCCTGGCCGAGGTCGTCGTCTTCAACGACGTCTATCTGCGGTACGGCCGCGTGCTCAAAGAGGCGGTCTACCTGCTCGTCGAGGGCGAGCTGCAAAACAACGACGAGCGCGGCCTGGCGGTCGTCGCCACGCGCATCGTCGACCTCGAGGCGGTGCTCGGCAGGCTGCGCGACCTGCCGCCCGACGACCGCAACCGCGCCCTCAAGCGCTCCGGCGAGTGGCTNNTGGTGCCTGGCAGGGGGCCGATGCCTAGTAGGTCTTGTCCTCGTGCGTGTGCTTTTCGAGGTCGGTCTTGAGGCGGTCGGTGAAGCTCGCCTTCTCAGGCAGGATCTCGGCGGTCTCGGGCACGTTGTGCTCGGGCAAGTCGCTTGCTTCGCCGGCGTTGATGGTCAGGCGCACGTGACCTTCCTGGATGCTCGCCACCTTGTCCTGGCTCACGTAGCGTGGCCGGTCGAGCCAGTTGTGCGCGACGCTCGGCCCGCCGTGGTGAGCGATGGCGAGACCGTCGAAGATGTCGGCGTTCTCGTCGCCCACCGTCTGGAACACCTCGCCGATCTTCACGCCGTCGACCGACCAGACCTCCCAGTGCGGTTCGATCGCCTTCCACGACACAGTCGTCCGTTCTTCGTCTGTCATGGACATCTCCTTGTGGCTGTGATGCCGTTGCCGATGCTTTGCTGCCGGGCCGCTTCCTCGTTGGTTCTTACCCGCCGACCGGCGCGCTTGACGCAGCATCGGCCGACTCGCCGCCTGCGGGGTCGCGGTCGAACCAGAACCGCTCCCAGGCGAGTGCGAAGCTCAGCGGCTGCTCCTGGTCGGCCGAGCCGCGCAGGCGGGAGTAGGCCATGAGCGCCGGCAGAACGGCACACCAGGCGGCCGTGCGCCGCCGGCCGAGGGCCAGGCTCACCAGCGGCAGGCCCAGGGCGCCCACCATGACGCCCAGCCCCGACCTCTTGAGCGCCACGCCGCCGAGGATCGGCGCCAGGACGATCCCCGTCGACGGGGCGTCGAGAGCCAGCGCGGCGCCCAGCGCGGCCGCCGCGCCGCGCCCGCGGACGATCGCGATGTGAGCGACCACAGGTGTGACCGCGAGGGCGCCGACCAGGTCGGGCCCGGCGCCGGCCGAGCGGGCCACCGC
>PKYM01000190.1:476-5780 GCA_003132645.1 Actinomycetota bacterium | reverse complement strand
TCGCCTCGTTGACGGCCTTGAAGCGATCGAGGTTGACGAGCGCCACGATCGGGTTGCTCGCCAAGCGCGCCGCCTGCGCCAGGACCTGGCGCAGGCGATCGCGGAACAGCGTGCGATTGGGCAGCCCCGTCAGAGTGTCGTTGAAGGCCAGACGCTCGATGAGCTCCTCGGCGCGCTTGCTTTCGGTCATGTCCCACAGCACACCGATGCCGCCGGCGGTCTCACCTGAGTCGTCTCGCAGGGGGCTCACCTCGCCTTGCAGCCANNCGACGCCGCTGGGACTGAGTGTGTAGGGGCCACTGTAGGGGGAGGTCTCTCCGCGTAGCGCCGCCTGGTAGAGCGGCAGCAGAGCGGAGTCTTCTGAGCAGGCGAGGTCATATCCAATGAGATCCTCGTGCGCGCTCCTGACCATCTTCGCGAATCTGTCGTTGCACTCGGTGACCAGCAGGTATTGGTCGAACACCATGACCCCGACGGGCGATTGATCGAAGAGCACGCGCAGCCGCTGGCCTGACTGGCGTAACGCTTCCGTGCTCGCCACGCGCTCAGTGACGTCGCGCATGACGAGCACGTGACCGTCGCCGTGCCGAGACGAACCTTGGCTGGAGACGGCGATCTCGACGTGGCGCTGCTGGCCGTCGCTGCCCGTCACGATCATCTCGAGGCGCTGCCGGCTGACGGCCCAGAGGTTGGAGAGCGCCTCGTGAGCTGGGCTTGCCTCATCGACGAGCGCCGCCAGCGGCTGGCCGACCAGCGGCTGGCCCGACCGCGACAGCAGCTCTTCGGCGGCCCGGTTGGCGCTCAGTACCCGACCGTGTCCGTCGACGATGAGGATGCCGTCTTGGAGCTCCATGATCACGGCATCGCGGGCCAACGGGACCAGACCGGGAAAGACGTCGAACATCTCCAGGCGCCAGAGGCCGATGGCCACAAGCGCAGCGCTGGCGACGAGCGCCGGCGGTGTGAGATCGAGTACGCCGAGGGGATCGAGGTAACCCAGAGGGATGAGGTGAAAGATCGTCAGGGCGTTCATGAACCAGGGCAGGCTGACCGCCAGCACAAAGGCGAGGCCCTGGCTGGTCAGCGGCCGGACCTGGCGCAAGATGGAGGCCAGCAGGACCACTGAGCCGCCCGCCAGACAAGCGTAGCAGTAGGCGGTGTGCACCCAGAACCAGGGGCCATAGTCCACCACGAGCACCCGCATGCCGTCGCTTGTCGCGATGCTCGTCTTTGACCAGACCAGCGGTACGGCGGTGCTCAGCATAACGAAGAGCACGGTCGCCAGCGGCAGGAGATAGAAGGCGAGCACCGCCCCGGTCGTGCGCCGCCGCAGCTTGCCCGTGTAGGAGAGGCAGAAGAGCAGCCAGCTCGGGGGCACCGTGGCGATGCCGAGGTAGGCGAGCCGCGCCCAGATCATCTTGGTCTGTAGCGAGGACGACGTCAGCTCGCCGACGTAGGCGCCACACCAGACGGTCGCCCCCACCATCAGCGCTGAGAAGAACAGGGTGCCGGGCACCTGACGGCGCTGCCAGGAAAGAAGCGCGAGCGTCGCCGAACTCAGTGCCGCGAGAGCGGTCACAACGACGAAGGCAAGCAGCAATCCCGTCACGGCGGGCAACTTCCCGGTTGTGGGTTTGCTTGGCCTCTCGGTTATCGGAAGGAACCGACCGCTTCCTTAGTCACGNNAGCGGGCGACGGCGGCGCACGACATGCGCCCACCAAGTGCCTCGAGGCTGGGGGGAACCTGGACTCTCTGCCGACCGCCGACCGACCTCCTGCGAGGTAGCATCCGAGAGCGGCCTCAAGAGCATGACGAGATTGTGGACCTACGCCGTGGTTATGCGGGCTTCTGCCTGCTCTTCGAGCGGCGCGCCTGTGGACGGCGATAACGCGCTAGTCGAGGGAACCCCTTAACCGCTCCGTGTCGCGGTAGCTCGTGAGCTTGGCGAGCGTCTTGGCCTCGATCTGGCGGATGCGCTCGCGGGTCAAGCCGAACCTCTGGCCGACCTCTTCGAGGGTGCGCGGCTGCTCGCCCTTGAGGCCGAAGCGCAGCTCGATGATCTTGCGCTCACGATGCGTGAGGGTGGAGAGGACCTGGTTGAGCTCCTCTTTCTGCATGATCTCGCTGACGGCGTCGACCGCCGTGGTGGCATCTTCGTCTTCGATGAAGTCGCCGAGCTGGGAGTCCCCCTCGTCGCCGATCGGCGTCTCGAGGCTGAGCGGCTGCTGGCTGATCTTTAGGATCTCGCGCACCTTGGTCGGCGTGGTTCCCATCTCAGTGGCGATCTCTTCGGGGGTGGGCTCACGACCGATGTCCGACTGCAGTTTGCGCTGCACCCGGATGAGCTTGTTGATCTGCTCCACCATGTGTGCCGGGACGCGGATCGTGCGCGCCTGGTTGGCCATGCCGCGCGAGATCGCCTGACGGATCCACCAGGTGGCGTAGGTCGAGAACTTGTAGCCCCTACGGTAGTCGAACTTCTCGACCGCCCGGATGAGGCCCAGGTTGCCCTCCTGGATCAAGTCGAGGAAGGGCATGTTGGCCCAACCGTAGCGCTTGGCGATCGACACGACCAAGCGCAGGTTGGCCTCGATCAGCTTGCGTTTGGCCTCCATATCCCTGCGCTCGATGCGCTTGGCCAGCGAGACCTCTTGTACGGCGGTGAGCAGCGGCACCTTGCCGATCTCTTTGAGATACATGCGCACCGGGTCGTAGGTGAGCGTCTTCACCGAGAGGTCGAGCNNCGGCCCCTTGGTCGTCGCTGTCCAGCGTCTCGTCGCCCTCGATGATGTCGATGCCCAGGTCGTTGAAGAGTATGAACATGTCGTCGATCTGCTCAGCGGTCAGCTCAACGTCCTGCAGCAGGTCGTGGACGTGCCCGGCGTTCAGGTAGCCCTGCTCGCGGCCCTCGGCCACGAGGTCCCTCACCTCTGCGACGTTCAGCTCGGGCGGTTCACTTGCCTGGCGCTCTTCTATCACGTCACTCACTGTCTTTGCCCTACTCCTTGTCGCGAGAGCGGCGGCCTCGCCCCAGGGCACTCAACTCCGCAAATCTCGCCACGCTGATGAAGAGAGAGCCCCACGGATACCGTGGGGCTCTCAAGGGAGCCATGGGGTACCTGAGGGAGGTACCGCAGCGATCCAGGGGGGGGCTAAACCGCACCAGGAACATACCGCTTCTCGGCCGATAAAACAAGCCCTGAGCAGCGTTGTTATCACTCCTGTAGTGGTTAACCAACGGGCAACTTTAGACCGCCAGCATTCCGGTTCCCAGCGGCTATCCTCTGCTTCAGCATCTGTGGCATGCTCTAGCCCTCTTGGGCCGCCCGGAGCTCGGTGAGCGGCGCCGCGCTGCCCCGCGCCACCCACGCCCGAAAGTCAAGCAGCTCCGGATGTAGCTTGCGCACATCGGCGATGTCGACGCCGTAGCCCTTGCGCTCGAACCAGTCGTACATGAGGTAGACGTCCTCGTTCTGCTCGCGCACGGCTTCCCAGGGGGTCTGCACGTAGCGCACCGGCTCGCCGATCCCGGCGCTTAGCGCGGCGGCCGCCTCGGGGAAGGTGAGCTCGTCGCCGGCGATGTCGAAGGCCTTGCCGATGTACTTCTCGGGCTGGACGAAGGCGAGGGCCACGATCGCCGCGACGTCGTCGACGGCGATCATCTGCAGGCGGGTGGTGGCGCTAAGCGGCACGGGGACGATAAGCCCCTCGTCGGTGCGCGCGCCCCAGTTCACGAGGTTCTCCATGAAGTACACCGGCCGAATGATCGTAAGCGGCAGGTCGAGGTGCTTGAGGTGCTCCTCGACTACCGCTTTGCTGTCGAAGTGCGGGATGCCGGTCTTCTTGTTGGACGAGGCGACCGAAGAGTAGACGTAGTGCTCGACGCCCGCGGCCGCGGCTACGTTGCCCAGGGTGTTGCCCTGCGCGACCTCGTTCTCCATGCCCTTCTCGAAGGGCGTCGCCATGGCAAAGACGCCGTAGACGCCGGCCAGCGGCGCTGCGAGGCTGGGCTCGTCGGTGAGATCGCCTGCGGCGAGCTCAATGCCGAGCTCGCGCGCCGGGCGAGCGCGCTCCGCGTCGGGGTCGCGCGTGAGGCCGCGCACGCGCCAGCCGTCGGCATGCAGGCGGCGCGCCACCGCTCCGCCTTGCTGACCTGTGATGCCGGTGACCAGGATGGTCTTGTCGCTGTTCGAACCCATGACTCCTCCTTCGCAACCCAAGCGGGGTCGCTGCCCTGTGTGGACTGGGGTGTGTCCTGGACTTTGCCCGGCCCGGACGACCGGCAACCGCTCCGCACTTCTTGCAATAGGGCAGTGGAAGGCCGGAATCCGAGTCGCCGCGACATGCCGCGCACCACAGTGGTACATCTGGCCGCAATATCCCGTGCTTTCGTCGGTCTCCCCGCCTTGCCGGCACCCTAGACCAGAGCGAACGTGTCCAGTGGAAGACCGGCTCAAGAAGGAGGCAGCGCCCTGCAAGGCCACATCAGAAGGCGCTACCCGGCGGGATCGTGGGAGTACAAGATCTGCAGGAAACACCTGCTCAGCGGGGCTGTCCAGAGTTTCTCTGCCCTTCAGGGGTTGGCTCGACACTGACGCAGGCACCGATGGATGTGGACGTGACGACGCCGATCCGTGTCCACGGCGTGGCACAAGAGTTCCTCGACCATGCCAAGCACGAGGTGGTCCTGGAGCGGATCGGTCTGACGTCGGAGGCAATCGTCGCTGACACCATTGCCCACGCCTCGGAGAGCGCATTGCACTCCGCGTAGCTAGTGCAGTGTCTCAGAAATAGCTTGACATAATGACGGGGTCATGATAGCTTCCCAGCCATGGAGTCGAGCACTTCCAGAACGACCGTTTCCACAGAGCAGCGCCTCGTTCTGGAGCGCTGGGTCGCCGCCCACGGCACCCCGCAGAGCGTGGCCATGAGGGCACGCATCGTGCTCATGGCCGCCGCCGGTGAGTCGAACAGCGCGATCGCTCGCCGCCTGTCCGTCAGCCGCCCCACGGTGATCATGTGGCGCCAGCGCTTTGCCGCCGCCGGTCCGGCGGCCCTCAGTGAAGTGCGGCCGGGCCGCGGCCGCAAGCCCACGATCTCCGCCGCCAAGGTCAAGGCGATCGTCGCTGCCACCACACAGACCGTGCCTCCCGGCGAGACCCACTGGAGCTGCCGCACGATGGCGAAGGCCCAGGGCGTGAGCGCGGCCACGGTGCAGCGCATCTGGGACGCCCACGGCCTGCAGCCGCACCGCACTCGGGCGTTCAAGCTCTCGAACGACCCGTTCTTCTCCGAGAAGCTCA
>PKYM01000190.1:0-468 GCA_003132645.1 Actinomycetota bacterium | reverse complement strand
CCAGCCGAGCCTGCCCATGAAGCGCGGCCGCGCCGGCACCATGACCCACGACTACAAGCGCAACGGCACGACGACGCTGTTCGCGGCGCTGAGCACGCTCGATGGCAGCGTCGTCGGCCAGTGCCTGCCACGCCACCGCCATCAGGAGCTCCTCAAGTTCCTGCGCACGCTGGACCGCGAGTTCCCGCGCGGCCTCGACCTGCACCTGATCCTCGACAACTACCAGNNCTGCACTTCACGCCCACCAGCAGCTCCTGGCTGAACCTCGTCGAACGCTGGTTCCGCGAGCTCACCGACAAGGCTCTGCGCCGCGGCGTCTTTGCCAGCGTGCCCGACCTGGTCGCCGCCATTGGGGAGTTCCTCGAGGCTCACAACGAGGACCCCAAGCCGTTCGTCTGGACGGCCTCTGTCGAGGCCATCCTCGAGAAGGTCGGACGCTGTAAAGCCGTTTTAGAGACAGTGCACTAG
>PKYM01000008.1 GCA_003132645.1 Actinomycetota bacterium | reverse complement strand
GACCGATCATCGGCCGCCGGCCAAGATCGTGGCGGCGAGCATTGTCGGTCGGAACGTGCAGGCCGCCGCCGCTGACGCCCGGTCGGAGGCCACCTACAACGATGCAGCGGCCGTCCTGGAGGAGGCCAAGCAGATCCAGGCCCCGTCTCGCTGCCCAGGACGCCGCGATCGAGAGGGCGGCGCTTCCTCAGACGGCCTGGTCGAGAATCGTGGGGCGATCCGGAGGGGGAAGCGGCCCGTCGAAATCGGCAGCACGCGACAACAGCCAGCAAGCTGGCGTTACACGCGAAGGAGATACGGCATGAGCAAGAACGAGACAACGAGTGGTTCTGGAAGACGCAAACGGGAAGCGGGCCCCAGCCCCCACCAAGACCCACAATCAGCCGCCGGCGGCGAACTGCACCAGATCGCCGGCGGCGAGCACGCCGCGCTTACCACGAATCAGGGCGTACCGCTTTCCGACAATCAGAACTCGCTCCGGGCCAACCCGCGGGGCCCTACGCTTCTTGAGGATTTCATCCTGCGCGAGAAGATCACGCACTTCGACCATGAGCGCATTCCCGAGCGCATCGTGCACGCGAGAGCCACGGGCGCGCATGGGTTTTTCGAGCTGACGGAGTCGCTCGAGGCCTACACCCGGGCGAGGGTCCTGACCGAAGTCGGCGAGAAGACGCCGGTCTTCACGCGCATCTCGACGGTGGCAGGCGGCGCCGGTTCGGTCGACACCCCGCGCGATGTGCGCGGGTTTGCCGTCAAGTTCTATACCAAGGAAGGCAACTGGGACCTCGTCGGCAACAACATCCCGGTGTTCTTCATCCAGGACGCCATCAAGTTCCCCGACCTCATCCACGCCGTGAAGATGGAGCCGGACCGCGGCTTTCCGCAAGCGGCAAGCGCGCACGATACGTTCTGGGACTTCATCTCGCTCACGCCGGAGTCCATGCACATGGTGATGTGGGTCATGTCCGATCGCACGCTGCCGCGGTCGCTGCGCATGATCGAAGGTTTTGGCGTGCATAGTTTCCGGCTAGTCAACGATGCCGGCGAGTCGACCTTCGTCAAGTTTCACTGGCGCCCCAAGCTCGGCCTGCAGTCCACCATCTGGGACGAAACCGTCAAGATCGCCGGCGCCGACCCAGACTTCCACCGCCGGGACATGTTCGAGGCCATAGCGGCCGGCGCGTTCCCCGAGTGGGACCTGGCCGTCCAGCTGTTCACTGAGGAGGAAGCTGACGGCTTCCCGTTCGATCACCTCGACGCCACCAAGCTGATCCCCGAAGAGCTCGTGCCGCTGAAGATCATTGGCCGCATGGTGCTGGACCGCTGGCCCAACAACTTTTTCGCAGAGACCGAGCAGGTCGCCTACTGTCCCTCTCACGTTGTGCCGGGCATCGACTTCTCCAACGATCCCTTGCTGCAGGGCCGCCTGCTGTCCTATCACGACACACAGCTTTCGCGCCTCGGCACGCCCAATTTCCACCAGATCCCGATCAACGCGCCCAAGTGCCCGTTCGGCAACCAGCAGCGTGACGGCCAGATGCAGATGGAGCAGCCCGTGGGCCGCATCGCCTACGAGCCCAACTCGCTGTCTGAGGATTCGCCGCGGGAATCGCCGGCCGGCGGCTTCCGCAGCGCTGCGGTCGCCGAGACCGGCGAGAAGGGCCGCGTCCGTGCCGAGAGCTTCGCCGATCACTACAGCCAGGCGCGGCAGTTCTATGTCAGCCAGACCGCGCACGAGCAGGCGCACATCGCCTCAGCGCTGGTCTTTGAGCTCTCCAGGGTCGAGCACCTTCACGTGCGCGAGGCGATCGTCGGCCATCTGCGGAACATCGACGAAGACCTCGCCCAGCGGGTCGGCGCGGGTCTGGCGCTCGGCAAGATGCCCAAGGCGCCGGCCGCCGCGGCACCCGTGCAGGACATGGCGCCCTCGCCAGCCTTGCAGATCATCGGCAAGATGAAGGACACGCTCACGGGGCGCGCCGTGGGCATCCTGATTGCGGATGGCTCGGACGGCGCGGTCATCGAAAAGGTCAGGAAGGCCGCGACTGATGCGGGCGCTGCCGTGAAGATCGTAGCACCCAAAGTGGGCGGCGCGAATCTCGCCGATGGCTCGCTGATGGCGGCTGACGGACAACTTGCCGGTACGCCTTCGGTGCTCTTCGACGCAGTCGCCCTGATCCTCTCAGCGGAAGCGGCAAAGACACTGTCGACGGAAGGCGCAGCAATCGATTTCGTGCGTGATGCCTTCGGCCATCTCAAGGCGATCGCCGCCGACAAAGGCGGCCAAGCGCTTTTGGAAATAGCGCATGTCGGACAAGACGCAGGCGTTGTGGGAACCAGTGACGAAGACGCATTCATTGCTGCGGCAAAGACACGGCAATGGGACCGGGAAAAGTCCGTTCGGACACTAGCATGACCGCCCGCTCGTGGGCTGTTCTCTCGCGCCGGAGAGCGGTCCGCCAACAGGGTTCGCAAGCGCAGCAGGGCGAGGCCCCTGCAAGAACGTGAAGATGGCCCACGCGCGAGAAACCGAGGATTCTGAGGGGCGGCTGTGAAGGCAACGGCTGACAGGCGAATCAGCGGATCGGCTGCGGCCGCTGGCCGCCATCACATCATGCCTGGCCGAGGGGTGGTCGCGACCCCTGGGAAGTCTGCGTGAAACGGGAACGTGATTCAAG
>PKYM01000193.1 GCA_003132645.1 Actinomycetota bacterium | reverse complement strand
CCTATTCAGGCGCGCAGCTCGCCGCCCTGGACGAACGCGAGTTCAGCGAGGCGGCGGCTCGCGGCGCGGTCTTCGGCCGGGTCTCTCCCGAGCAGAAGGAGGCGCTGACCACCGCGCTGCACAAGCGCGGCCATTACGTGGCCATGGTCGGCGACGGCGTGAACGACGTGGTCGCCCTCAAGCGCGCCGACCTCGGCATCGCCATGGAAAGCGGCAGCCCGGCGACCCGCAGCGTCGCCGATCTGGTGCTGATGGGCGACTCCTTCGGCGCGCTGCCGGCCGCGTTTCGCGAGGGCCAGCGGATCCGCAACGGCATGCAGGACATCCTCAACATCTTCACGGTGCGCATCTTCTCGCGGGCGCTCGTCATCCCGTTCGTCGCCCTGATCGGCGGCTTTGCCTTCTCGCCGCGTCAGTCGGCGCTGCTCTCCTACCTGACCGCGACCGTGCCCACGATCGGCCTCATCGTGTGGGCCCAGTCCGGTCAGACGATCAAGGGCCGGATCTACCGGCCGCTGGCGCGGTTCGCGGTGCCGGCGACCGTCCTGCTCGCCCTGTTCGAGCTCGCCGTGTACGCGCTCTACTTCAAGACCGGCGAACGCACCTTCCTCGACGCCCACCACGGCGCGACCGCCCAGCAGGCCGTCCAGGCGGCGCTGCCCCGGGCGCAGACGGCGACCACGGCGCTGGCAGTGCTCTGTGGCTTGCTGCTGCTGCCGTTCACGGTGCCGCCCAGCATGCGCTGGGTGGGCGGCGCCCGGCTGCGCGGCGACCGGCGCCCGGCGATCATGGCCGCCGTGCTGTTCGTCGTCTACCTGATCGTCGTCTCGTCGCCCGGCGCGCGCAGCCTGTTCGCACTGCGGTCGCTGGGCATCCTCCAACAGATCCTGCTGATCGTGATCGCCGTGTCGTGGGGCTTCACCGTACGGGCCATCTGGCACTGGCGGCTGCTCGACCGCGTCTTCGGACCGCCCGAGGGCCGGCCGCTGGCCACGCGCTGACCGTCATCACCTGCGCCGCCGCGTGCGCCCTCACTCGCACCCTCGCCCGAGTCTGAGCCACCCGCGCCACCCGCGCTGTAGCATCCGACCCCAACACGGACACGCGTCATCTGCGAGCCTACAATCGGGTACTATAAAGGTCCTTCAAGCACGGCCACAGGAGATGCGTCGCATGCCTACCCCCACACGTTCCGCCACACCGGGCAAGGGCAGGCACAGGGGCAAGGGCAAGGGCGACGGGTCGCGCCCCGGCGGCAGGCGATCGGCCGCGGTCGCGACCGGCGCGGCTGTGACCGCGGCCGCAGCCGCAGCGGACGTCACGACGCCCGCGACCACAGCCTCGACGGCCTCGACAGCCCCCGAAGTGTCTGGCGACGTGCCCGGCGACGCTGTCACGCCCACGGACACGACCGTCGATCTCACAGACCGCTCCTACTACATCAATCGCGAGCTCAGCATGCTGACCTTCCAGCGCCGCGTGCTAGAAGAGGTCCGCGACGAACGCAACCCGCTAATCGAGCGCGTCAAGTTCCTGTCGATCCTGGGCTCGAACCTCGGCGAGTTCTTCATGGTCCGGGTGGCCGGCCTGCGCCAACAGGTCGAGGCCGGCGTCGCCGACCTGTCGGCCGACGGCATGACGCCGGCCGAGCAGCTCGTCGCCTGCCGCGAGCTGGCCTACCAGCTCATGTATGAAGCCCGCGATGCCTGGGTCTCCGAGATCGTGCCGCAGCTCGCCGAGGCCGGCGTGCATATCCACGACTTCGACACGCTCGGCGAGGCCCAGCGCGCAGCCGCTATCGCATACTTCGAACGCGGCGTGTTTCCCGTGCTCACACCGCTCGCCTTCGACCCGGGGCGACCGTTTCCCCACATCTCCAACCTGAGCCTCAACTTGGCGGTGCTTCTGCGCGACGAGAACGACCAGCAGCTCTTCGCGAGGGTCAAGGTGCCCTCGTCACTGCCACGCCTCGCTGCGGTGCCCGCGCCCAAGGGGCTCTCGGCCGCGGCCAAGACGCGGCGCTACGACTTCGTCTGGCTCGAGCAACTCATCGCCGCCAACCTCGGCGAACTGTTCCCCGGCATGACGAGCGTCGGCACCTACGCCTTCAGGGTGACCCGCGACGCCGAGATGTCGATCCAGGAGCTCGAAGCCGACGACCTTCTCGAGACGATCGAGGAGGGCGTGCTGCGGCGGCGCTTCGGCTCCGTGGTGCGTCTCACGATCGACGGCACGACTCCCGCCGACGTGCGCCATATCCTGCTCGACAACCTCGATCTCGAGCCCGAGGGGATGGTCGCCGTCGATCCGCCTCTCGGCATGAGCGGCATCAACCTGCTCGGTCTCGACCGTCCCGACCTCAAGGACCCGCCGTTCGTGCCCGCCGTGCCCGAAGGGCTCGGCGATCCCGAGCTCAGCATCTTCGCCGCGATCCGCAAGCACGACATCCTCATCCATCGCCCTTATGAGTCGTTCGGACCAGTCGTCGACTGGCTCGAGAGCGCCGCCCACGACCCCGACGTGCTGGCCATCAAGATGACGCTCTACCGGGTCGGGCGCAACGCACCGGCGGTCGCGGCGCTGCTCGAGGCGGCGCGCAACGGCAAGGAGGTCGCCGTCCTGGTCGAGCTCAAGGCGCGCTTCGACGAGGAGAGCAACATCGAGTGGGCGCGAGCACTCGAAGACGAGGGCGTCCACGTGGTCTACGGCCTCGTCGGCATCAAGACGCATTCCAAGATCGCCATGGTCGTGCGCCGCGAAGGCGACGGGATCAGGCGCTACGTTCACCTCGGCACCGGCAATTACAACGTCGTGACCGCCCGCCTCTACACCGACCTCGACCTGTTCACCTGCGACGAGGTCATCGGCCAGGACGCCACCGAGCTCTTCAACTTCCTCACGGGCTTCTCGCGTTCGCGCGACTACAAGAAGCTCCTGGTCGGACCGATCAACCTGCGTGAGCGCTTCGAGGCGCTGCTCGAACGCGAGATCGACCATCAGGTCGCCGGTCGCGGCGGTCATCTGATCTTCAAGATGAACTCGCTGATCGACCGCAAGATGATCGCCACCCTCTACCGGGCCTCCCAGGCAGGCGTCAAGGTCGACCTGCTGGTCCGCGGCATGTGCTCGCTGCGTCCCGGCATCCCCGGCGTGAGCGACAACATCAAGGTCACGAGCATCGTCGGCCGGTTCCTCGAACACAGCCGCATCTACTGGTTTCGCAACGGCGGCGCCGAAGAAGTGCTCGTGGGCAGCGCCGACCTCATGCCGCGCAACCTGAACCGGCGCGTCGAGGTCCTCTTCCCCGTCGAAGACAAGGCCCTCGTGCGACGCCTGCGCGACGACATACTCGCGGTCTACCTGCGCGACAATGTCAAGGCGCGCTTCATGCAGGCCGACGGCAGCTACGTCCACGCCGTGCCGGCCGAAGGCGAGGAGCCGCTCGACAGCCAGGTCTGGTTCATCGAGCACGCCTCGGACCGGGCGACCAGCCCGGCGCAGTCCGACCGGCGCCGCGGCAAGCGTCGCCTGCCGGCCGGCCACTGAAAGGGGTGCCGGTGCAGCTCATCTTCTTCCGCCACGGCCCGGCGGGCTCGAAGAGCCAGTGGCAAGGCACCGACGCGGAGCGTCCCTTGACCGGCGACGGCCGCACCGTCGTCCAACAGGCTGCCGCCCTGCTCTCCAGGGCCGGTGTCACGGTCGACGCCGTGCTGAGCAGTCCCCTGGCGCGCGCCCATCAGACCGCCGAGATCGCCGCCTCCACCCTCGGCTGCCCCGACCGCCTGGCCGACGACGAGCGCCTGGCGCACGGTTTCGACCGCAAGCGTCTGGCCGCGATCGTCGCCGAGCACAGCGGCGCCCAGACCCTCGTGCTGGTCGGACACGAACCCGAGTTCAGCGCCGTCATCGGCCAGCTCACCGGCGGCACGGTGGTCGTCAAGAAGGCGGGCGTGGCACGAGTGGACTTAGACGAGCAGACCATGCGCGGCACGCTCGTCTGGCTGCTGCCGCCGCGCGTCTTCGGCCCAGAAAGGTGACGTCCCGATCATGGAGATAGAGGCCAAGTTCAGCGCGCCCGATGCCGCCGCCCTCGAGCGGCTCGACCTACTGAGCGAACTCGCCGGCTACGAGGTGGGCGGTCGCGAGGTCGCCGAGATGTCCGACGTCTACCTGGACTCAGACGAGCGCGCCCTGCAGACGGCCGGCATGATCTGCCGGCGCCGCGACCGCGGCGACCGCATGGTCATCACGGTCAAACGGCGCGGCGGCGAGCCCGGCAACGCGGAGGCAGACGACGGCGAGGAGAACGCCGGCGCCGCCGGCGGCGCCATCCACCGGCGTGCGGAGTGGGAGATCGACCTGCCGGCCGACTCGTCGGCCGACCTGCCGACGAGCTGGCCCGCCGGCGAGGCGCGCGAGCAGGTCCTGTCCGTGGTGGGCGCGCGGCCGTTGCGGCCGCTCGTCGAAATCCGTCAGAGCCGCGTGCTGAGCTCCCTGACAAAGGACGGTCGCACGGTGGCCGAGCTCTCGCTGGACACGCTCGCCATCGTTGCCGGCGACGCTCCCCTGCCGCCCGCGTACGAGGTCGAAGCGGAGCTCAAGGGCGCGGGCACCGAAGCCGACCTGGCGGCCATCGCCGCCGCGCTGCAGGGCGAGTTCGGCCTCACCGCGCAGCCGCTCTCGAAGTTCGAACGCGCCATGGCGGCGCTCGCCGACGAGCCCCGGGGTGGCGGCCTGCTCACAAACGACGAGGAGCATCTACTGGCCCGCATCGCGCAGCGCACCGACGCGGTGGGGCGCCGCGCGCGCGTGCTGCTCGCGATCCACGACGGCGCCCTGCAGCGCGAGGCGGCCACCCGCGCCGGCATGGCGCCGCGTACCGTGCGCTACTGGCTCAACAGGTTCCGTCACGAGGGCCTGGCGATCTTCCCCAAGCGCCTCATCACGCGAGCGCCACGACGCGCCGAACAGGCTCGGGGCCCGGTCCCGACCCCAGCCCCAGCCGCAGCCCCGGCCGCGAGCGCCCCAGCGGCCGCGACGACGCCGCGCTCGAAGGTCGCGGCGGGCAAGAGAGCGGCAGGCAAGACGAAGCGTGCCGAGTCGGCGGCAGGAACGGCGGCCAAGCGCGCCGAGTCGGCGGCGGTCGCGACGCCGGCAGAGCTCGAAACGCCGCCCGAGACGCCGGCCGCGAGCGCCGCGCCCACGACACGCGTCCGACGGCCGGCCCGCCCCGGTATCCGCAAGTCCGACACGATGGCCGAGGCGGCCTTCAAGATGCTGCGCTTCCAGTTCGACCGCATGCTCGACCACGAGGCCGGCACGCGCGAGGGCGGCGACATCGAGGATCTGCACGACATGCGGGTCGCCACGCGCCGTATGCGGGCCGCGCTGCGCGTGTTCGGGCCGTATCTCGACGCTGACGTCATGAGGCCGGTCGACCGCGGGCTGCGCCGCACGGGCCGCGTGCTCGGCGCCGTGCGCGATCTCGACGTGTTCCACGAGAAGACGATGGTCTACCTGGACTCGCTGCCCGAATCGCGCCGCGGCGGCCTCGACCCTCTTCTGGCCGTCTGGCAGGAGCGTCGCGAACACGCCCGCGGCGCGATGATCGAGTACCTCGACGGCGGCCGCTACCCGCGCTTCGTCGAGACCTTCACCGCCCTGCTCGGCGATCCCGGCCGGGCGAGCCTCGGCTTCATCGACGACGACGGCGAGGCGCGCCCGCACCGCGTCGCCCACGTCCTGCCCGCGGTCCTCTACGACCGCGTCGCCGGCGTGTGGGCCTACGACGACGTCATCACCGGTCACGACACACCGCTCGTGCGCTTCCACCGCCTGCGCATCGCGGGCAAGGCCATGCGTTACACGTTCGAGTTCTTCGAAGAGGTGCTGGGACCCGACGCCAAGCCGCTGATCGGCGCCACCAAGGACATGCAGGACCACCTGGGCGACCTCCAGGACGCCGTCGTGACCTGCAACGTCCTGCGCAACTTCCTCACCTGGGGCGCCTGGGAGCCGCCGGCCGCCAATGCCCGGCGCGCCCTGACCATGATCGTCGCGCCCGGCGTGGCCACCTATCTCGCGGCCCGCCAGGAAGAGCTCAACCGGCTGGTCGACACCTTCCCGGAGATGTGGGTCAAGATCCGCGGTGACGGCTTCAGCACGCGTCTGGCAAAGGTCGTCGGCGAGCTGTAGCTTCAGTCGGCGTCCGGCAAAGGTCGTCGGCGAGCTGTAGCTTCAGTCGGCGTCCGGCAAAGGCCGGCCGCGAACGGCAGCTTCAGTAGCGGCAGCCGGCTCGACTTCGAACGTCAGGCGACGACCCATCGCCTTCTCCATCGAACCACGCCGGTTCTCGAGGCCCCACAGCTCGAGCTGCGCCGGGCCGTTCGTCACCAGGCGCAGCGTCAGGGCCCGCCGCCCGTCGGCGCGCAACGCGGCGTGGCGCACCACGGCGCCGTGGCTGCGGTCGAGGCGCTCGGCCAGCCGCAGCAGGTTGGCGAGCGTCTGCACCCGCTTTCGGTCGGCACTCTCGAGGCGCGCGTAGAGCGGATCGCGCGCGCTCGGCGCGGCCTTCCGGTGGAACACCACGGTCGCCGCCATAATGGCGATCTCGCGCTGGTCGAAGCCGAGCATGTCGGTGTTGGCGATGAGATAGGCCGAGTGCAGGTGGTGGTCGGGATACGAGATGAACGTCCCGATGTCGTGGAGCAGGGCGCTGCATTCGAGCAGCTCGCGTTCTTCGGCGCCGAGCCTGTGGAAGTCCGCCTCGCGCGAGCTGTCGAACAGCTCGAGCGCCAGGTGGGCGACGTGGCGAGCGTGAGCCTCGTCGGCGCCGCAGGCCCGCACGAGCTGCAGGACACTGCGCTCGCGGACGGTCAGCTCGTGCACCAGGGCGGCGTGCGGGCCGCGCGAAAGGTAGTCCATCAGCATGCCGTCGCGCAGTCCGCACTCGGTCAGGGCCGTCACGGCGGGCAGCTCGAGGTCGGTCATCAGCGTCTCGAGCACGACCGCGCCGGCGATCACGATGTCGGCGCGGTCGGGGTTCAGGCCGGGCACGCCGCGGCGCTCCTCGAGCGACAGGCCGCGCAGAAGTTTGACCACCTTGCGCACGTCGGCGAGGCTGGCCGTCTCGTCGCGTTGCGGCTCGCGGTCGTGCAGCACCCGGGCGGCCACGGCTGCCACGTTGCGCACCGTGCCCGAGGTGCCGTAGGCCACATCGACGTCGAACTCGCGCACCGCCTTGATCGCGTGCACCGACGCCAGGCGCACGGCGCGCTGCAGGCGCTGGTAGTCGTCGCTCGACACGCGACCGGAGACGTCAGGCAGGTTGGGGTCGCCGGCCAGGCGCACCGCGCCCAGCGGCAAGCTGTCGAGGAACAGGTGCCGGCGGGCGTCGCCGACGATCACCTCAGTGCTGCCGCCGCCGATGTCGAGGCAGAACGCGGTGCGCTCGCCGAGCTCGACCCGGCCGAGCACGCCGAGATAGATGAGGCGCGCCTCTTCGCGACCGGAGACGACGTGAACGTCGAGCCCGGCGTCGGCCCGCAGGCGAGCCACGAAGACGCCCTGGTTGCGCGCCTCGCGGGTGGCCGACGTGGCCACGGCGACGATCTCTTCGGCGCCGTGGCTGCGGGCGAGCCCGGCAAACGAGCGGCAGACGAGCACGGCGCGCTCGATGGCCGCCGGGCGCAGCAGATGGTCGGCGAACTCCTCTTCACCAAGACGCACGACCTCGCGCTGCAGGTTGACCACGTGATAGGAGCGGTTGGCCGAGATCCGCACGAGCATGAGTCGCACCGAATTGGTGCCGATGTCGATGAAGCCGACGACCTGGCCGTCGCGGCCGGCGCCGCCGTCGCTGTCGCTGTCTCCTACGGGGACCATGTGGTCTACACCCTATCCCCAAACGACAGTGTGTCGTGACCGTGGCTCGTGGCGTACACTGGTTTTCGTGCCAAACGAGGCGACGCCGCCGCAGTCGCGAGCAACGGAAAGGGACGAGACGTGCCATCCGACAAGACCGACAACCTGGGCGACGTCGAGCCCAAACAGCGCAAGAAGCTCGACGACGACTCCTACCTCAAAGAGCTCGGCAAGCTGCAGATCGAGCTCGTCAAACTGCAGGAATGGATCCGCACCAACCACCTGAAGGTCGTGACGATCTTCGAGGGCCGCGATGCGGCCGGCAAAGGCGGCACCATCAAGCGCGTGACCGAGACGCTCAACCCGCGCACCGTGCGCGTCGTCGCTCTGGGCGTGCCGACCGAGCGCGAGAAGACCGAGTGGTACTTCCAGCGCTATGTGGCCCACCTTCCGGCGGGCGGCGAATGGGTCATCTTCGACCGCTCCTGGTACAACCGCGCCGGCGTCGAGCGGGTCATGGGCTTCTGCAGCGAGGAGGACACCAACGAGTTCTTTCGTTCGTGCCCGCCGTTCGAGGAGATGCTCATACGCAGCGGCATCATCCTGGTCAAGTACTGGTTCAGCGTGAGCGACGAGGAGCAGGAGAAGCGCTTCAAGGATCGCATCCAGGATCCCACCAAGCGCTGGAAGATCTCCGAGATGGACCTGGAAAGCTGGAACAAGTGGGTCGAGTACTCGCGGGCCAAGGATGAGATGTTCCACTACACCGACACGAAGCGCTCGCCCTGGTTCGTCGTCGCTTCCGACGACAAGAAGCGCGCCCGGCTGAACGTCATCTCCCACCTGCTGAGCATGATCCCCTACAAGGACCTCACGCCCAAGCCGTTCAAGCTGCCGCCGCGCCGCGAGGACAAGGGCTACATGCGCCCGCCCTACGAAAACCAGACCTTCGTGCCCGAGATCTTCTAGGTCACCTCACGGCTTCTTGCGGGCCGCTCTTCGGGCTCGGCTCCNNGCGGCGGCCGCTGAGGCGGCGGCAGGGTCTCCCCTGCCGCCGCCTCAGTGCATCCTGGCGTGGTCTTTGGCGAACTTCTTCTCGCCTTCCTTCTTGCCGTAGGCGTCGAGGTAGGCGTTGTGGATGTCGCACTTCTTGCAGCCCTTGCCGCAGCAGTGCTTCCAGTCCTTCTTGGGGAACTCGTTGCGGAGCTTCGTCATCTGGGTTCGTCCCTCCGGCCGGTCGTGGCTCTCGGGCACCACATGCCCCGGCGCGACCTTACGAAAACGAGCCGGCGCTGGGACAGAGATCGTTGAGCGGGCAGGTCCCGCAGGCCGGTCGGCGAGCGTGACAGACGCGCCGCCCGTGGCGCACGAGGTCGACGTGAGCGGCGTAGATGTCGCTGGCCGCCGGTCCGGCCAGCGCCGTCAGCACGCCATGGGCGGCCACGGCGGACAGACGCGCCTCGATCAGACCGAGGCGGCCGGAGACGCGGTGCACGTGGGTGTCGACCGGCATCGCCGGCCGGCCCAGGGAGAACAGCAGCACGCAGGCGGCCGTCTTGGGCCCCACGCCGGGCAGGCTCTGCAGGTAGGCGAGAGCGTCACCGTCGCGGAGGGCGTCGAGCAAGCCGAGGTCGGGCGCGCCGCCCGCCGCGCTCAAGGCCCGCAGGATAGCGCCGATACGCGGCGCCTTGATGTGCGACAGGCCGCCCGCCGCGATGGCTTCCTCGACTTCGGCGACGGGCGCGTCGCGCACCTCGCTCCAGGTCGGAAACCGGCGGCGTAGCGCGACATAGGTGCGGTCGGTGTTGACGTCGGTGGTGTTCTGCGAGAGGACCGTGTAGACGAGCTCACCGACGGGCGGAAAGCGCGGCGCCAGCAGGGGCCGACCGTAAGCCTGGTCGAGCCGCGCTACGACCGCGCGCAGCCGCCGGCGGCGCGAGGCGGGGGCGACAGGGGCGATCGGGCGCTGTCCGGCTACGGTCGTCGCCTTCGTGAGGAGATGGTCGCCGGCATGTCAGTGAGGGGCCTTCGCCCTCGCGACTAGCGCCGGGAGCGGGCCATGAAGGCGACGCCCAGGATCAGGCCGAGCACGAGGTTGGCGATGGCGACCACCCACAGCGGCGCCGTGACGTGGACGGAGAGGAACGTGAGGCGCACCTGGCCACGATTCTGGAGCCACAAGACGATGCCGACGGCGATGACCACGAGGCCGAGCAGCACCTTCCAGGGAATGCGCCGCCGCCGGCGGCGATGGCCGCGGGAACGAGAGCGCGACCACTCCAGGCCGACGCCCTCAGGCAACGTGCGCTGCACGGAACCGTCGCGCCAGTCCATGTCGTCGTTCATGCTCACCGCCCTACTTTGCCTTATTCGCCGCGACGATGCCAGACCAGCCGGCCGTCGGGCGCTTGGGCGCCGGGCGGGGTGTGGCTGCAAGCCACACCCCGCCCGGCGCCTGGACTTGCGGTCAGACGGCCGCCAGCCGGTGCGCGGCCTCGAGAGCCTCGGCGACAGTCGCGAACACCGTATCGAGCTCGGAGTCGTCGATCACGAGCGGCGGCTGCAGGCGCAGCACGCTGCCGAAGTTGCCGCCCACGCCGATCAGCACGCCGTGTTCGAGGCAGTAGTTGCGCACGAACCCGGCCTCGGCGGTCGCGTAGGTCTTGGTCTCGCGGTCCTTGACGAGCTCGATGCCGATCATGAGGCCCTTGCCGCGCACCTCGCCGATCAGCGATTCGCGGTCGGCATGCTCGCGGAAGCGCGCCATGAGCTTCTCGCCCTTGGCTGCCGCCTGGCCGGGCAGATCGGTCTTCTGCATGAAGTCGATGTTGGCCAGCGAGGCGGCACAGCTCACGGGATTGCCGCCGAAGGTCGAGAGGTGATCGCCTACCTGGAAGGAGTCGGCGATCTCGGCGCTGGCGATGAAGGCGCCCAGCGGCCAGCCGTCGGCGATGCCTTTGGCCATGGTGATGATGTCGGGCACGACGCCGAAGTGCTCGATGGCAAACAGCTTGCCGGTGCGTCCGAAGCCGCTCTGCACCTCGTCGGCGATGAACAGGATGCCCTCGTCTTCGAGGATCTTCTTGACGGCCTTGAAGTAGCCGGCCGGCGGCACGATGATGCCGCCCTCGCCCATCACCGGCTCGGCGATGAAGGCGCAGCACTCACCCGAGAGGTGCAGGCGCACGACCTCGCGCACGCGCTCGGCGCAGGCCAGTCCGCAGGACTTCTCGTCGAGGCCGAGCGGGCAACGATAGCAGTACGGCGTGGTCGTGAAGGCGACACCCGGCATGTAGGGGCCGCCGCCCTTCTTGCGACCCGAGTTGCCGGTGATCGACAGCGTAGCGTAGGTGCGCCCGTGGAAGCTCGACTCGATGGCCACGAACTCGCAGCGACCCGAGTAGCGCTTGGCGAGGCGCATGGCGCCCTCGTTGGCCTCGGCGCCGGAGTTGCAGAAGAAGGTCTTCTGCAGCTTGCCGGGGGTGACCTCGGCGAGCTTCTCGGCCAGGGCGCCGACGGTGGGCACGTAGTAGACGTAGCTGCAGGCGTGGACGATCTTGTCGGCCTGCGCCTTGGCGGCCTCGAGGATGGCCGAGTTGTGGTGGCCGGCGTTGGTCACCGAGATGCCGGCGAAGCAGTCGACATACTCTTTGCCGTCGACGTCGTAGAGCTTGGCGCCCTCGCCATGGTCGACCACGACCGGCTCGATGCGTTTGACGAAACCGGTCATGACATAGTCGCGGTATTGGTCCTGGACACCCATGGTATCGACCACCCTTCGAGTGACGTTGGTTATCGGTTCGCGCGCTGGTGTTGTGGTGGGTGTGCGCGCGATTGTACCGTGTCGCCCGGCCGCNNTCGTCGCAAGCGACCCCAAGGAGGATCTCGTGGACGACGACCTGCCCGGAGTCAGCAACGCCTTTCAGGCCTTTCTGCACGAAGCCCCGGCCCACGCCGGCGCCTGGATGGACGCCGTGCAGCGGCTGGGCTCAGCCAGCGCCCTCGACGACAAGACAGAGGCGCTCGCCTATCTCGCCGTCCTCGCGGCGGCCCGGCTGACGAGCGGCGTGCCCTTCCACGCGCGCCACGCCAGGTCGTTGGGCGCGACCCGCGACGAAGTGATCTCGGCGATCCTCGTGGGGCTGCCCGCGGTCGGTAACGCAGTCACCCAGGCGCTGCCCGCCGCCCTCGCGGCCTTCGACGAGCCCGCTTGACCGACCGCGGCGGGCGCGACCGCGACGGGCGCGACCCCGCCCCCGACCCCGTTGCGGCGGAGGAGCCGCCGCTCAGGTCGCCCAGC
>PKYM01000249.1 GCA_003132645.1 Actinomycetota bacterium | reverse complement strand
TGACCGGCAGGCCGTAGAGCTCGTCGAGCTCTACGGCCTGCCGGTCACGCAGCTTCTCCTCGCCGCCCAGAAAGAGTGCCGCGACGAACGTGTAGCGCCCGGACAGCGCGCGCAGCGCGTCGACCACGACCGGCGGGTAGTGCTCGCCGTCGATCAGAGCGACCGCGACGGGCCTCGGGTCGAACCGGGTTGTCGAGGCGCCGCCGGCCTCGCGTTCGCGCGCCGCCGGCGTTGCGTCCACGGCCTCACCCTCGCGCGCCGCCGGCGCGTCTGTGGGCCTGCGTGAGTCCACCCCGCCCCCCCGTCGTTCTCGCTCTAGGTGTCGAGCCGCCGCTCGGGCCGCCCGGCGAACTTCTGGTAGTCCAAGGTCGAGGGCGAGAACTCGATGATCGTCTCGGTCCCGTGGAACGGGTACTTGCGCTCGATACGCACGTGGTCGTCGCCGATGGTCACGATGTTGTAGCAGGGCCGCGTGTCGCCGCGCAGACGCAGGGTGCACACTGTGCCGGCGTTGACCACGAACATGTTCTCGAAGTGCCAGGCGTGCGGCACGTGCTTGTGGCCCGACAGCACGAGGTTGACGTTGCAGCGCTGCAGCACCTCGAGCGTGTCGCCGGCATCGTAGACCATGTTGCGCTCGCGCCCCGTGCCCGGGATCGGCAGCAGGTGGTGGTGCAACATGAAGATCCTGAAGCGCGCCGGCACGGCGAACTGTTCCTCGAGCCACGAGTAGCGCGAGCGGCCGATGGTGCCGTAGTCCAGGTCGGGCTCGGTCGAATCGACGCCGACGATCGAGATGTCGCCGCTGTGGTGGACTACGCTGCGCGAACCGAAAAGGTGCTCGAAATGCACATAGCCGACGTTGCGCGAATCGTGGTTGCCCGGCACGACGAGCACGTGCGGACACTCGAGCCGGTCGAGATAGCCCTTGGCGACCTGATACTCCTGCTTGAAGCCCTCGTTGGTGAGGTCGCCGGTTACGGTCACGACGTCGGGCCGCAGCTCGTTTAACTCGACGACCGCGCGGTCCATGAGGTTGGGCACGAAGTACGGCGAGCCGGCGTGAAAGTCGGAGACGTGGGCGAGGGTGAACGGGCGCTTGCTGTCGTCGGGCTTCTTGTCGTCGGACGTCATCGTCACTCCTGTCTCACTCCACCACCACGACGCGCACGCCGCCCTGCTTGTCGCGGACCGAGAAGGTCGTCTGGTTGCCGTCGCGGCGGAACCTCAGGCTGAGCTTCGAGCGGCCCACGCTGAGATTGCTCAAGGTCACCTCGCCGAGCCACTTGGGCAGCAGCGGGTTGTGGACGTAGAGCACGTTCTCGGCGGCGCTCGCGTAGATACCGAGCATGGCCTGGAGCATGAGAAACACCGAACCCGCCGCCGGAGAGTCGGGCGAACAGGCCATCGGGTAGGCGACCGGCCGGTTGACCGCCTGGCGGGTGAAGCCGCAGATGAACTCGGGCAGGCGCGAGTACTGCTGTTCGATGGCGGCGTCGAACATCGCCCCGGCGAGGCGGTTGGCCTCCTGGGTGTAGCCGTGCTTCTTTAAGCCGGCGACGATGAGGGCGTTGTCGAAGGGCCAGACGCAGCCGTTGTAGTAGCTCATCGGGCTGTAGGCCGGGGCCGACTTGGCCATCGTGCGCACGCCCCAGCCCGAGAACATGTCGGGTCCCATGAGCCGTTCGACGACCGCCGGCACGTGCTCCTCTGCCAGGATCCGCGACCACAGGCAGTGGCCCGCCGTCGAGGCCATGGTCCTGACCTGGCGCTTGTCGCCGTCGAGAGCCATCGCCACGTAGCCCTCGTCTTCCATCCAGAAGCGCTCGTTGAAGCGCAGCTTGAGGACCTGCGATTCGGTCTGCAGGCGCTCCGACAGCTCGACGTCGCCGAGCTGGCCGAACAGGTTCGCCAGGCGGCGCTTGGCGTAGTGGATGTAGGCCTGCGATTCGGCCAAGGCGATCGGCCCGTGGGCCAGCGTGCCGTCGCTGTGAACGATGGCGCCGTCGGCGTCGCGCCAGCCCTGGTTCACGAGCCCGGCCCGCGAGCGCCGCTGATACTCGACGAAGCCGTCGCCGTCCAGGTCGCCGCACTCGTCGATCCAGCGCAGGGCCGCCTCGATCGGCTCGCGCAGCAGCTCGAAGAACTCGAGGTCGCCGGTCCACATCACGACCTCGCAGACCAGCAGCAGATAGAGCGCCGTCGTGTCGACCGCCCCGTAGTAGGGCGTGTGCGGGATACTCTTCAGCGCGGCGAGCTCGCCGCGCCGCAGCTCGTGCAGGATCTTGCCCGGCTGCTCCTCGCGAAAGGCGCTCTCGGTGCGGCCCTGCAGGCGTGTGAGCATGCGCAGGCAGTCGACCGCCGGGCGCGAGTCGAGCATCAGGGTCTCGAGGCTGGCGATGATGGAGTCGCGGCCGAACGGCGCCACGAACCACGGCACCGCGGCCCCCACGATGCGCCCATAGGGAGTGCTCATCGCCATCATGCGCAGGTCGGCCTGGCCGCGGCGCAGCACTTCGGTGACCTGTTCCGAGTCGGTGAAGATGCCGGTCGCGCCGGCGAACCAGCGCTCGTAGTCGCGGCGCTGGTTGGCGAGGCGGGCCGTGAAGTCGCCCTCGCGCAGCGGCGGCGCATCGGGCATGGCCACCTCGATCGAGAAGCGCAGCACTTTGCGCTCGCGCGGCGCGAGGCTCAGGCGAAAACGCGCCGTGCCGCCTTCGAGCCGCGTCGGGGAGTGCTCGAAGCGCACGATCGTCTTGCGCAGCACCTCATCCAATCCGTAGTAGGCCAGCGTCAGCGTGTCGCCGTCGACCTTGGGGGCGAGGCGCGTGCCGCGCTTGTGGCGGCGCAGGCCGCGAACCTCGAACATGTCGCGAAAGTCGGCGTCGAAGGTGAGCTCGATGACGACCTCGAGCGGCACTGAGTGGTAGTTCTTGATGCGCAGCAGCTCGTAGACGCGGTCGGCGACCAGTCGCGTACGCCGCACGTGGACCGACGTCTGCGGGATCTTGTCGCCGGCGGCGCCCTTGATCTCGAGGTTCGTGAACTCGGCCGACGACAGATAGTCGCGTTCGGCGGTCGAGGAGAGCAGCACCGGCGGGCGCCCGCCGACGGTCATCTCGAGTCGCGACAGAAAGCGCGTGTCGCGAAAGTAGAGACCCAGCGGCGAGCTCTCGGCGGCCGGTATCAGCCCCGCGTCGTCGGTGTACATGAAAAGCTCGTCCTCTTTGATCACGAGCCGGCGGCGGCGGGTGTCGGTCATCACGAAACGCTCGGCGCCCGCGCTCACGGCCGGCTCCTGGCCGAGCGACTCGAAGCGCTCGTCACCGATGACGATCTCCGTCTCGGCGCCTTCTGGCTTTTCGATCGGGTGCTCCCCATTGGCCGGGGAACGGCCCTTGGACGGCTTGTCAGATTCCACGGGTAAAGGTGATTCCTTTCGTGGTCAGGGGGCTCCGCCGGCCGAACGGCCGACGGGTCACTACGGTATCAGCCCCACCGACACTGGACAATCGGGGATACCCAGCAGGCGCGCGGGCCATGCCCCCGGCGTTTGCTCCGTCGCGGAGGCGCCGCCAGTTGGCCGCTGCGACGCCGAGATGCGGCGCCGAAGTGCGACGCCGGTCGCCACGACCGGCGCGCCGCGCCAGACGCGCCTCAGACAGTCGCCACACGCGTCTCCAGGGCGCGCTCGATCTCGGCCAGGGGATCTGCCGTGAAGATCGGCTCGGCTGCCGTGCGCACCGCCGTGTCGGGGTCTTTCAGGCCGTGACCGGTGAGCACGCAGGTGACGACGGCGCCGGCACGTATGCGGCCCTGCTCGCGGGCTTTCTTCAAGCCCGCTATCGAGGCCGCGCTGGCCGGCTCGCAGAACACGCCCTCGGTGGCCGCCACCAGCTTGTAGGCGGCGAGGATCTCGTCGTCTGTGACCGAGTCGATGAAGCCGCCCGAGTCGTGCGCCGCGGCCAGCGCTTCGTCGCCGCGCGCCGGGTTGCCGATGCGGATGGCCGTGGCGA
>PKYM01000141.1 GCA_003132645.1 Actinomycetota bacterium | reverse complement strand
GCCCGAAGAAGGGCGCACGCTCGCCGCAAGGGTCTCGGCGGCCTGGAGTTCGCCCTCGCCGAGCTCGGCCATGAGCTCGAGCGCCTCGCCCAGCTCTCGCACACCACAGAGCGAGACGATGCCGCCGCCGTCGCCCGGGAGACGACCACCACCGCGCGGATCCTCGAGGTGCTGGCGCGCGGCGAACGCTTCGCCTCTGAGCTTCCCAACGACGAGGCGGCGAAGGCTTGGCGAGCACTGGCGGCCGATGCTACCAAAGCCCGTCTGCTGGGCCAGGGTCCCCACAGAGCGGCCAAGCTGGAGATCGCCGCCGCCCAGTGCGAGAAACTGCAGCAGTTCGTAAGCCGAGAGATCTCGGAGCTGGAGGGCCTGTCCGAGAGGCCCACGCGCAGCGCGTGACCCGCTGCTGGCGGCTTCGGGCTAATTGAGTCGGACCAGGCCGTTCGGGCGTGAGCCTCCGCTCGACATCACACCCTGACCGGCTGACGCCCGGAAGCGGCTGCACTGCGCGTCGGCGCCGACAGGCTACCGACACGGGACGCACCGAACAGGTTCAAGGACGGCAGCGACCCCGTGCTTCTGGTGCCCGCTTCAGCGTTGCTGGCCTTGCACTCCAGAGCGAAGCTGCTGTTACACAACAGACGCGCGTCAGGGAGATCAGCATGCGCGGGCACATCCGCCGCCGGGGCAAGACCAGCTTCGAGTACATCGTCGATATCGGCTCAGCCTCGGCCCAGCGCTGCCAGGGCTGCGGTCGCAGGTTCTGGGTCGAGCGCAAGCCCAAGCAGTGCTGTCCGAAGTGCGGCGGCCAGCTTGTCGAGACCGAGGAGCGCCGACGGGCGATCAAAGGTGGGTTCGCCACGCGCAAGGCCTGTCAGGCCGCCGTAAACAAGGTGCTGAGCGCCGTCGAGGCACGTACCTTCACGCCGCCCACCAGGATCACGGTGAAGGCCTTCCTGCTCGACGAGTGGTTGCCGGCCGTCAAGGGCACGCTGCGCCCGACGACCTACGCCAGCTACACGATGCTCGCCAGGGAGCACATCATCCCCCGTCTGGGTAGCCTGCAGCTGCAGAAGCTCACCCCCGGCGCGATCAACGCCCTCTACGCCTACCTGCTGGAGGAGGGGCGCGTCTGTGGGAAGGGCGGTCTCTCGACTTCCTCAGTACGCCGCGTGCACGCCGTCCTGCACCGCGCCTGTCACGATGCCGTGCGCTGGGGCAGGCTCACCGTCAACCCGGTCGATGCTGCCGATCCCCCCAAGGTCAGTGCCGAGCACGCGGAGAGGTTGCCCGTCTGGACCGCCGAGCAGTTGGCGGCCTTCCTTGCCAGTGTCGCCGACGATCGTCTCTTCGCCCTCTGGCGCCTGCTGGCCATGACGGGGATGCGCCGCGGAGAGGCCCTTGGTCTTGCCTGGGAGGACCTCGACATGGAGAAGGGCCGTCTGACCATCCGCCGGGCCTGGGTGCCGGTCAACGGCGTTGGGCAGATGAGCGAGCCCAAGACCCGCCGTGGCCGGCGCACGATCGCCTTGGATCCGGCGACACTGGATAACCTCAGGGTCCACGTCGCCCGTCAGGCCGACGAGCAGTCACGCAGGGACGCGGCATGGAACGACTCTGGCTTGGTCTTCACCGGCAAGGACGGCCAACCCTTGCATCCCTGGGCGGTCAGCAAGGCCTTTCGTGACCTCTCACGGGCGACAATGCTGCCGCCCATCCCCTTGCACGGCCTGCGCCACAGCTACGCCACCCTGGCCCTGGCCAGCGGTGTCAATCCGCGCATCGTCTCGAGCAGGCTCGGTCACTCCACCGTGGCCCTCACCTTGGATGTCTACTCGCACGTCCTGCCGCAAGCCGACCAAGAGGCGGCCGACCGGATCGCCGAGCTGCTGGTCTGCCTCTGAGCGCAGCCGGTCACACGCCCCCAGACCAGCCGCGCTTCGGCTGTCGGCGAGCGGGTGTACAAGGGCATTTCATTGCTCGGATAAAGCGGGTACGGTGGGTGCCATGATGATCATCACAGGCAGCTCAAGCGCGTCGCGTTCGACCGGCCCGGCTGGCATGGGCAGACCGTCGGTGGAGGTCTTCACTGACGGCGCTGAGCGCCGTGGTACGCCGGCATCTCGGGATGAGAAGAGGACAGCAGGTGCTCCCCGAGCCGACTGTCGAGCGACCGGTTGCTGCCAGAATCGCCCCGCTTTGCTGCCAAACCGCGTCAGATGCGCGTCACTTGGCGTCCAAAAGGGCCGTTTTAGTGCAGGAAATTGGCCCTTGCGCGGCCGTTGGGAGAGCAAGAATACCTGCAAAGCGTGGGATTCGATGGTCCAAAGCGAGGTCGATTCTCTGCACTATATTGCACTATAAGCGTCGGCATTGCGTCGGCAGACCGTCGCTTGAGATGCGGAAAGGCAGCGAAAGTCGCTGCTGAGAGGGTCTTTCTGGTGGGCCGCCGGGGGGTNNCGGACACCCTGATTAAAAGTCAGGTGCTCTACCAACTGAGCTAGCGGCCCAAGCTGCGGCATTGTACCACTGGGTGGCGGCTGGCCGTCGGCGGCTTGAGGTCAGATCATCGACGGCGGATCGCGCGGCGCGGTGGCGCGACCCGCCCCTACCAGGGCCGCCGATCGCCGGCCAGCAACGAAAAGACGGCGTGGTCGCCCATGTCGCCCTCGCGGCCGTGATCGGCGCGTTGTAGACCCTCACGGGTGAATCCCAGCTTGGCGGCGACGCCACACGAAGCGGCGTTGCGCGCGTCGGCGAGGACTTGTATGCGGGCCAGGCCCAGCACTTCGATGCCCCAGTGGGCCACGAGGCGGGTCGCCGCCGTGGCTACGCCGCGGCGGCGCGCCCAGGGTGCGACGTGGTAGCCGATCTCGGCCACGCCCGCCCAGGCCTCGTCGCCGTGCAGTCCCACCCCGCCGAGCAAGCGATCGCTGGCCGCGTCGGCGATGCAGTAGAGGGCGTCGTAGTTCGTCTCCCAGCCGCTGGCCGCCTGCGCCAGGAACTCCCGGGCGTCGGCGTCGGTGTAGGGCTTGGGCAGGGCCGTGAGCCAGCGCAGGGTCTCCGAGTCGTTGCAGGCTCTCACCAGATCTGCGATGTCGCCCTCGGCATACGGACGCAGGGCGATCGTGCCGTCGCCGAGCGGCGGCGGCGCCGACGGAAGCGTGGGCGTCACGGTCGGGTAGTCGGTGCGAGCGGCGGCCAAAGCCGGCAGTAGGAGCTCGTCGGGCGGCGAGCCGCCGGAGAGGCCTGCGGCGCTCATCGCCTGACGGTCGCCTGCCGCGCCGCCGCTCGCCACCGCGCCGCCGCTCGGCACCGCGCCGCCGCCCGCCGCCCGCCACACCTGCCATTCCTCGCGCAGCAGCGAGTAGGAAACGCAATCGGTGCGCCGCTCGCCCACTTGTCGATAGCTGCGAAACAAGGCTTCGGGGCGGTAGCCGAGGGCGCGCGCGATGCGCCGCGAGGGCAAGTTGCCGACCATTGTGCCGATCGCCAGGCGTCGCAGCTGCAGCGTCTCGAAGGCCCAGTCGGTGACGAGGCTCACGCCGGTTCGAGCGAGACCGCGGCGGCGGTGTTCGGGCATCACCCAGTAGCCGAGCTCGGCGCTCGCCGAGCTGCGGTCGACGGCGAGCGCACCGACCGCGCCCAGGGGCTGGTCGTCGCCGGACAGGGTCAAGGCGAGGTGCAGCCAGCCGTCCTCGCCCCAGGCCCGGGGCGCGTCGGCGATGAAGTCGCGGGCCATCGCCGCGGTGTAACCGGCCGGCATCATGCAAAAGAGGGCGATGTCGGGATCGGCGCAGGCGGCCGCCATGAGCGCCGCGTCGGCGACACGCCACGGGCGCAGCGCGACCCGGCCATTGCTCAACCGGACGTCGTCATAGGTGGGGTCTGCTGCGTTCGTCAACGGCGCGGCTCGGTCATTGCGGGCGCGGGTCGCTCGGCAGCAGCGAGAAGATCGCGTCGGCGCTGCGCTCGGCGCCGCGCCTGACCAGGCCATGCAGCGTGCCCTCGCGCCGAAAACCGGCCTTGGCCGCCACCCGCAGCGAGCCCAGGTTGCGGGTGTCGGCGCCGAGGTCGAGGCGCGCCAGTCCGAGCGGACCGAAGGCCCAGTCGGTGACGAGCCCCACGGCGCGGGTCGCGACCCCCCGGCCGCGGGCCTCGGGATTCACCCGGTAGCCGACTTCGCCGATCGCGTGGGGCAGGTCGATGTCGACGTTCAGGCCGCCGAGCAGGGCGTCGCTACCCGCGTCGGCGACGGCGAAATGGGCCTGGTGGCTGAGCCAGGAGCCGGCCGCGAAGTCAAAAAACCAGCGCCCTTCTTCGTCGGCGTAGGGCCAGGGCACGTGCGTGAGCCAGCGCACCGTCTCCTCGTCGATCGCGGCCACCAGCGTCGGCAGGTCGTCGGCGCGGTACGGTCGCAGGCGCAGCCCGGCGCCCTCGAGCACGGGCGGCTCGGCCGGCAGCACGACCTCGCCGCCGGCGGGCCGCTCGGCCATCGGCTCGTCCTGGGCCTCGGAGAGGCCGTCGACCCAGTCCGCACCGACCTGCCACGAGGGCATCGGCAGAGCGTAAAGAAGGTAATCGGTGCGATGGTCGCCGAGCCGGCGATAGCTGCGATACAGCGCCTCCGGCCGAAACCCGGCTGCCTCGACGACTCGCTGGGCGCCGACGTTGCCCAGGGCCTCGCAGACCTCGAGGCGCTCCAGGGCCAGCTCGTCGATGGCCCAGGCGGCAAGCAGCGAGAGGGCGCGCCGCGCGACGCCCTTGCGACGGCGCGCGGCGCGCACCCAGTAGCGCAGCCGGCCATGCGCTTCGCTGGGGTTGACGCCGACCAGGTCGATGGCCCCGACGACCTCGCCGGTCGCTGCGTCGTCGATGGCGAAGTGGGCGTCGCGGCCTTTACTCCAGGCCTCCCCGGTGTCGCCGATCCAAGCCATGGCGTGGCCGTAGCTGTAGGGCGAGGGCATCGTGCACCAGTGGCTGATCTCGGGCTCGCGGCAGGCAGCCATGAGCGCGGGTGCGTCGTCGACTGCCCAGGGACGCAGCACGATGACGCCGTCGGCCAGATGCGGCACACGCCGCGAAGTCTCTCTCGCTCGGGTCATGGGCCTCCTCCAAAAGGCAGGGGCCCGGATAGACCGGGCCCCTGAAAAAGTTCCCTGCGCGGACCCGCCTAGTGCAGGAAGTGGCGCCGCCGCGAGAAGACCATGGCGGCGCCCCTGGCGTTGCACAGCTTGACCGAGAGATCGTCGCGCTTGGAGCCGCCGGGCTGCATGAAGGCCCTGATGCCGTTGTCGATGGCCAGCTCGACGGCGTCGGGGAACGGGAAGAAGGCGTCGGATCCGACCACCGAACCCTGCAGGTCGTCGTGGGCCTTTTCGATGGCGATGCGCGTGGAATCGACACGGCTCATCTGGCCGGCCCCGACGCCGAGCGTCGCCAGGTCCTTGGCGATCACGATGGCGTTCGACTTGACGTGCTTGGCCACCCGGCTGGCGAAGATCAGGTCGCCCCACTCGGCTTCGGTGGGGTGCCGCTCGCTCACGACGTCCATCGACTCGCGGTCCTCGAGGTCGGCGTCGCGATCCTGCATGAGCAGGCCGCCCAGGACGCGCTTGTAGTCCATCTCGCCGGGGCTGAACTTGCGGCGTTCGTTGTCGACCAGGATGCGGATGTCGGCCTTGCGGCTCAGGATCTCGAGCGCCTCGTCGTCGTAGGACGGAGCGAACAGGACCTCGATGAACAGTTCGGACATGCGCGTTGCCGTGGCCACGTCGATCTGCCGGTTGACGGCCACGACCGAGCCGAAGGCGGCCACGGGGTCGGACTCGAGGGCCTTTATGTAAGCGTGCTCGACGTTCTCGGCCAGGGCCGAGCCACAGGGGTTGTTGTGCTTGATGATCACGCAGGCGGGCAGGGCGAATTCGGTCGCCAGCGAGCGCGCCGCGTGAAGGTCGTAGAGGTTGTTGAACGACAGCTTCTTGCCGTGAAGCTGGGTGACGCGGCTGAGCAGGTGCCGGCGGGCGCCGCTTTCGGCATAGTAGGCGGCGCGCTGGTGGGGGTTCTCACCGTAGGTGAGCTCCATGACCTTTTCGTAGTCGCGCAGGATGTGGCTCGGAAAGTCGCCTTCGGTCTCGGAGAACCAGTTGGCGATGACGAAGTCGTAGTGAGCCGTCTTGTGGAAGGCCTTGGTCGCCAGACGCCGGCGGGTGACCGTCGAGAGCTCGCCTTCGTTGGCCTTGAGCTCTTCGAGGATGGGGCCGTAGTCGTCGGGTTCGGTGATGACGGCCACGCCTTCGTGGTTCTTGGCCGCCGCGCGGATCATGGTGGGACCGCCGATGTCGATCATCTCGATGACCGACTCTTCGGGGGTGCCCCGCTGCGAGGAGATCTCTTCGAACGGATAGAGGCTGACGACCACCATGTCGATGGGTTCGATGCCGTGCTCGGCGATGGTCTTCATGTGCTCGGGGTCGCTGCGCTTGGCCAGGATGCCGGCCTGGATGGCGGGGTGCATGGTCTTGACCCGGCCGTCGAGCATCTCGGGGAACTTGGTGACCTCAGAGACTTCGGTGACGGGGATGCCCTGGTCGGCCAGCAGGCGTGCGGTGCCGCCGGTGGAGATGACCTCCACGCCCATGTCGGTCAGCGCTCGCGCGAACTCTTCGAGACCGGCTTTATTGAAGACGGAGATGAGAGCTCGTTTGACCTTCACCTTGTCGACCCCCTCGTCGGTGGTTGCTGCCGACAGTCTATAGGCAGGCGGCGGTGCTGCAAAGGGATGACCGTACGGAGCGTCACGCTCTCAGGCGCGTCGCGCGACGCGCCTCACACGTACGAGGCGACACGGCCTCAGCCGAGTCGGGCGACGCGCTCCCCGCGAACATGCGAACGGGCGTAGGCCGAGGCGTGAGCGAGCGCGGCGGCGGCTTCGGAGAGCAGGCCGACCCGGGGCAGCGGCTTGGTGGTCGGCGGCCACTCGCCGATGGCCGCAAGGACGGCGTCGCGGCCGCCGGCGGCAAAAGCCAGCGCCAGCTTGCGGGTGGGCGCCGTGTCGGCCGCCGCGGCGGCGAGCTCGGCGGCCGCCAGCGCGTAGCGGTTGCCGTTGAAGCTGAGCGCCACGCCGCCGGCCTCGCGGACCGCCGCGAACGGCGGCACGTCGGTGATCGAGTCGCCCACGTACATCACGTCGGCAAGCGCTACGCGGCGGCCGGCGGCGATCTCGCGCAGGGCGCTGAGCTTGAGGCCGCCGCCCACCGGGCGCACGGTGGCGACGATGTCGGCGCTGCGCCGGCCCTGGGCGCCCATCTCGACCCAGAACAGACGGTCGAGCGCGGCGACGGCGGCCTGGTCGGCGGCCGACAGGTCGGCCGCCGAGTGGGCCGACTCGGGCAGTTCGATGACGGGCTGCTCGAGGATCGCTTCGGCGCGGTCACGCAGCCAGTCGGCTTCGTCGGCGGTCAGATGCCAGGCATCGAGGTCGAGGCTGGTGCAGCGACACTGGGCGAAGGGAAAGCCCGTCCCCCGGCACAGCGCCCGCACATAGGGCGAATAGGAAGTCGAGATGATGTACGAGGGCAGCGCCGCGGCGACGTCGCGCAGCAGGTCGCGGGCGCCGGGCACGACGAGCACCGTGTCGGCGCTGTACTCCTCGACGTCGCGGTCGCCCACGCCGTAGGCGAGCAGGAACGGCACGATCAACCGCAGGGTGTCGCCGGCGTTGTAGCCGGGCTTGTGCTGCACATCGGCGAGAAAGTCGTCGTAGCGTGAGAGCCTGGAAAAGAGCTCGGCGCCGTCGGGCACGAAGGCCGCGGTCACTTCCATGGCGTTGTCGTTGCGGGTGAGCGGGCCTTCGCAGTCGGTTACGAACAGGCGCGGCGGCGTGCTCATCGGGAGCCCCCGGGACTGACGTCGCGTTCGTCGGCGGCCAGCTCGGCTTCGACGTCGGGGGTCAGCATGAGGGGCGCCTCGACGGTCACGCCGACGATCTCGCCGGCGCGCACCACGAGATGCTCTTCGGCGAACTCCCTGACGGTGTGGTAGAGCAGCGGGATCTCGCGCCGCTCGCCTTGGCGGCGGATCTCGGCAAAGAGTGGCTGGCGCTCGCCTTCGGCGGCCGCGAGGGCGTCGAGGCCGAGCTCGTCGCGTCGCCGGCGAAAGGCGTGCCAGAGGCGGTCCCAGCGCAGGCCGACGATCGGAAACGAGCAGTAGGCCACGACCGGGCCGCTGTCGAGTTCGGCCGTGGCCAGGTGGATCATCGCCCCGGTCTCGTCGGCCTCGTCGGCCAGCAGCCGCCAGATGACTTGCTGCCAGGTGCCCTGGGGCCCGCCCGGCAGGGCCGGGTGCAGGTTGAGTATGGCGAACCGCACACACATGTCGGGGCTGGTGATCAGCATGTAGCCGGCCAAGATGAGGAGGTCGACGTCGTAGGAGTCGAGCAGCCCGGTGACCTCGTCGTGGAACGCGCCGCGCCAGGCCTCGCGGATCGCCGCGCGGTTGGCGAAACGGCGCTTGTCGAGGGTATCGCGCCGCTCTCGCCAGGCCTGCCAGCTCGCGGCGCTCGACAGGGTGGCGGCGGGCAGGCCGAGATCGGAGACGAGGTCGAGGAAGGCGTCGCTTTCGGGCTGCTCACCGCGTTCGCGGTCGCAGAAGACGACGGCGATGTCGAGGTCGATGCCGTCGCGCCGGGCGCGCCGCACGACCTCGGAGAGCAGCGTGCTCGCGGCGTCGTCGTGGCCGCTTGACAGCCAGCCGATCCTCACCGGCGCGCGCCGCTCACGCTAGATCTCGCCACGCTCTTCGGCGACCCGTTCGCGCCAGGCCGCGGCGTCGGGATACGTGCTGCGACCGAGTCCGGCGATGCCGCGCGAGGCCGCCCAGGCGGCGAGCCTGCCGGCCGACTCGAGGCCGAGGCTTTCGATCAGACCGCCGATGAAGCCGGCGGCAAACAGGTCGCCCGCGCCGGTCACGTCGACCACCTCGGCGGGGTGCGGCGGCACGTAGAGGTCGAGCCGTCGGCCGACTATCTGCGCGCCGCGGTCGCCCATCTTGCAGACCACGAGGCCGACGCCGACGTCGAGCAGGAAGCTCAGCGCCTTGTCGGCCGTCAGCCCGCAGAGGGTCTCGAGCTCGCGCTCGGTGGCGAACACGTACGAGGTGCGCTTGAGAAAGGGGATGAAGCACTTCACGCCGAGGCGAGCGTAGATCTCGCCGGGGTCGAAGGCGATCTCGACGTCGGCGGGCAGCCGCTCGAGCAGGGCGAGCTGGGTGGCGAGCGGACGCTCGCCCACGAACGACGAGAAGTAGGCGAAGCGCGCCGGCGGCAGGCGCCGCGGCAGGTCGGCCGTCGAGAAGTCGTCGTTGGCAGCCGGCCAGACGAGGTTGCGGCGCTCGCCGGCTTCGTTCAGCAGCACGTACACGCGGCCCGACTCGCCGTCGAGGGCGAGGTAGCGGGCATCGCACGGGGCGAGCTCGGCGGCGAGAAAGCGGCCGGCGTCGTCGGCGCCGATGCGGCCCAGCATGGCGGAGCTGAAGCCCAGGCGGGCGAGGGCGAAGGACGTGTTGGCCGCCTGTCCGCCCCCGCTGCGCGTCGGCTCGATGCCGGCCAGCGCCGCGTCGACGTGGGCGCGCAGCTCGGGCGTGATGGCCTGCTCGGCGCCCGGCGGCGGCAGCTCGCGCCACAGCGGCGAGTCGGCCGGCAGCCGGTAGATGAGATCGAGGTTGAGCGCTCCGCAGCCGATGAGGTCGTACGACTTCACAGGGCGAGCTCTCCCTTGTAGCGCACCAGACGGGCGCCCGGCTCGAGGCCGATGACCTCGCCCACGACCATCGCCGGCAGATCGGCCCGGGCGATCGTGGCGAGAGCCTTGGGGACGCTCGCGGCCGGCACCGCCAGGACCATGCCGAGGCCGCAGTTGAAGGTCGTGAGCATCTCGTCGACGGCCACGCCGAGACTGTGCAGGAACGAAAAGACGGCCGGCGGTCGCCAGGCGCTCAGGTTGAGGATGGCCGCCGTGCCGTCGGGCAGGATGCGACCGACATTGTCGGGAAAGCCGCCCCCGGTGATGTGGGCGGCGGCGTGCACGGGGCAGGCGTGCCCGAGGTCGTGCAGCACGCGGCTGTAGATCGTCGTCGGGGTGAGCAGGACGTCGCCGAGCGTCGCGCCGGCCGGCACGCCGTCGCCGGTCGGAAACGGCGCGTCGAGGGCGAGATGGTGTTCGGCTACGAGCGCCCGCACGAGCGAGAAGCCGTTGGNNCCGGCTGGCGATGCCGACGGCGAATCCGGCCAGGTCGAAGGCGTCGTCGTCGGCGAAGTGTCCGGGGTGCTCGGCTGTCTCGCCGCCCAGCAGCGCGCATTGGGCTCGCAGGCAGCCCTCGTCGACGCCGGCGACGATGTCGGCCACCTTCTGGGGCTCGACCTTGCCGACGACCAGGTAGTCGAGAAAGAACAGCGGCACGGCGCCGCAGGCCGAGACGTCGTTGACGCTCATCGCCACGGCGTCGATGCCGATCGTGTCGTAGACGCCCATCTCCTTGGCGAGCAGCACCTTGGTACCGGCCCCGTCGGTACCGGCCACGAGCACGGGGTCGCTGACCGCCGGCAGGCGCATGACCCCGCCGAAACCGCCGATGCCCTCGAGCACCAGAGGATGATGGATCGACTTGAGCCGTTCCTTGAGCAGCCGCACGGCTTCGTTGCCGGCCGCCACGTCGACGCCCGAGTCTTTGTAGGTGAAGTGCTTGTCGGCGGCCATGACCCTCCGTCGGATTGCGTTCGACCCCGCTCCTGCCCGCTATTCTACGGTACCGGCGGGTCGTCCGCCTCGCGACCCGCGCNNTCGCGTCGCTTTGACCTGCCGGCTCGCGTCGCTCGGACCCGCCGGTTTGCGTCGGCGCCGGTGCTCGTGTGACAGTTGGGCGATGGCCCCCCGGATGGACACTCTCACTGTCGACGGCCTCGCCTTCGACGTGCGCTGGAGCCGCCGCCGGCGCACGATCGGCATCAGCATCCCCAGCGAGGGGGCGCCGCTGCTGGCGGCGCCCATCGGCTGCCGCCGGCGGACCCTCGAGACGGCCGTGCAGGCCAAGCTGCCCTGGGTGCGCCGCAAGCTGGCTGAGCGCGCCGCGCGCCCCGAGCTCGTGGCGCACCGTTACGAGACTGGCGAGCGCTTTCCCTACCTCGGGCGCGAGTACGAGCTGGTCGTGGTCGACGGTGACGTCGGCGACGGGGCAACGGCAGCGGACGGCGGCCAACTCATGTTCGTCCTGCCGAGCGACGACTCGAAGGGCCGGGAGCGGCTCGGCGACGACACGGAACGACCCACTCTGCGCCTCAAGGCCGGGCGTTTCGAGCTGGCGCGGGCGGCGCAAACCGACGGCCGCGCCCATTTTCTTGCCTGGTATCGGCGCCACGCCGCCCGCGTCCTGAACGAGCGCGTCAGGCGCTTCGCGCCGCTGGTCGGCGTGGCGCCGCCGCCGGTGCGGATCAAGGACATGCGCAGCCGCTGGGGTAGCTGCTCCGCGAGGGGTCGGGTGAGCCTGCATTGGGGACTCGTGCTCCTGCCTCTCGAGGTGGCCGACTACGTCGTGGTCCACGAGCTCGTCCACCTCAAGGAGCTGAACCACGGACAGGCCTTCTGGCGCGGCGTCGGGGCCGTCCTGCCGGACCATCGCGAACGTCGCAAGCGACTCAAGTCAGAAGGGCCAAGGAGCGTGATCTGAGGGCTGCGGGAATCAGTCGCCTCACCGCTGGAGGCCGTCACGGACTTGGGAGCGTCCGTTCCGTCGGGCTCAGAAGGTCACTGCGCGCCAGCTCGCTCCGCCGTCGGAGCTCAGCAGCAGCCGTCCGGGGCGACCGTCGCCGCCGGCCGAGTGGGCGGGCCCGTGTATCACCACAGCGTTCGAGGGGGTCGTGAAGCCCAGGTCGGCCCAGCCCAGCCCACCGTCGCCGTAGGTCAGAGAGGTTGCCCAGGCGTGGCCGCCGTTCGTCGAGCGGTCGAGCCAGCTTGCTGCGCTGGCCGTCGCGAGGACAAGGGTGGTGCCGCTGCCGGCCAAGGTGCCGCCGTCTCCCTCGGGGCTCGGCGTGCTGGCCTTGCTCCAGGTCACGCCGCCGTTCGCGCTGAGGTAGACCAGCTTCTGCGTGTGGCCCGTGTAGCCCTGCCCGACGCAGAGCAGCGCCAGGCCGTTGCCGGAGGTCACCGCGATCGCTGCCGGGGTGAAGTACTGCGGCAGGCTGGGCGTGGCGCGACTTGTGATGGTGGTTCCGCCGTTGGTGGTCACCAGGATGCTCGTGCCGCCGAGGATGGCGGCGGTGCCGGCCTGGGTCGCAATCAGGTCGGTGGGGTCGGTCAGGTCGACCGACTTGACCGAGGCGAGTGTGCTCCACGAGCCGCCGCCCAGGGCTCGGCGCAGCACTCTGGCCGGGCCGGGGCCGCCCTGCGACGTACCTTTCGCGGTGAGCGCGAGCACCTGCCCGTCGATCGTCGCCAGCGAGAGGATCGAGCCGCTCGGCGCGGAGTCCAGTGTCCAGTGACCGCCGCCGTCGGTGGTCTCCCAGAGCCCGTGGCCGAAGACGAAGCCGTGCGAGGCAGAGGCGAAGCGGGTGCCCCACACGCTCGACGCGCTGCCCGCCGCCGGGCTCCCCAAGGCAACGGCCGGCGCCGACAGCCTGACCCAGAGCCGACCCCGGTCGAGGGTTCGCAGCAGGGACGTGGCGGAACTCGGCGCCGTGCCGAGCACGAAGGCCTCGTTTGCCGAGACGAACGTGACCGAGGCGGCCTTGAAGCCGTTCGGGACGGGAACGCCGGATGGTTGCGGATGTACGGTGGGCGTGCCGGCTGGTGCGCTCGGACTGTTCGTCGCGCTGGGACCGGTCGATACCGGAGCGCTCGACGGCGACGCGCTCGCCGCGGCCTGGTGGGACGACCCGCACCCTGCCGCCACGACGACCAAGGCCGCGCAGGCCGCTACGACGGTGAGGGCGCGAGGGGCCAGGGGGCGCCTCAGCCCTCGGGCCCCGGAGCAGACGGATGGCACACCGGACCGCCCTCGAAGCGCATCTTGCACATGGCGAGCTCTTCGGGTACCGCGATGGGGTAGTCGCCGTCGAAGCAGGCGCGGCAGAACTGGTCGCGGGGCAGGCCGGTCGACTCCTGCAGCCCCTCGAGGGTGAGGTAGTGCAGCGAGGTGGCGCCCACGTGGGCGCGGATCTCTTCGATGCTCTGCCGGGCGGCGATCAGTTCGTCGCGCGTGGCCATGTCGATGCCGTAGAAGCAGGGGAACCTGATTGGCGGCGCGCTGATGCGCAGGTGCACCTCGCGGGCGCCGGCCTTGTAGAGCATGTCGACGAGCTTGCCGGTGGTGTTGCCACGCACGATCGAGTCGTCGACCACGACCAGACGCTTGCCCTCGATCACGGTTCTGATGGGGTTGAGCTTCATACGGATGCCGAGCTGGCGGAGCTGGTCGTCGGGCTGGATGAAGGTGCGATGCACGTAGCGGTTCTTCATCAGCCCCTCGGTGTAGGGGATGCCGCTCTCGCGCGCGTAGCCGATGGCCGCCGAGATACCGGTGTCGGGCACTGGGATGACGAAGTCGGCGTCGACCGGCGCTTCCAAGGCCAGATGGCGGCCCATCTCGAAGCGGCAGTCGGCCAGCGTGCGGCCGTACATCTGCGAGTCGGGGCGGGCGAAGTAGATGAACTCGAAGATACACATCGCGGGGCGCGCGCCGGGGAGTTCGACGCGCTCGCTGTGCAGCTCGCCGTCGTCGCTCGCCCAGACGACCTCGCCCGGATCGACGTCGCGCACGAACTCGGCACCGATGATGTCGAAGGCACACGACTCGCTGGCGATCACGGGGAAGCCCTCGAAGTCGCCTAGGCACAGCGGTCGCACGCCGTAGGGGTCGCGAAAGCCGATGATCTTCTTGCCGCTGAGCACGGTCGCCGAGAAGGCTCCGCGGATGCGGCTGACCGCCTCGCGGACCGAGCCGATCAGGTTGTTGTCGGCATGCTGGGCGATGAGCGCCGTGATGACCTCGGTGTCGGTGCCGCTCTTGAAGGTGACGCCCTGGCGCAGCAGTTCGTCGCGCAGCTCGGTGGTGTTGACCAGGTTGCCGTTGTGGCCCAGGGCGATGGTGTGCTCGCCGCGCGAACGCGTGATGGGCTGGGAGTTCTGCCAGGCTGTGGCGCCGGTCGTGGAGTAGCGCACGTGCCCGATGGCATGCGTGCCGGTGAGTCCAGCCAAGGTCTTTTCGTTGAAGACCTGCGGGACGAGGCCCATGTCGCGGACGACCGTGACCTGGCCTTCGTCGGCCACCGCGATGCCGGCGCTCTCCTGGCCGCGATGCTGCAGGGCATACAGGCCGAAGAACGTGAGACGCGCGATGTCGTGGCCCGGTGCGACGATGCCGAAGACCCCGCAGGCATCGTGGAAACGGTCGCCTTGCACGACGGCCCCCAGGCCTCAGGCGAGCCGGTCGGGGAGCGACTCGTAGGAGCGCTGGAGCTCCGCGACGGGAAGGTCGATGGCCGCGGTGCCTGTCACTGCGGCGCCTTCGACGGCGACCCGCAGCCGGTCGCCCGCGACCGTGCCGAGGACCGCTAGCGGCAGGCCGGCGGCGAGGGTGGTGAGCGCCGCGGCGTCGCCGGGCGCACAGGTGACGATGACGCGGGTGGGGCCCTCGCCGAAGAGCGCCACATCGGCGCGCAGCGCGCCGGCGGGCACGGTGAGGGCGGCGCCGAGCGACGGCGGCGTAGCCGCCGTCAGCGCGCCGCCCACGACGCCGCTGGCGATGCAGCATTCGGCCAGCGCTACGGCCAGGCCGCCCTCGGCGCAGTCGTGGGCGCTCTTTATGAGGCCGGCGCCGATGCCTTCGCGCAGCACCCGCTGGAGTTCCTTTTCGAGGTCGAGGTCGACGTCGGGCACGCGCCCTTCGACGCGGCCGAAGCGGACCTTCTGATACTCGGAACCGTCGAGCCAGGCGTCGGCCGCCGGGCCGAGCAGCGCCACGACGTCGCCTTCATCCTTGAAGCGCGCGTCGCAGTGCTTNNTAGAAGCTCACGTTGCCCGACACGACCGGCGTGTCGAAGGCCTCGCAGGCCTGGGCCAAGCCCTCGACGGCCTGCTCGAAGGTCCAGTAGATGTCGCCCTTTTCGGGGTTGCCGAAGTTGAGGCAGTCGGTGACGGCCACCGGCAGCGCGCCGACGCAGCTCAGGTTACGGGCCGCTTCGGCGACCGCGGCCTTGGCGCCGCGATAGGGGTCGAGGTAGCAGTGGCGCCCGTTGCAGTCGTTGACGAAGGCGATGCCGCGCGGCGTGCCCTTGATGCGCAGCACCGCGGCGTCGGAGCCTGGGATCTGGACCGTGTTGGCCTGGACGATGTAGTCGTACTGTTCGTAGGCCCAGCGCTTGCTGGCGATGTTGGGCGCGGCCAGCAGTTCGAGTAGGGCGGCGCCTGCGTCGGGCGGCGCCGGGTAGGCGTGGTCGCTGACGACCAGCGGTTCGTCGACCAGATAGTCAGGCTTGAACGAGGGCGTGCGGATCACCGGCGAATCGTCGGCCAGGCGCCGGGCCGGGATGTCGGCGACGCGTTCGCCGTGCCAGTAGATGCGCAGCATCGTGGAGTCGGTGACCTCGCCGATCACCGTGGCGTCGAGNNGGTTCCATGTCGGCCTCGCGCAGCGGCACCCGGTCGGCGTGGAGGTCGAGGCCCACGCGACCCTTGCTGGCCATCTCCGACGACGACGAGGTGAGGCCTGCGGCGCCTAGATCCTGCATGCTCACCACGAGGCCGCGATGGAGCAGCTCGAGGCAGGCTTCGATCAGCTTCTTTTCGGTGAAGGGGTCGCCGACCTGCACGCTGGGACGCTTTTCTTCGAGGGTCTCGTCGAACTCCTGGCTGGCCAGCACCGAGGCGCCGCCGATGCCGTCGCGGCCCGTCTTGGAGCCGATCAGCATGACGTGGTTGCCGGGGCCACTGGCGAAGGCGCGCACGATCTGGTCGGCGCGCATGAGGCCCGCCGACATGGCGTTGACCAGACAGTTGCCTTCGTAGCTCGGCTCGAAGTAGATCTCGCCGCCCACCGTGGGGATGCCGAGGCAGTTGCCGTAGAAGCCGATGCCGCCGACCACGCCGTCGAACAGGAACCGCTGGCGCGCGTTGGCGGCGCCGTCGATCTCGCCGAAGCGCAGCGAGTCGAGGCTGACGATGGGCCGCGCGCCCATGGTGAAGATGTCGCGCACGATGCCGCCGACGCCGGTGGCGGCGCCCTGGAAGGGCTCGACCGCCGACGGGTGGTTGTGGCTTTCGACCTTCATGGCCACGGCCCAGCCGTCGCCGACGTCGATGATGCCGGCGTTCTCGCCGGGCCCCTGCAGGATGCGCGGGCCGGTCGTGGGGAAGCGGCCGAGGACGGGCCGCGAGTGTTTGTAGCTGCAGTGCTCGCTCCACATGAGCGAGTAGATGGCGAGCTCGACGTAGGTTGGCTCGCCGCCCTGGATCTCGCGGATGTGGGCGTATTCGTCGGCCGTCAGGCCCAGCTTGACGGCCGCCTCGAGGGTGGCGCGGCGCGCCTCGGTCGTGCTCATCGGGCCGCCGCCATATCGCGCACCTCGTTCAGGATCGACTGGAAGAAGACCCGGCCGTCGGTGCCGCCGGCAAGGCCGGGCTCGACCGAGTTCTCGGGGTGCGGCATGAGGCCGAAGACGTTGAAGTCGGCGTTGCAGACGCCGGCGATGCCGTCGAGGGCGCCGTTGGGGCTGCAGTCGTCGCGCTCGGTGCCGTCGGGCTCGCAGTAGCGCAACACGACCTGGCCGTTGGCGCGCATCGCGGCGAGGGTCTCGGGGTCGACCCGGTAGTTGCCCTCGTTGTGCTTGACCACGACGCGCAGCACGTCGCCGGGCTCGGCCGTCTGGGTGAACGGCGTGCCGGCGTTTTCGACGCGCAGGTCGACGTAGCGGCAGACGAACTTGAGGCCGATGTTGCGGATGAGGGCGCCGGGCAGCAGGTGCGCTTCGGTCAGGATCTGAAAGCCGTTGCAGATGCCCATGATGAGGCCGCCGGCGGCGGCGAAGTCGGCGATCGCGCCCATGATCGGGCTGAAGCGGGCGATGGCGCCGCAGCGCAGGTAGTCGCCGTAAGAGAAGCCGCCGGGAATGACGATCGCCTCGACGCCGCGCAGGTCGGTGTCCTTGTGCCACAGCCAGACCGGTTCGGCGTCGGCGAAGGTGCTGATCGCGCGGGCGGTGTCGTGGTCGGTGTTGATGCCGGGAAAGACCACGACCCCGATGCGCGCCGTATGGCCGCCCGACGCGCTCATGCGAAAGCCGCGGCGAGAGGCGAACGGACGGGAAGCGGGAGGGCCGGGTTCACGCCTGGTCGACGGTGAACGTGTAGTCCTCGATGATGGGGTTGGCGAGCAGCTTGCGACACATCTCGTCGATCTCGCTGCGCGCCTGGTCAGCGGGTGTGCCGTCGGCCAGGTCGATCTGCAGCTCGATGAACTTGCCCACGCGCACTCCGCTCACGCCGTCGAACCCGAGGGCCGGCAGCGAGCGCTCGACAGCCACACCCTGGGGGTCGAGGATGCCGTGCTTGGGGGTCACATATACGCGGACATGCATCGTCTCACTCACGCGGTCAAGGCTATCCGATTGGCGCGGTCAAGTCCACGCAAACCGAGGGGGTCGGCGGGCGCCCTTGCGGGCGCCCGCCGACCCCCTCGGTCGGTCTTGCCGGAGGTCTCTCTCAGCCTTCAGGCGGCCTGCTTGCCGGCCTGCTCGGTGAGGTACTCGCCGATCTCGTTGGTCTGCTTTTTGAAGTCGCCGAGGTCGACCTGCAGNNCCGTGCAGGTAGGTGCTGTATTTGGCCGTGTCGCTGGCCATGCGGTTGGCCTCCTCGAGCTGCGCCGTAGTGGTGCCCATCATCGCGGTGGCGCTCTGGTGGAAGTAGGAGCAATAGGGGCAGTGGATGGCAGCCGCCACGGCGTAGCCGATGAGATGCTTCTCGCGGGCGGTGAGCACGGTATCGCTGAGCTGGAACACCTTGAATTCGCGCCACTCGTTCTCGAGGGT
>PKYM01000087.1 GCA_003132645.1 Actinomycetota bacterium | reverse complement strand
GGGCTGGGCGAGGCCATGTTCGGCATCGAGGCCGCCAAGATGGCCATCGACGAGAAGATCCAGTTCCGCGGCTAGCGGGCGCGACGGCCACGAGCGTGACGAGCTACGTACTGGCGCATCGCCGCGACGCGATCCTGTCGCCCGAGTTCCCGGCCGCGGGCCGTGGCGGCGGCGCGTCGCCGTGTATCGGGGTGCTCGCGCTGCAGGGCGACTTTCGCGAGCACCGCGCCATGCTCGAAGCGCTGGGCGCCGCGACCACCGAGATCAGACAAGCGGCCGAACTCGACGCGGTCGACGCTCTGGTGATCCCCGGCGGCGAGAGCACGACGATCGGCAAGCTCATGCGTCACTACGACCTGGTCGAGCCTATCCGGGCGCGCGCGGCGGCCGGCATGCCGGTGTTCGGCACGTGTGCCGGTCTCATCACGCTGGCTTCCGAGATCGTCGAAGGCGACCGGCCGCTGCTGGGTCTGATCGACATCGTGGCTCGGCGCAACGCCTTTGGCCGGCAGGTGTGCAGCTTCGAGGCAGATCTCGAGGTCGCCTCGCTCGGGCCGCCGCCGCTGCGGGCCGTCTTCATCAGGGCGCCGTGGATCGAACGCAGCGGGCCGGGGGTCGAGATCCTCGCCAGCCATGGCGGTCACGCGGTGGCCGCTCGCGAGGGCCGGGTGCTGGTCACGGCCTTCCACCCGGAGCTGACCGGTGATACAAGGATGCATGACGCGTTCCTCACGATGGTGCGCGAAGCAACGAGCACGACGGAGGCGACCGGCCTACGCGCCGGCGCGCCGACCGAGGAGGTGGTCTCGTAGTGTCCGGGCATTCCAAGTGGTCGACGATCAAACACAAGAAGGGCGCGGCAGACGCCAAGCGGGGTCAGCTCTTCTCAAAGCTGGCCCGCGCGATCATGGTGGCCGCCAAAGAGGGCGGCGCCGATCCAGCCTCAAATGCCGCGCTGGCGGCCGCCATCGAAAAGGCGCGCTCCTACAGCATGCCCAAAGACAACATCGACCGCGCCATCGAGCGCGGCGCCGGTAAAGAGGGCGGCGCCTCCTTCGAAGCGATCCTCTACGAGGGCTACGGCCCGAGCGGCGTGGCGGTCATCGTCGAGGTGCTCACCGACAACCGCAACCGCTCGGCGGCCGACGTGCGCAACATCTTCACCAAACATAACGGCAGCCTCGGCGGGCCCGGCTCGGTTGCCTGGATCTTCGAGCGGCGCGGTTCGATCGCAGTCGACGGCAGCCGGTTTGGCGAAGACGCGGTCATGGAGGCGGCCATCGAAGGCGGCGCCGACGACGTCACAGTCGACGGCAAGACCATCGAGGTGATCACCGAACCCGGGGCGCTGACGCCGGTGCGCGAGGCGCTCGAGGCGGCCGGCATCGAGTGCGAGCAGGTCGAGCTCACCATGATCCCCAAGACCACGGTCAAGCTCGACGAGTCCGACGCCCGCAAGACGCTCAGGCTGATCGACGCCCTCGAAGGCAGCGACGACGTGCAAGAGGTATATGCCAACTTCGACATCTCCGACGAGGTCCTCGAGGCCGTCGCCGGATAGCAGTGCCGTTGTGCGCGGCGGGTGGGCTCGCCGACCGTGCACGCCGATCGCGAGTCCGAGGGGGTGGCCATGCGAGAGCAGCGGCACGAGGGAGAAATCATAGTCGTCCTGGGCATCGATCCAGGCACGGCGAGCACTGGCTGGGGCGTGATCGAAAACCAGGGCAACAAACTGCGGTCGCTCGGGCACGGCTGCATCGTCACCTCGGCCCGCACCGAAACGCCGCTGCGCCTGCGTCAGATCCACGACGAGATCCTGAGTCTGATTGACCGCTTCCACCCCGCGGTCGTGGCGCTCGAGGAGCTCTTCGTCAATGTCAACGTCAAGACGGCACTGGCCGTGGGACACGCCCGCGGGGCCATCATCCTGGCCGCCGGCGAGCGCGATCTGCCCTGCTTCGACTACACGCCGCTGGCCGTCAAGCAGGCGGTGACCGGCTACGGTCGGGCCAACAAGGTCCAGGTCCAGGAGATGACCAAGGTGCTGCTCTCGCTGCCCCGCATCGTGCAGCCCGACCACGCCTCAGACGCGCTGGCCGTGGCCATCACCCACATCCACGCGAGTGCGCTGCTGCGCCAGTTGAACGCCAGGTGATGTCTGTGGCGGCGAGCTCCGTCGTGACCCGGCGGGAGACGGCATGATCGTCTCGCTGCGGGGCCGGCTCGCCGACGTGGGCGTCGATCGCGTCGTGATCGAGACCGGCGGCCTGGGCTACGGCGTGCTGGTGCCCGGGCGGCTGTCGTCGGGTCTGTCGGGGCGCCTGGGCGACGAGGTCTACCTGCACACCTACCTCAACGTGCGCGAAGATGCTCTGCAGCTCTTCGGCTTCGAGAGTGCGCGCGAACGGCGCTTCTTCACGACCCTGATCGCGGTCAGCGGTGTGGGCCCCAAGGTCGCCCTGGCGATCCTTTCGGCCTACTCGGTGCCAGACCTCGAGGCGGCCGTCCTGCGCGGCGACGACAAGCGCTTCGAGTCCATCCCGGGGATCGGCAAGAAGCTCGCCCAGCGGCTCGTGATCGAGCTCGCCGACAAGGTCGCTCTCGAGCTCGACTCACGGTCGACGCCGGCCACCGACGGCGAGCCCGCCGCGGCCGTGACCGACCCCTTCCTGCAGGCGCGGGTCGCTCTGCAGAACCTGGGTCTCACGCTGCGCGAGTCCGAGGCGGCCCTGCAGGGCGCCCCCGTGGGCGCACCGCTCGAAGAGCTCGTGCGCTATGCGCTCACCAAGAAGGAGGCGACGTAGCCGTGGCAAGCGATGACACCCGCCGCATCGCCGACCCCGTCGAGATGCCCGAAGAACGCGACTTCGACAAGTCGCTGCGGCCCAAGCGCTTCGCCGACTTCGTCGGTCAGACCGCCGTCAAGGAACAGCTTGAGATCTTCGTGCAGGCGGCGCGCAACCGCGGCGACACCCTCGATCACGTGCTGCTGGCCGGACCGCCCGGATTGGGCAAGACGACCCTCGCCGCCATCATCGCCAACGAGCTCGAGGTCAGTTGCCACACGACCTCCGGGCCGGCGCTCGAACGCAAGGTCGACGTCGCCGGCATCCTCACGAACCTGCAGCAGGGCGACGTGCTGTTCGTCGACGAGATCCACCGGCTGAATTCGGCCATCGAAGAGGTGCTCTACCCCGCGATGGAAGACTACGAGATCGACATCATGATCGGCGAGGGACCGGCGGCGCGCAGCATCCGGCTCTCGGTGCCGCCCTTCACGCTGATCGGAGCGACTACGCGCACCGGCCTGCTCACGACGCCGCTGCGCGATCGCTTCGGCGTGTGGCAGCGGCTCGAGTACTACGCCGAAGACGAGCTCGCCGCGATCGTGCGCCGCTCGGCCGGCATCCTCGGCGTCGAGATCGACGACGAATCGGCGACCCAGCTCGCCGCCCGCTCGCGGGGCACGCCGCGCGTCGCCAACCGCCTGCTGCGCCGGGTGCGCGACTTCGCCGAGGTGCGCCACCAGGGCGCCATCAGCCTCGAGATCTGTCTCGCCGCCCTCGACCTGTTCCAAGTCGACCACGAGGGCTTAGACAAGCTCGACCGCGACATCCTGCTGACCATCGTGCAGAAGTTCGACGGCGGCCCGGTGGGCCTCGACACGCTGGCCGTGGCGCTGGGCGAGGAGTCCGACACCCTGATGGACGTCTACGAGCCGTACCTCATCATGCGCGGCTTTTTGCAGCGCACCCCGCGCGGCCGCGTGGTCACCTCGGCCGGCCTGCGTCACTGCGGCCTCGACGCGCCGCCTCGCGAGGCCGGCAAGCTGTTCGAGTAGGCCGGGGGCGCGCCGACGCGGCGGAACGGCGCGAGCGGCGCGGCGCGTATAATCGGGCTCATGGAGACGATCCTGATCCACGCCTGTTGCGGGCCCTGCAGCACGGTCGCCGTGCCCTGGTTTCGCGCCGCCGGCCTCGAGCCGCTGGCCTTCTTTGCCAATCCCAACATCCAGCCCCCCGACGAGCACGCGCGCCGTCTCGAAGCGATGCGCCGCTTTGCCGACGCCGTCGATCTCGAGCTGGTCGTCGAGCCGACGGCCGGCCTGCGCGAGTGGGCGGCGGGGCCGGGGCGGGCGG
>PKYM01000052.1:4223-4492 GCA_003132645.1 Actinomycetota bacterium | reverse complement strand
GCGACCGGAGTCGAACCGGTGATGGAGGTTTTGCAGACCTCTGCCTTACCACTTGGCTACGCCGCCCCGGCGCAACGTGCGTCGCGCCCAGTCGCCGAACCCCGAAGGCGGCGAGGCGCACCCCCCTCAGACGAAAGGCAGACGACAGAGCTCTAGGCTTCTGTCCTCTGCCTCAGGCGAAGGAGTTCTGGAGCGGGTGAAGGGACTTGAACCCTCGACCTTCTGCATGGCAAGCAGACGCTCTAGCCAACTGAGCTACACCCGCGCAG
>PKYM01000052.1:3578-4149 GCA_003132645.1 Actinomycetota bacterium | reverse complement strand
GTGGCGTCCTTGACCTTGTACTGGCCGGTGAGCTGGCGGCAGATGAGCTCGCTGTCGGAGTGCACCGTGAGCTTGCGGACCTTGCGGTCGAGGGCCAGCTCGAGGCCGTTGATCAGCGCCTGGTATTCGGCCACGTTGTTGGTGGCCCGGCCGATCGTGTCGGAGAACTCCTCCTGGAGCTCGCCGTCGGAGCTGAGCAGACAGCCACCGACGGCGGCCGGCCCCGGATTGCCGCGCGAGCCGCCGTCGACGTACAGCAGGCTGTACTCGTCTGAGTGGTTGTGCAGGTTGGACAAAGCGGTCGTGGCCTCCTCGATCTCGGCGGTCAGAGCGAGACGGCGCCACAGGCGTCGCGGCTGCTCCAGGAACGTCACGGTCACCTTGTCGCGACGCAGCTCTTCGGCAAGCTGCACCGTCCAGTGCTGCATCGCATAGCTTTCGGCGATCTCGTGGGGCACGTCGATCAGCGCCAGGCCAAGGCGATCGGCGCGGTCGGCGTCGTGGTATTTGATGTCGCCCGTGACCAGCGCGTCGACCCCGGCCGCCGCGGCCTCGTCGATCAGCGAGGCGC
>PKYM01000052.1:0-3491 GCA_003132645.1 Actinomycetota bacterium | reverse complement strand
TCCTCGTAGGAGTGCGCCGCGACGAAGGCGTCGGTCACGGCGCGCCGCAGCGACCGCGGGAACACGGCCTCGAGGCGCCACTCGCCGCTGCGCTGCTCCTTGCCCACCTCGCCGATGCTCGGATGAGCGCGCTCGCTGGGCTGAAAGGTGCCCTCGCCCGGCATCGTGAACGAGCAATGGATGTAGTCGCCGATGGTGCCGGCGCCGGCGGCGAAGATCGCCGTGCGCACCGCTGCGAGGTCGTCTTCGGGCACAAAACCGACCAGCTTGAACCAGTCCATGCGCGCCGGCGCCAGCGGCTTGGTGCCCTCGAGGCCGAGGGCCGCGCAAACGATGTCGGCGAGGCCGCCGTGGGCCTTGTCTACGTTGGTGTGGGCGGCCACCAGAGCGACGCCCTCGCGCGCGGCCCGCAGTATGAGGCTGCCCGGGTGGCTGTCGGCGGTGACCGCCGCGATCGGCTCGCGCACCAGCGGATGGTGGACGAGCAACACCTGGCAGCCGCGCCGCGCCGCGTGTTCGAGCGCCGTGATCGTGGGGTCGAGGGCGACCAGCACGGCGCGCACTTCGGCATCGCGATCGCCGACCTGCAGCCCGACGCTGTCCCACGGCTCGGCGAGCTCGAAGGGCGCGAGCCGGTCGACGGCGGCAAGGACTGCTGCGAGTTTCATGGCGGGAGTCTACCCCACTGGGTCGCACTCAACCGAAGGCTCAACCGAAGGCGCGGCCTCAACCGGAGGCGCCGCCTTCGCCCCTCGCGGCCGGTCGACCGCCGGTCGCTTCCGCGCAGACTGGTCCCTTTTCGCCTACCATGTCCAATTGAACAACTTCTTGGCCAATTGGCCATGGTAGCCGGGACCACACCCAGCCTGCCGGGATGCATCGGCAGTTGACAGTTTGGGCCACCGTCAACGGTGACTGTGGGAGTCAGTGTCTGCGAGCAAGCGACGTCGACGAAGGGGCTGGAACGTGCGGAGATGGCTGGTCGTGATCGCGGCCCTGGTGGCGCTGGCAGTCGCGGGCCTCGGCGCTTGGACGGTCTTCGGCGGAAGCGGAGCCGCGACCACGAGTCCCCAGGCCAATGCAACCTTGGCCCCGTCCGGCTCGGCCCCGACCGGCGCGGCGTCGTCTGCGGGGTCGCCGACCGCATCGACGAGTCCAGCGCCGGCGACAAGCCCAACGCCGCATGCCACGCTGATCGCGCTGCCACACGGCGTCGGCCACTTCGGCGCCGCCGCCAGGCCCAGAATGGTCCGCGGACCGCGGCACATGGCTGTGCCGATCCTCATGTATCACGTGATCGGCACGCCGCCCGCCGGCGAGCCGTATCCCGACCTGTTCGTGTCGCAACACGACTTCGTGACGCAGATGCGCTACCTCGAAGCCCACCGGTTCACCGCCGTGACGCTGTCGCAGCTCGTCGCGTTCTGGCACGGCAGGGGGCGGCTGCCGGCCAAACCCGTCGTTCTGAGCTTCGACGACGGCTACCGCAGCGACTGGAGGGTGGCCGCTCCGATCCTGCAGCGCATCGGGTGGCCTGGCGTGCTCAACCTCTGCCTGAACGCGGTGCGCCCCCACGGCGACCTGCCGGTGCCGCTCGTGCACGCGTTGGTGCGCGCCCGCTGGGAGATCGACGACCACACCCTCACCCANNGCTGCAGGCGCTGACCGGCGAGCGAGTCTCGTTTTTCTGCTACCCGTCCGGCGCCTACGACGCCGCGGTGATCGCCGCGGTGAGGGCGGCCGGGTTCAAGGGCGCGACCACGACCATCGAGGGCCTGGCCACGCCGAGCAACCGTTTTACGCTGGCCCGTATCAGGGTGCATCGCGCCATGGACCTGAAGACCTTCGCCGAGGCGTTGGTGAAGTAGAAAATGGACGGGGCGGGCTCTCGCCCGCCCCGTCCGTCGGTCAGCGGCAGCGTGTGTTTCCACCCGCCCCGCCCGTCGGTCAGCGGTGGCGTGTCTTCACCCGCTGGTCTGCATCTTCGCCGACGTCCTTCTCGACGTCGATCGTCTCCAGCATCTCCGACTCCAGGCGCCGGAGCTGCGCGTCCTGTCTAGCCCGCAGTACCTCGCGGCGCTGGCGCTCGAACTCGCGCTCCCGCGCCTGCCGCGTAAGTCGCTCGGACTCCTGGTGCCGCCTGTCTACTTCTAGCCGACGGCGCTCATCGGCATCCTCCCACCAGCGGTCGGAGTAGCCGCTGTACCCATAACACATGGGTCCTCCTTAAGGTGATTTGCAGGAGTTTCCCGTATCTGTGAGTTACAAACCAACGTATCGCCAAGCCGCGTTGTTGCCGCGGAGCTACTCCTCCCGCGGTCCCGCCGCCGCGACGGCCGCCGGCACGGCCGCCCGGTACTTCTCGAAGTTCGCGGCGAAGCGCCCGGCAAGCAGGCGGGCCTGGGCGTCGTAGGCGGCGCCGTCGGCCCAGGTCGCACGCGGCGAGAGGACATCGGCCGGCACGCCGGGGCACGAATCGGGCACGAGCATCCTGAACACCGGGTCGGGGTGCGACGTCGCTTCGTCGAGCGCGCCGTCGAGGGCGGCGGCCAGCAGGCGCCGCGTCAGGGAGATCTTCATACGCCGTCCCACGCCGTAGGGCCCGCCGCTCCAGCCCGTGTTCACGAGCCAGCAGGCCGTGCCGTGGCGCCGCAGGCGGTCGGCCAGCAGTCCGGCGTAGACGGCCGGCGGGCGCGGCATGAAGGGCGCGCCGAAGCAGGCCGAGAAGGTCGGCATCGGTTCGGTCACGCCGGTCTCGGCGCCGGCCAGGTTCGAGGTGAACCCGGAGAGGAAGTGGTAGCTCGCCATCTCGGGCGTGAGCCGGACGATCGGCGGCAGTACGCCGTAGGCGTCGCAGGCCAGAAAGAAGACGTTGCGCGGGTGACCGCCCATGCCCGCCACGACGTGGCCGCGGATGTGGTCGACGGGGTAGGTGGCCCGCGTGTTCTCGGTGATCGAGTCGTCGTCGTAGGCGATCGCCCTCGTCCACGGATCGATGATGACGTTCTCGAGAATGGAGCCGAAGCGCACCGCCCGCACGATCTCCGGCTCGGCGCTCGCCGAGAGGCGGATCACCTTGGCGTAGCAGCCGCCCTCGAAGTTGAACACGCCGTGCTCGCTCCAGCCGTGTTCGTCGTCGCCTATGAGATGGCGGCGCGGGTCGGCCGACAGGGTCGTCTTGCCCGTACCCGAGAGCCCGAAGAAGAGCGCCGTGTCGCCGCCGCGGCCAACGTTGGCGGCGCAGTGCATGGGCAGCACGTCGCGCTTGGGCAGCAGGTAGTTGAGCAGGGTGAAGACCGACTTCTTGATCTCGCCGGCGTACATCGTGCCGACGATCAGCACGAGGCGGCACTCGAGATCGATGCCGACGAACGCCTCGGAGCGCGCGCCGTCGACCTTGGGCGAGGCGGTGAGCGCACCGCAGTCGATCACCGTGATGGCCGGCGCGAAGCGCTCGCGCAGATCGATGCTCGTGGGCTGCAGAAAGAGCG
>PKYM01000369.1 GCA_003132645.1 Actinomycetota bacterium | reverse complement strand
TCGTGGTGCCCGCCGCGCTGCCCGCCGCGCCGTATGCACCAAAGCCGCTACGCAACGCCATCCTCGGCCTGGCCGTGGGCCTCTTCGTCGCCATCGGCCTCGCTTTTCTGCTCGAGCAGTTCGACACTCGCTTACGGGGTCAGGACGAGGTGGCGCGCATCCTCGGCCGCCCCATCATCGGCCGTATCCCACCTATCCGCCAGTCGGCAGACAAGCAGCCGGTGGTGACGCTCTCCGATCCGGGCGGGCACGTGGCCGAGGCCTTTCGCGTGCTGCGCGGCAACCTCGACTTTCTGGCTCTGGACAGCGATGTGCATTCGCTGGCCGTCACCAGTTCCCAACAGGGCGAGGGCAAGAGCGTCACTACCTGCAACCTGGCCGTGGCGGCGGCCCTGGCCGGCCGCCGAGTCATCCTGCTGGAGGGCGATCTGCGGCGGCCGCGCATCCAGGAGTATCTTGGATTGGGCAACGAGCGCGGCCTCTCGACGGTCGTCACCGGCACGCACAAACCGATGGAGGCGCTGCAACGCGTCGACATCAAGGCGCTCGATGAGGCGCACGGCGGTGTGCCGGGGGATGGCGTTGATCGGCCTCCTGGATTGTATGTGCTCACGCAGGGGCCCAAAGTGCCGAACCCGGGCGAGATCGTCGCCTCGCGTACGTTCGCCCACCTCATCGAGGCATATCAGCGCCACGCCGATCTCGTCATCGTCGACACGCCGGCCTTCCTGGCCGTGGGCGACGCCGCGGCGATCGCCGGCGCGGTCGACGGTCTCGTCTTCGTCGTCGATCCCTCGCGCGTCAAGCGGCCCGCGCTGCGAGCGGCCGCTGAGCAGCTCCAGCACCTGCCGACGCGGCTGCTGGGTGTGGTAGTGCTGCAGCATCGCGGCCGCTCGACGTCATACTCGTACGGCTACGGCTACGGCTCGGGCTCCGGCAGCGGCTACTACGACTCTACCTCAGCCAAAGGTAACGGCAGCCGCCTGGGCCTTAGCGCCAAACGCGCGCAGCGGACAGGCGTTGTTGTGCCGGCTCGTCGGACCGTCGAGGACGTACCGGACGCTGATGTCGAGCGAAACAGCTGACCTGACCCCCTGAAATCGGTCCACCCCGAGGTTATGGTTTTCGGACCGAAGGAGAAGTCAGCGACGCCCGGGGCGGTAGGCCCCCACTCCTCGCTCGCCCTGCGATGCGTCCTTGATGACGCCGGTCCGCTCACGGCCTCGCGACGCGGCGCCGGCCGCAGCGCGAGTCGATTCGCGCGGTCGAACGTAGCAACCCCTTCTCATGGCAGGTAGGCCCACCAGCCGATCTGTCCTACCGTGCCACGACGAGGCGCTGGCGGCTCGTCGTGACACCGGTGAACACGACCCGCAGGCGCTCCGTCGCACTGAGGGTCACGCGCGCTGCGTAGGCGCCGCCGGCGCCGGTCGTCACGGCGCNNGGCACGCCGCCAATGCTCGCGCAGGTGTACCAGCCGCGCAGGCCGATGCGGCTGCCGCGCCGCGCGCGCAGCGGCGCCGAGAGCGTGATGTGGTTGCCGCGGGCGAAGGCATACCAAGCCGGCTTGGCCGTGCCGCTCACGCGGCGCAGCCCGAGATACCAGCCGTACGGACTGGTCGCCTTGCCGGTCGGCGAGGTGTCCTGCAGCAGGTACCAGACGAGCAGCTTGATCTGCGCGTGGCGCGCGGCCAGCGCGTAGGCCTTGGTCAGGTAGGCGGCCTGCCGGGCCTCGGTCACCGGGGCACCGAAGGCCACGCTGGGCTCAGTAGAGAAACCGTACTCGGTCAGGTAGAACGGCTTCTTGGGAAAGATCTTGAGCAGCGTGCCGATGTTTGAGAGCGACACTGTGTGGAGCGGGAACGCAGGGGGCAGTCCCGGGTCCATGTCGGCGGCGCCTCCGGGCACGTACGGATGATGGGAGTAGACGTCGAAGTAAGCGCCGGCGCCAAGAGCCTTGAGCTCGGCGGCGAAGGTCTGCGGCGCCGTGCGGTAGTTGTCGTTGGTGCCAGTCGGCGCCGTCGCACCGGCGATCACCTGGGCGCCGGGATCGCCGGCCTTCACGCCGGCCCCGAAGGCCTTGAGGTACTTCAGGTACACACGCGCCGCGAACCAGAGGTCGTCGGTGCGCTGGGGATAGAGATGCGGCCAGAGGTTCGGTTCGTTGTAGGCCTCGTAGCCCAGCACCTCGCCTTTGAGCTTTGTCGCAAGGTGCCTGGCAAAGGCCTCGTAGTCGACGCGCGCGCCGGCCGCCATCGGGTAGAACGTCTGATAGCCGTTGCTGTAGCCCGGCGGCGGATCGTCCCAGTACGCCGAGTCGGAGGCCCACTTCGGCACGAAGTCCATGGTGACGATCACCTTGAGTCCCAGGTTGTGAGCGTCGGCGACGGTCTGTTCGAGGCCGGAGAGGTAGCCCGAGTCGTCGACGTCGCTGTACTGCCCCTGGGTCGGTTCGGCGAGCGGCCACTGGCAGTCCACGCGCAGCACCGAGGCGCGCAGCTCGCTTCTGATCTCATGGAGATGCCGGGCGCGCGGGGCGGGTGCCAGCGTGGGCAGCGACACGTCGTCGACGCCGCGCAGCACCGTGGCCGCACGAGCCGCCGGCGGCGACCAGAACGCAGCGACGGCCAGCGCGGCCAAGCACAGATACGGCAGCCAGGCAACGCCACGACGTCTCATGAGACTGACCAGTCTGCGCCGGTGCCGTCGAGCTCGTCGCGGCGCGCGAAAAGCGCCGCGACGAGCTCGGCCTCGGGCGCCGTCGCCTCGGTGCGCGTCGTCGTCTGGCTCACTTCGCCTTGAGCACCACGCTCACGCTGACGCCCGAGCCGGGTGCGCTGCTGAACGTCTTGACGACCGAGTAGAAGCCCTTCTTGGCGAACGTGGCCCGGTACTTGGTCGCCGGCCACAGGCCGATGGCGAGCGAGTACTTGCCCTTCGTGGAGGTCGTGACCGACTTGTTGCCGACCGTGACCTTGACGCCCTTCAGCGCCTTCTTGGTCTTGGCGTTCCAGACGGTGCCGCTCACCTTGGTGTTCTTGACGACCATGTTGAGGCGGACGCCGACAGCCCCGCCGGCGATGAACTCAAAGGGCGCCGTGCCGGTGCTGAAGAAGCTCGACCAGTCCGCCAATTTCGGCGAGAGTGCGGTCGCTGTGACCGTGAAGTCGCTGTAGTAGAGGGGCAGCCCGCTGAACGGGACAACCATGATGAAGAAGCCGTCCGTGGTGGCCTGGGTGGTGGCGAGCGCCGGCCCCGTCGTCGGGTCAGGTACGGTCACGGTCGCCGCGATCGCGCGCTGGCCACCGTAGTACGTGCCGTGGACCAGACCCGCGAGGATCATGCTCGAACTGTCGGCGAGGGCGACCGGCACGGCGACCAGGCCGACCACGGCGATCGCCAGCACGACCAGTGCCAAACGCCGGTAGATTGCACCCTTGGATGGTGATCTCATCAGCCTGCCTCCTTTCAGCCCGCCGGCGAGCGGCAGGTCACCCCAGTGTGGCACCCCTTAGCCTATATGGCGTCGCAGGTGACTGCAATTGTTCGTGCGACGCGGGACGAAGCTGCGGGTTCAGGGCAGATGCGGCGACGCCGCGACGCAGACGTAAAGGCGCCGCGACTGTCGTCGGCGCTGCGGCGCGGAGGCCGCCGCCGTGCTGGGTCGCACCACACGCTGCCGTTGGACTTGCGGGCGGGCAGTGATCGGCAAGTCGGCGCGCGCCCTCGCCGGGTCGCGGCTGTGCTCGGCCTCTGCGAATCGCAAGCCGACGGCCCCATCTCAAGCGAGGCACTCCCCCGCGCCCCGAGCGCTGAAGCAGATCGCCGACCGCCCTGGCAGATCGAAGATATAGGAAGAAGTCCCCTCGGGCGTCGCCGAGCTGAGGTCAGAGTTCGTGTTCGACCGGGCTGCCGCCTGCGGCGAGGCCTCGGGCATTGAGCTCGGGGAGCACGCTGGCGATGCCCGCCTGAGACGACGAGCGCCCCGTCTCCGGGGCGCTCGCACGCTCGAACCGCGCTTTTCGAAACAGCCCTACGCGTGTCGCCTGCGCAAGACGAGGCCGCCGCTCATGAGGGCCAGACCGAAGGCGAGTAGCGCGACGGTCGAGCCGCCCGTGAACATCAGCCCGCCGGTCTTGGCCGCGGGCGCGGGCAGGCTGGCCAGGTAGTCTTCGAGGACACCTTCGACGTTGCTGTACTGCTGCAGCGTCGGGTCGCCCTTCACGTAGGCCAACGCGGCCTGGACCTGAGCCGCAGTGTAGTTGCCGTCGATGTGCCCGGCCTGCGCCTCTTGGATGATCGCCGTGGTGGTGCTGGACGCCGCCAGCGCGACCGACGCGACCATGAGCATCGCGACGATCACCATGACGGCGATGATCACGATCTTCATCTTCATGGAGATACCTCCTCCATCTGCGCTTCGAATCTCGGTCCGATCCGCTACCAAATGCTTATACCATGCCGACCCGACGAGCTTCACGTTATTATCGTGGCGGTCAGACGCGACCGCCCGCCTGCCGCGGCACGTATAATGCCCCACGTGGAGCACATGCCCGCAGCGACCGCCGCCGACACGCCGGAACCGGCGCCTCGCCGCTTGGGCAGGTCCCCCGCCGCGCGTCGTGCTTGCCTCGTCGCCAGCATGCTGCCCGCGGTCGCGCTGCTCGCCGCCGTCGTTGTCCTTTCGTTTCTGTCCGGTGGCTATATCTTTTCCCGCACGGCGCCGGTCGTATTCATACTGACGCCGCTGGCCGCCGCCTGGGTGTGGCTTGCGCCGCGCCGCTTGGCGCTCGGCCGGGCGGCTTTCGTGGGCCTTGCGGCGTTCGCTGTGTTTGCGCTCTGGGCGGGGCTGTCGATCGCCTGGTCGGTGGGCCCCGACCTGTCGTGGCTGGCCTTCGACGCGAGCGCCCTGTATTTCGTCGTCGCTGCCATCGTCACGGCGACGCCGGCCGGGCCCGTACAGCTGCGTCTCGCCGGCTACGGCTACGTCTGCGCGATGGTGCCCGTGGCCGTCTATGCCTTTCTCGGCAAAGTGTTGCCCGATGTTGTGACGCACGCTCACCTGTATGCCCGTCTGAGCGCTCCGGTCGGCTACTGGAACGTGCTGGCCATCATGCTCGTCATGGCGATCGTGCCGGCGCTCGAGGGCGCCTCGCGCTCTTTGTCTTTACGCTGTTCTTCACCTTCTCGCGCGGCGGCACGCTCGCTCTGGTGGTCGCCCTCGTGGTCTACTTCGCGCTCACCAACGAGCGGCTGCAGGGGGCGCTCACGCTGGCCCTGACCGCGGCGCCCGTGGCCGCGGCCCTCTACCACGCGCGCCACCTCGGCACGCTCTTCAACGCCACCACCAGCGACGCCTAGCGCAGCGCCCAGGGTCACGCCTTCGGACGCTGGGCGCTCGCCGCGATCTGCCTCGCGATCGTCGCCCAGACGGCCGCGGCGCTCGTCACGCGCGCCGTGCCGCTGGCCGGTCGCCGGCGGCGCGTCGTCGGCGCCCTGACGCTGGCCGTCGTCGTGGTCGTCGTGAGCGTGGCAGGACTGGCCTTCGCCGCGCGGTATGGCGGCGTCGGCGGACTGGTCAACAAGGCCCTCGACCAGTTGACCTCGTCGAGCCCGTCCGACGCCTCGACGACCAACGGCGCCGGCCGCCTGCTCGCGCTCGGCAACGACGGCCGTATCGCCATCGCCCCGCGAAGGCCTCGAGAGCTTCCCGCATCACCCGCTGGCCGGCAACCGGCGCCGGCACCTTCCGCTTCACGAACTACCTCTACCGCCCCAACTCGGGGTTCGTCGTCATGCACACCCACAATCAGTGGATCAACGTGCTGAGCGAGCTGGGCCTCGTGGGGCTCGTCCTGTTCGTCGTGGCCGTCGGCGGCCTGCTGGTGGCCGCGCTGCGGCCGCTGGGCCGGGCGGCGCGCGACGCCGACCGCGGCCTGCTGGCCGCGCTGCAGGCCGCGATCGTCGCCTTCGCGGCCCACATGACGATCGACTGGGACTGGGACATGGCCGCCGCCGCGGTCGCGTTCCTGCTGCTGACAGGGGTCTGTGCGGCCTTCGTCCGCCATCAGCGCGCCGCCGCGCGCGCCGGCATCGCACTGAGTGCCTCCGACGCGGCGCGGGGCGCGCCCGACGATGCCACGCTGGCCGCGCAGGCCGCGCCCGGCGATGTCACGCAGGCGCCCGGCGATGTCACGCCGGCCGCGCCCGACGACCCGCCGGTCGCGCCCCCTGCCGTCTCTCGCGAGCCCCGACGCCTGCGCTTCGGCATCGCCTCTCGCGTGCTGGTCACGGGGGTGCTGCTGCTGGTCGCCCTGAGCTGGTTTGCGCCCTACCTCTCAGATCGCGCGCTGTCGAGGTCCATCGTCCTGGCCAGTGACAACCACACCGCGGCGGCGGTCACGCAGGCGCGCCGCGCGCACCGGCTCGATCCGCTCGCGGTCGATCCGCTGTTCACGCTGGCTCTGGTCGAGCAGCAGCAGGGTCGCGGTTCCACGGCGCAGGCGACTCTCGAGCAAGCGGTCCGCCTGCAGCCGCAGAACTACGCGACCTACTACGAGCTAGGCCTCATGCAACTGAACGTCCTGGGGCTCAGACATCAGGCAGCGACGTCGTTTCGGCGCGCTCTCTCGCTCAACCCCTACGACGACAACTCGAGCTACGAGCTCAGCGTCGCTTCGGCTCCGGCCGCCACGCCGTAGCGTGTCGCAGCACGAGCGGGCCGGCGGCGGCAGGACCGGGCGCAGCCGCGTCCCATGGTGGTAGACTAGGCGCCCGCGAGCGGGAGTCAGGGAGGTAGGGATCGTGCCGCAAACGCAACGCAGCGTCGGGGTCGTCGGAGTCGGGTACGTGGGCCTCGTGACGGCCGTCTGCCTCGCCCATCTCGGTCACCAGGTCGTCTGTCTCGACGTCGACGAGGCCAAGATCGAGGCGCTGCGCGCCGGGCGCGTACCGATCTACGAGCCCGGCCTCGACGAGCTCATAGCTGGCGCCCGCGACCACCTGTCGTTCATCACCTCCTACGACGAGCTCTGCGCGAGCTGCCGCATTCTCTTCGTCGCCGTCGATACGCCGCCGTCGCCGTCGGGCGACGCCGACATGTCGCGCGTCGACCGGGTGGTGCGCGATGTAAGCTCTCGCGGCGGCGAGCGGCTGCTCGTCATGAAGAGCACCGTGCCGGTGGGCACCGGCGAACGCGTCACCGCCGAACTCGAGGCCGCCGGGGTCACGGGGATCGGCTATGTGTCCAATCCTGAGTTCCTGCGCGAGGGCGCCGCGGTCGACGATGTGCTGCACCCCGACCGCATCGTGATCGGCGCCTACCGCGAAGCCGACGGCGACGAGGTGCAGCGGCTCTTCGCCGCCATCGAGACGACTGTCGTGCGCACGACCGTGCCCACAGCCGAGATGATCAAGTACGCCTCCAACGCGTTCCTGGCCACCAAGATCTCCTTTATCAACGAGATCGCCAACGTCTGCGAGGCCGTCGGCGCCGACGTGCGCTCCGTGGCCGACGGCATGGGCCTCGACCACCGCATCGGACCGTACTTTCTGCAGGCCGGCATCGGTTACGGCGGCTCCTGCTTTCCCAAGGACGTGCAGGCGCTCAAGCAGCTCGCCGGCAACACGGGCTATCACTTTCAGCTTCTGAACGCCGTCATCGAGGTCAACCACCTGCAGAAGCGGCGCGTGGTCGGCAAGCTCCAGGAGCGCGTGGGCCGGCTGCGCGGCAAGCGCGTCGCACTGCTGGGTCTTACCTTCAAGCCGCACACCGACGACCTGCGTGAGGCGGCCTCGATAGTGCTCGCCGCTCGCCTGCACGCCGAAGGCGCCCTGGTCTCGGCCTACGACCCGATGGTGCCGCCCGGCTCGCGCGTCGACCTGTTCCCCAATGTCCAGATCGCCACCAGCGCCCTCGAAGCCCTGGACGGCGTCGATGCGGCGATCGTCGTGACCGAATGGCCCGAATTCATCGAGCTTGACTGGAACGTCGTTCGCGAGCGCATGCGCGGCAGGCATGTGATCGACGGCCGCAACGCGTTGGACGCCGGACGCCTCGCCGCGGCCGGACTGTCGTACGACGGCATCGGCACGGTCGACGATCACGTTGTGGCCGGCGAGCCGCTCACCTCCAACGAGGCGAGGTAGGCCAACCCGTGCCCGCCGCCTCTTCGTGCGCTCAGGCCGTCGTTCTGGTCGGCGGTGAGGGCACCCGGCTGCGGCCGATCACCTCGCGCGTGCCCAAGCCGGTCGTGCCGCTGGTCGGCCGGCCGTTCGTGGGCTACATCCTCGAGAATCTCGCCCGCCACGGCGTGGCGCGGGCCGTGTTCTCGGCCGGCTATCTGGCCGGCGCGCTGCGCGAGGCGATCGGCGACGGCAGCCGCTACGGTCTCGAGGTGCGCTACGTTGTCGAAGACCAGCCCCTCGGCACGGCCGGCGCCATCAAGAACGTCCAGGATGAACTCGACGAAGGCTGCCTGTTTGCCGTGAACGGCGACGTGCTCGCCGACGTCGATCTCACCGCGATGCGCACCTTTCACGAGCAGCAGGGAGGATTGGCGACGATCCTGCTGACGCGGGTTGACGACCCGCGCCGTTACGGCCTGGTCGAAGTCGCCGACGGCGGTCGCGTCGAGCAGTTCCTCGAAAAGCCGGGGGCCGACTACGGCGTGCCGGCGCACGGCGCGCTGATCAACGCCGGCGTGTACCTGCTCGAAGCCGAGGTGCTCGACACGATCCCGGCCGGCCGCCAACTCTCGATCGAGCGCGGCGTGTTTCCGCAGCTCGCCGCCGCCGGCAGCCTGCACGCCTTCGTGGGCGGCGGCTACTGGCGCGACATCGGCACCCCCGAGAGCTACCTCGAGGCCCACTTCGACCTGCTGCAGAGCAAGCTCGAGACGAGCGTCTCGTGCGACGTCGGCGCCTCGTATCTGTACATCGCTCCCGATGCCGTCGTGGCGCCCGGGGCGAGGGTCGTGNNGCGGCACGACCCTCGCCCCGGGCAGCCGCGTGGGGCCGTTGGCCGTGATCGGCGCGGGTTGCGTCGTCGAAGCCGGCGCCGAGATCGTCGAGTCGGTCGTGCAGGACGGCGTGAGCATCGGTGAGCGGGCCGTGGTCCAGCGCAGCGTCGTGGTCTGCGGAACCTCGCTCGGTCCCGACAGCCACCTTCTCAACGCGGTCGTGGGTGACGGCTGCCGGATCGGCGCCGACAACGTGATCGCCAACGGATGCTGCCTGTATCCAGGGACGGTCCTGGGCGACGGCAGCATGAAGTTTCGCGAGTTCGACAGAGTGGAGGGCCGATGACCGTCTCGCCCGATGTGTTCAAAGCCTACGACGTCCGCGGTCTCTACCCGCAGGAGCTCGACGCCGAGGGCGCCCAGCGCATCGGCGTCGCGCTGACCCAGCAGCTCGGCGCGCGGCGTCTTGCCGTGGGCCACGATCCGCGCGTCTCGTCGCCCGCACTGTCCGCCGCCTTCGCGGCGGGCGCCCAGTCGGCCGGCGCGCAGGTCGAGAGCTTCGGCATGATCCCGACCGAGATGCTCTACTTCGGCGTCGCCGACCGCGGCTTCGACGGCGGCGCCGCGGTGACCGCGTCGCACAACCCGCCCCAGTACAACGGCATGAAGCTGGTCGGCGAGGGAGCGTTGCCGCTGTCGGGCGACGCCGGCATCCCCGAGCTCAAACGCCGCGTGCTCGAGATGGACCAGGTCGCGGCCGGGGCCGAGCCCGAGCTTGCCGCCGACGACCTCTACCCCGACTACGTGCGTCACCTGCTGGCCCAGGTCGATGCCGACGCCCTGCAGCCCTACGACGTGGTGATGGACGCCGCCAACGGCGCCGCCGGCAAGCTCGCGCCGCTTCTGTTCGACCGCACGCCGATACGACGGGTCGAGCTCTACTTCGAGATCGACGGCCGGTTTCCCAATCACGCCCCCAACCCGCTGCTCGAAGAGAACAGCCGCGAGCTGCGCGAGCGCGTGGTGGCCGAGGGGGCCGACCTCGGCATCGCCTGGGACGGCGACGCCGACCGCTGCTTCTTCATCGATGAGAACGGTGAGTTCGTGCCCGGCGACTTCGTCACCGCACTGCTGGCCGAAGCCCTGCTCGTCCGTCACCCCGGCGCCGGCATCCTCTACGACCTGCGGGCCAGCCGGGCCGTGCCCGACACCATTCGCGCGGCCGGCGGCGTGCCCCTCGTGAACCGCGTGGGCCACGCCTTCTTCAAGCAGCGCATGCGGCGCGAGTCGGTGCTGTTCGGCGGCGAGGTCTCGGGTCACTACTACTTCCAGGCCAACCACAACGCCGACTCCGGCTTCATCCCGGCGCTGCTCATCCTCGAGCTGCTGTCGCGCAAGCACGCCACGATGGCCGAGCTGCTCGCGCCGCTGCGTGCCACCTACTTCATCTCGGGCGAGATCAACTCGCGGGTCGACGACGTGCCGGCGACCCTGGCGCGTATCGAGCAGCGCTTCGCCGACGGCACGATCGAGCACCTCGACGGCGTCTCGGTCGACTTCCCCGACTGGCACTTCAACGTGCGACCCTCGAACACCGAACCGCTCCTGCGGCTCAACCTGGGCGCGACCGGCGAGGCGCTGATGCAGGAAAAGCGCGACCTCGTGCTGTCGGTGATCGACGGGAGCGCCCGATGAGCGCCATCGACGCGCCCAGAGCAAGAGGATGAGCGCCGTCGACGCGCCGGGAGCAGAGGGACGGGCGCTGCGGGGCGAGCTCGACCCCGCGCGCGTGGCCGCACTCGACACCGGCAGTGAGTTCGAGGCGGTCGCGCGGCTGTCGGAGCAGCTCGAGGCCGGCTACACGCGCGCCGTTGCCGCGCTCACCGGCAAGCGGCTCGTCCCGTCGGGCAGGCCCGACGGTGTCGTGGTCTGTGGCATGGGCGGGTCGGCGATCGGCGGCGACGTCATCGGCGCCTGTATCTCCGGGATGCCGGTGCCCTACCAGGTCGTGCGCGGCTACGAGCTGCCGGCCTGGGTGTCCGAGGCTACCGTGGTGATCGCGGTGAGCTACTCGGGCAACACCGAAGAGACCCTCTCCTGTGTGGCGCGTGCGTTGCCGCGCGGCTGCCGACCCGTCTGCGTGACATCGGGCGGGCGGTTAGCCGCCCTCGCCGCGCGGCACGACCTGCCGCTCGTCGCCGTGCCGGGCGGTCTTCAGCCGCGCGCCTCGATCGGCTTTCTGTCGACGCCTATCGGCGCCGCCCTCGAGGCGGCCGACCTGCTGCACGGCTTCGACGAACAGGTGGCCGAGGCCATCGAGGTCATCGCCGAGCTCCGCGGCGAGTTGGCGCCGGAGGTCGCAGACGACGACAACGAGGCCAAGACGATCGCCCGTCGCCTGCTCAATTGTCTGCCGATCGTCTACGGCGCCGGCGTCACTGTACCGGCCGCGCGGCGCTGGAAGAGTCAGTTGAACGAGAACGCCGAGACCCCGGCGTTCTTCAACGAGCTGCCCGAGCTCGACCACAACGAGCTGGCCGGCTGGGCGACCAATCCCGGCGTGGTAGGGCGCGCCTTTCTCGTGCTGCTCGACGACCCCGCCGGCGACGAGCGTCTGCGCCGCCGGCTGGCCTTCACGGCCTCGATCATGCAGCCGCGCGTGGCCGGTCTGGTGCGCATCGCGGCGCGTGGCGTCCTGCCCCTTGCCCGCGTGCTGTCGAGCGCCTACGTGGGCGATTTCACCTCGCTCTACCTCGCCTTGCTGTACGGCATCGACCCGGCGCCGGTTGTCGCCATCGAAGACCTCAAGGCGCGCCTGGCAGGCGAGGGCGGCTCGGCGCCGTTCTGACGGCGGCCCACATGCGGTCGCTGCTGGTCGCCGCACCGCTCGCCGGCTGGCCTCTCGTCGGCCGGCTGTTTCCCGGAGTAGCGCCCACCGTCGTTACGCCTGATACCCTGCGCGTGTCCCGCCCCTGGCGTGGCGAGTTGTTCGACCTGCTGGCCGCGGCGGCGCTCGAAGCGCTACGCGCGACGCCGCGCGCCGACTTCGACGCGGCGGCGCTCGAAGCCTCGGGTGCCCCGGCCGCCTCGAGCCTGCCGCCCGCCGACCCGCTCGTAGGCCTGCTTGTGCCCGTACGCTGGCTTTCTCGCGAGCCGGCGCCCGAGCTCGTGTTCGTCGCCGACCACGTCAACACGAGGCTGCGGGGGCCGCTCACG
>PKYM01000159.1 GCA_003132645.1 Actinomycetota bacterium | reverse complement strand
GGCTGCGCGAAGATCATCTCCTCCATCACCCAGGGCGGAGCGTCGCGCAGTTCGGGGAAGTCGTCGGTCAGCCAGCCGCGGTCATTGCGGGTCATCGTGCACCTCCGGACCGGGGGTCGTTCCCTGAAGTGATCGTCTTCGCGGCCGGGGGAGTGATCACGATCATGAGCACGTGCAGGGGCCGCGTACCGTTGTTGCCGTAGGAGTGGTCGGCGTCGGCCGAGAAGATGACGCTTTCCCCGGTCGCGGCCGCGTGAGACTCCCCGTCGACCTCGAGCGCGAGGTCGCCGTCGAGCACGTGGAGGATCTCGGCGGTCCCCGGGAGATGTGCTTCGGCATGATGGACGTCCCCGGGCTCGAGGCGCCAGTCCCAGAACTCGATGTGATCGAGCTGGTCGCTGCCCACGAGGAGCCGTCCGCTGCCCCCGCTCGGAGAGCTCCACAGCTCCGCCACGTCGTCGCGCGAGATCACCCGGACACGCTGGCGACTCCCGAGCTCGACGAGCTCCGCGAGGCCGACGTCGAGAGCCTGCGCGAGTCGCACCAAGGTGGCAAGCGTAGGATTGACCCGTTTCTGCTCGATCTGGATGAGCATGCTCCGGCTGATGCCGGCCCGCCTTGCTAGTTCGTCGAGCGTCAGCCGGCGCCCGGCGCGCAGGCGTCGCAGGTTGCGCGCCAGCGCGGCGGCAGTGTCTTCAGGGCTCGTCACTCATCGCCTTTCGCCTTTGCTGCCTCTGACACAAGCTGTCGGCTGGTGCTCTCGCCGAACTCTGTCTAACATCCTATCCCACCAAGTGCAGGATACTAGACTTCCCGGGAGGCGTCAGATGGTAGTTGCTGGAGAACTCACCAAGGCGCAGGTCGAGCTGCTGTTCGCGCACATGCCCGTCGGCTTCAGCGTTGCCGACGAGGAGAACGTCGTGCGCTTCTGGGCAGGAGACGCCTTCTCTACCTGCAGTCCGAAGCTGATCGGCCGCAGCCTTTCGGACTGTCACCCCAAGCGCGTCCATGCTGCGATTGAGTCGCTGCTCGCGGACCTGAAGTCCGGCAAGAAGGACCAAGTCGACACCATCGAGCACGGAGACAGTGGCTCGGAGCGCATCATCTACACGGCACTGCGAGACGCCGACGGCACCTATCGCGGAGTCCTTGAGACCGTGGTGTCGCTTGATGAAGCGGTTCCCGCGCAAAACGTCGGCGAAGCCTGAGCCGAACGCAACAATGCCGGACGCGTGTGCCGGGTGCGTGCACAACACTGGTGGGCCTAACCAGACAGCTCTCGAACTTGCGAGAAGAAGTGGAACGGATGTGGAACGCCAGCCTGTCGCGATCGTGACGTCGAGCACGATCATGAGCTGTGCCAGAGCGATGACCGCGAGCGCGAGCCAGGGGTGAGGTCGCCGCTGGGCGCCTCGCGGCCGTCCGCTCACCATCTCGCCCCCAATGGTCATCTCGTTCATGGACACGTCTCCTCCTGCCGGCGCGGGCCTGCCCCGACGCCGTCGCCGTCCTTTGCGGACAGTCCCGCCCTGTACGCCAGCCAAGTCCACTTCAGCCAGGCGGGGAACGCCCACGTGGCCCGGCCTTCACGTCGCCGATCGACTACTCGGACGCCTCAGGCTGCACTCGGTTGGGGGGCGTTCCGAGTCCGTGCGCGGTCGGCTCGTGCTGCGTCTCAGACAGGCCCAAGCCCTCGACATCCGCGTTCGGCAGGATGCGGTCGAGCCAGGAGGGCAGATACCACGCGCGCTCACCGAGCAGCGACATCACAGCCGGCCCGAACGTCATGCGGACCAGGAAGGCGTCGACCAGGATACCGAAGGCGAAGCCGAAGCCGATCGTCTTGATGATCGGGTCTGTCTGCAGGGTGAAGCCGCCGAAGACGCTGATCATGATGACGGCGGCGGCCACGACGACGCGGGCGCCGTGACGGAAGCCCNNGTGCTGCTCACGCCGAGCACACTGCCCAGCCAGCCCCACTGGAAGACGGCCACGACGGCACCGAAGGTGGCCAGCACGCTGAGCAGGAAGCCGACCACGGCCTTGAGCGGCACGAGCAGGCTGCGGAACATGATGGTGAGCAACACGAAGGCCAGCCCCACGATGACGGCCAGGTACGGGAGGAGTGCCGCGCGCAACTTCGCTGAGACGTCGATCGCGACTGCCGTCTCGCCGGTGACGTAGGCCTTGGCACCGGTCGTGTGCTCCCAGACGGGCGAGTGCGCACGGATCGCCTTGACCAGGTCGGTCGTCGCCTGGTCCGACGGACCGCTCCTGGGGATCATGTTCACGATGGCCGTGTCGCCGCTGTGGTTGAAGGTCGGCGGGGCGACGTAGGCGACACCCGGCAGGGCGCTGGTGTCCTTCTGGATGGCCGCGGCGGCGGCCTTCGGGTCACTCGTGCCGCGCAGGTCGACCGCCACGACGAGGGGCCCGTTGAAGCCCGGCCCGAAGGCCCTGGCGATCTGCCCATAGGCGAGCTGCTGGGTCGAGCCCGACGGAGCGCTACTGTCGTTGGGCATGCCGAGTCGCAGGTCGAGGAACGGCACCGCGCACACGAGCAGCGCCAGTACGACCACGACGAGCGCGGGGATGCGGAAACGGGTCAACCAGCGGGCCCAGCGCTCACCCAGCGGCGGCTTGCCGGTGTCGCCCTCGGTGTCGCGGGCGGCGCGTCCTCGCCGGCCGAGCACCCGCTCGCCGACGAAGCCGAGCACGGCCGGCAGAAGCGTGAGCGCCCCCAGCACGGCGGCAAGCACGGCGCCGGCCGCCCCCAGTCCCATCCACGTCAGGAAGGGGATGCCGACGACCGCGAGCGCTGAGAGAGCGATGATGACCGTGAGACCGGCGAACACGACTGCCGATCCCGCGGTGGCGACCGCCCGTCCGGCGGACTCCTCCCCCGAGCGCCCGAAGATGAGTTCATGGCGGTAGCGGGAGACGATGAAGAGGGCGTAGTCGACGCCGACCGCGAGGCCCAGCATCAGCGCGAGCGTGAGCGACTGAGATTGCAGGTNNGACGAAGCGTGTGGCGATCTGGATGCCCAGCATGCTGGAGGCGATCCCGGCGCCGGCGGTCACCAGCGGCATGCCGACGGCCACGAGCGAGCCGAAGGTGATGAAGAGGACGACGGCAGCGATGCCGATGGCGAAGAGCTCCGAGGTGTGTGACACCTTGAAGTGTGACATCGCCGTCCCGCCGAACTGGACCTGAACACCCGCCGACTCCACGCCCCGGCCCGCGATCTCGAGCGCCTGTCGCTGAGCGTCGGTCACCTGCCTCGCCTGGATGTCGTAGAGGACGTTGGTGATGGCTGTGCGCTGATCAGGTGAGATCGTCTTGGCAGTGAGTGGATCGACCACTGTCACCACATGCGGCAGCGACGCCACCTTGTGAAGCGCCTGCTCGATGGCGGCCATTCGTGCAGGGTTGGTCACCTTGCCGCTGCCACGCGTGGTGAACACGATGCGAGCCGAGGCGTCGCCGACCGCAGCTTGGGGCATTCGCTGCTTGAGCAGGTCGATTGCCCGCTGCGACTCGGTCCCTGGGATCGAGATGGTCGACGCCATGGGCCGGTGCAGGGTCACTGCACCGACGCCGAGAACGACCAGGGCCACTAGCCAGGCCGACAGGACCAGGGCACGCCGGCGGTAGGCGAAACGTCCCAGTCGATGAAGAAAGGTTGCCACTCTTCCGCTCCTTCACAAAGTCAACGGTTGCTTACATCGCTAGGGTACCCTTCTGAGGTCAAATGTCAACACGTGTTTACTTGACCGCCGGTGAGCTACAATCATCAGCAACAAAGAGGATGGAAATGACCGTCGAACAGACACGAGGACGCTAGGTGGAAGACCAACCCCAGACGCCCAGAACACCCCGTCCTCGCGACGCCGAACATACTCGACAGTCGCTGATCGAGGCGGCACGCCGCAGATTCGCCCGCGACGGCTACGCAGCTACCACGGTGCGCCAGATCGCCGACGATGCCGGCGTCAACGTCGCGCTGATCAACAGGTACTTCCAATCGAAAGACGGCCTGTTTGAG
>PKYM01000009.1 GCA_003132645.1 Actinomycetota bacterium | reverse complement strand
GTTGCGTGTGAGCCGTGAGCGCGGTCGTCACCTGCCCGTCGTGTGCCGCCGAGTGTCCGGACGGCTCACGGTTCTGCCCGAGCTGCGGCGCTGCCCTCACCCTGCCGCCATCGCACGCCGTCGAGCGCAAGATCGTGACCACCGTGTTCTGCGACCTCGTCGGGTTCACCGCCCTCTGCGAGGAGATCGATTCGGAGGACGTCGACCATCTGCTGCGCGAATTCTACGGCTTGGCGCGCCGGACGATCGAAACCTGGGGCGGCGTCGTCGAGAAGTTCGTCGGTGATGCGGTGGTCGGCATCTTCGGCGTTCCGACGACCCACGAGGACGACCCCGAGCGAACAGTGGCCACGGCGATCCGGCTGCTCGATCGGCTGCCTGAACTGCCGCAGCTCGCCGGCCGGCGCCTCGAGGCCAGAGTGGGCATCAACACGGGCGCCGCCGTGGTGCGGCTCGACGTCGCCCCGGGCTCTGGGGAGGGGTTCCTGGTCGGCGACGCCGTCAACACCGCCGCCCGCCTGCAGAAGCTGGCGCCGCCGATGGGGATCGTCGTCGGCGAAAAGACCCGGGAGCTCACGTCACGCTCGTTCGCCTACTACAGGCTCGCTCCCGCGGCGGTGAAGGGTAAGCGCGGTGAGGTCCGCCACTGGCTCGTGCGGGGCCCCATCTCGCGATTGGGCGTCGACCTGCGCCAGGAGTTTCCGGCGCCGCTGGTAGGCCGCGAGGTCGAGCTCGGCATCCTTAAGGGGCTGCTCAAGAAGGTGCGCGCCTCGTCGCAGCCCCAGTTCGCGATCGTGGTCGGCGAGGCGGGTATCGGCAAGTCGCGCCTCCTGTTCGAGTTCCTGCGACACATCGACAGCCGCCCCGCCATCGTGCGCTGGCGGCAGGGCAGATGCCCGGCCTACGGCGACGGCCTGACGTTCTGGCCCCTCGGCGAGATCGTCAAGGAACAGCTCGGAGTGACTGACTCAGACAACGTGGCGGCGATCGAGGCCAAGCTCTCGCGGGCTCTCGCGGGCGAGGACGACGGTGAGTGGCTCGCCGCGCGCCTGCGCCCGCTGCTCAGCCTCAAATCGCCGGCCGCGTCGCGCGACGAGAACTTCGCCGCCTGGCGGCGGTTCGTTGAGCTTGTGGCGGTCGACTCGCCGGCCGTCGTCGTCTTCGAGGATTTGCATTGGGCAAGCGAGGCGACACTGGCGTTTCTCGAATACCTCTTGGCCGAACTGCGTGGCGCGCCGCTGCTCGTTGTCGGCACCTCTCGTACGGAACTGCTCAGCGCGCGCCCGGATCTCGACCAGAGGCTTTCCGCAGCCGTGGGCTCGGGGCGCATCGTGCGCATCGACCTCGAGCCACTCACCGAGCTCGAGACCCAGACGATGGTGAACAGGGTCGGCCACCGTCTTGGCGGACTCGCCGAGACTCGGCAGGCGATCGCGCGGCGCTCGGCCGGCAATCCTCTCTACGTGGAGCAACTCGTACGCCTGCTCGAGGAGGAGTCGCCCGCCGCCGGTCGATCGGCGGACCTGGTCCTGAAGGAGAAGGTCGCCGAGGCATTGCCGGAGTCACTTCAGTCCCTCATCGCCGCGCGACTCGACGAGCTGCCGCCCGAACGCAAGACCCAGCTGGCCGACGCCGCGGTCGTCGGCGCGGTGTTCTGGACGGGTGCCGTCGCGGCTCTCGACCACGGCGACCGCCAGGCTGCGGCCGGGGGCCTTGAGGAACTCCGGCGACGCGATCTGGTTCAGTCGCGGCGCAACTCGTCGATCGTCGGCGAAGACGAGTTTACCTTCAGTCACACGCTTATCCGGGATGTCGCGTATGGTCAGCTCTCACGGGCCGCCAGGGCCGCCAAGCACGCCGCCGTGGCCTGGTGGGTGGAGACCGAGGTCGGCGACCACCTGGGAGACGTTACTGAGATCATTGCCCACCACTATGCCACCGCACTCGAGCTGGCCGGCCTTGCGGGGGACCGGGCGTTGGCCGGCGAGTTGCTCGCCCCCACGGTGCGAGCGCTCGGGCTCGCCGGCGACAGTGCGCTGGCCCTCGATGTCGCCGCGGCCGAAGAGCACTATCGCCGGGCAGTCCGACTCGTTCCCGCGGAGAGTCCGCTGCGCCCTCGCCTTCTGACCGCCTGGGGTAACGCGCTGGCCATCGGCGGCAAGCCACGCGAGGCCGCTCTCGTCCTCGAGGAAGGCATCGAGGGATTGCGAGCGCTGGGCGCGCCGCGGGTCGCCGCGATCGCCATGACCTGGCTCGCCAGAGTCTTCGTGGAGCTCGCCGACAATCGCGCGCCCGCCGTGGCACGACAGGCCGTCGCGTTGCTCGATGACGACGAGCCGTCGCCTGAGTTGCTCGTTGCTCTCGAGCGCTGGTCGTCGGTCTGTTTGAGCGTGTCCGATACCTCGGCCGCACTCGAGGCGGCCGATCGCGCGCTCCACATGGCCGCGCGGCTGGAGCTGCCGGCCCAAAGTGAGCTGCTCGAGATCAGGGCGGCGGCTCGCTGTGCTCTCGGCGACGCTTCCGGCGGGCTCGAGGACATGCGCCGCGCGCTTGCTTCTGCCGAGGCCGGAGTGCCTTCCGTCGTGCACATGGCCGCCGGAGAGCTCGCCGCCACGTTCGAGACCGTCGACGGCGGATTGTCGATCCATCGGGAGGGGCTGCGTATCGCACAGGCCCGTCACGACGAGACCGGGGCAGCCGGACTTCGGGTCGGCGTGTTCGAGGACCTCATCTTCCTGGGTGAATGGGACGAGGCGGCGGCCGACTGCGACGCGCTCGAGGGATTCCTCGCAGCGAGTGGCCAGGCTTACAGCCTGCAGGATGTCCGCTCCCTGAAGGCGCTGCTTCTCGTGCTCAGGGGCGAAGCAGAAGCCGCCCGGCCACTGGCAGCCTGGATTGAAAACGAAGGTCAAGGTCTGCTCGGCCCGCCATGTCTCAACCTTCTTGCCTCCGCGGCGACGCGCGAGATGCTCGGCGACTCGCGGACGGCCCGCTCGGCGCTCGAGATGCTGGTCGAATGCCCGGAGAGTTTCTGCGTGATGCCGCGGATCACTCTGTGGTGGCCCCTTGCCGTGCGTCTCGCCGTTGCGCTGGCCGATCACGATCTTACCGCCCGGCTCGCTCGGCGCCTGCTCGATTCGCCGGCGGCGCCGCGCCACGCGAGGGTGACGACGGAGGCTCTCGAGGAGGCCGTCACTGGGCGCTTCGCCGCCGCCGCCGCCGGCTTCGCCGCCGCCGCCGCCGAGTGGCGCGAGGTCGGCGTGCCCTACGAGCGCGCGCAGGCTCTGTTCTGGCGCGGACGTTGTCTACACGAGCTCGGCCGCACGCCCGAGGCGCGGCTCCCTCTTGTCGAGGCGCACGACATCTTCGCTCGCCTTGGTGCGCGCCCGGCGCACACCGAGGCGGCCGGGCTGCTTCACGAAGTCGCGGCGGCCTCGTCGACGGGGGGCAGAGCGAGGCTCAAGTAACGATCCCCATCGGTGACCATCTGGCGGCCGGACACGAACGTCTCGAGGCGCCGGTCCACCTCGTCGGTCAAACCCGCCCGCGGCCCGCAAACCGCCTCGGCCAGCTCGTGCAGCCTGACGCGGCCGCAGATGTCGTCGCAGGCCGAGTACAGCAGTTCATCGAGAGTGTCAAGGTGGCGGACCGCGGCCAGCCGCGACCCAAAGCGCGTGTCCACGAGCGACCACCCTTCGACGTCGCGGGCGAGACGCAAGTCGCCGGGCTTGTCGTCGGTCTGCCAGGCGCGAACTTCGCGCCGGATCCGTTCCATGTGCACCGAGCGCAGCAGACTGGGATGACTGTCGTACTCGAACCCGTAGGCGACGTCGCGCAGGTCGTCCTCAGTCAGAGGGTAGACATAGCCGTAGGCGGCGCGCGGCTGCGGATTCGAGAAGCCATAGCGCGCCGGCTCCTCGTGGTACGGGCTGAAGCGGTCGAGAGATATCGGACCGCAGGTCGCCGGAGGCTGCAGGTAGTGCAGCGCAGGCAGAAGCTCGATCAGGTCGTCGTAGTCCTCGTCGGTCTCGCCGGGCACGCCGAAGATCAGATTCCAGTCCACTCTCACGCCGTGCGCCCTGCACCAGCGCAGGAGGCGCACGTTCTCGAGAGCGCGCACGCCCTTGTTCATGAGCCGCAGCACGTGGTCGACGAGGCTCTCGATGCCGACCTGAACGGTAGTGCCTGCCGCCGCGATGTGGCGCACCTCGAGCTCGGTCAGCGTCGCGCGGGACTCGAAGAACAACGGCACGGGCAGCGGTGATGCCGCGAGCTTGGGCAGCACGTCCGACAGGAACTCCGGCGAGACCATGTTGTCGGCCACGTCCAGCGGACGAGCCCAAAGCCCCGCGAGACCGCGCAGCTCTTCGAGGATCCGTGCCGGAGTCTTCGTGCGGTAGGGGCGCAGGCATCCGGTCAGGCCACAGAACAGGCACGGCCGCCTTTCAGCCCACCAGCATCCTCTGGCCGTCTCTATCTCGAGAGTCGACGCGACCTCTCCCAGTCGGCTGCCGTTGAGGGCCGCGAAGTAGTCCGTGTAGTCGGGCGCCGGCAGGGCGTCCAGGTCGGGCACGGGTTGCGGCGCCGCCGTGACCTTCGACTCGCCGTGGTGGCGGTAGGCGATCCCGGGAACGTGCTCCAGGCAGCCTGCATCGAGAGCGCCCGTCAGACCGTTGCCGTCTTCGGCCTTGGCGAGGCGGGCGAGCGCGTCGGGCAGCGCCTGATCGGCCTCGCCCAGAAACGCGACGTCGACGAAGGGAAAACACCTGTGCAAGGCGCGACCCATGATGCCCTGCCAGTTCGGGCCACCGAAGACGACCAGGATCTCAGGGTGGCGCTGCTTGAGCAGGCGCGCGGCCGCGAGGGCGGCGACGTTCTGGTCACAATACGACGCGAAACCCACGACGCGGTACCGCGACCAGTCTTCGGCGTCCAGCCAGCTCGCCAGGAAGTCGGCGGCAAGAGCGCGTGCGCCGAGCAGCAACTCGATGTCCGCCTCGGGGACGCGATACTTCGAGCGCAGGATCTCATCGACAAACGACCCGCCATGGGCGTCCGGCAGGCAGCCGGAGAACACCCACTCGCAAGCCAGGGAGATGTGGGGGATGGCGGTCGCGATGCGCTGATAGGCCTCGACGGAGAGCATGGCGGCAAAGGCGAGGTTGGGATAGGCGACATCGCAGGCGATGTCGCGGTCCGCCAGCCTCGCCTTCAGCAGGCTGAGGCCGAGCGCCGGCCGTTCGACGGTGGCGAACGGCATCGACACGAGCAGGACGCGCATGCCTGGCGTCAGTGCCTCGTGACGCTCCGTGGACCCGATCGACTGCCCGGCATCTCTAGTGGATCTTCATCATGGGCACCGGTCGGCTGACGAGGATCCTGGACACGTCGTCAGAGGTGTAGGCCTTCATGGTCGTGGCTCGCGCCCAGCCGGCGTTCGAGATCGTCAGGGCGAAGTAGGCGGCCGTTTCGTCGTCCTCGGCCTCGCCGACGGCCACCACGTCGACGTCGCCGAGCGTCGCCAGGACCGCGGTGATGGGCTTGTCGGTGAGCGATTGCCACGCGCGGCTGATCTCATCCATGCGCTCCGGCAGCGCTTCGATATGACCGACCATGGTGTCGGTCAGCTTCATGAGGATCACGTAGTTCGGCATGGCTCCCCCTTCTGACTGGATGTCACCGCCGGCAGCATCGAAGCGGCGTTCAGAAACGACGGCAGTCTACACCTGCAAAACGTCGCTCAACGAGGAGAGTATGAAGACTGAGGCGGCCGCGTCAGCGGCTCAACTCGTTGAGCGCGGCCGCGGCCTTGAGCACGTCGTCCTTGGTGCTCAGGAACCCTACGCTCAGGCGCGTCGTGCCCTCCGGAAATGTGCCGAGATGGCGGTGGGCATAGGGCGCGCAGTCGAGTCCCGGTCGCACGGCGATCGCGAAGTGCTGGTCGAGCAGGGTCGCCAGCTCGTCGGGCGAGTAGCCCCGCATGGTGAACGACAGCAGGCCCACCCGGCCCTCGCCGCCGCGCTCGAGGATGACCTTGTCGGCGCCGTAGAACGCGAAGGACTCGAAGCGCTCAAGCGCTCTGAGGAACGTCGAGAGCAGCGCTCGCTCGTGTAGCGCGATGCTCTCGACCCCGCGGTCGAGCACGATGCGCACGCCCTCGCGCAGGCCGGCGAGGCCGAAGACGTTGGGCGTGCCGGCCTCGAGGTGGAAGGGAAGGGCGGCCGGCTGCAACGGGTCGGCGGAGTCGCCGCCGGTGCCGCCCTCGCGCCAGGCGTCGAGCTCGACCCGCTCGCCGACCACGAGGCCGCCGGTGCCCGTCGGGCCCAGCAGCCCCTTGTGGCCGGTGAAGGCCAGCAGGTCGATCAGCTCGGCCTCGACGTCGAGGGGCACGACGCCGGCGCTCTGCCCGGCGTCGACCAGCAGCAGGCCGCCGCGTTCGCGCGCGATGCGGCCGAACTCGCCGGCCGGCTGGATCGTGCCGGTCACGTTCGAGGCGTGGGTCAGGGCGACGAGGCGCGTGCGGGCGGTCCAGGC
>PKYM01000254.1:12656-13985 GCA_003132645.1 Actinomycetota bacterium | reverse complement strand
TGGCGGAGCGGCATGGGAGTCGAACCCACCCAGGACGGGAGCACCGCCCCGCAGACGGTTTTGAAGACCGCGCCGGTCACCGGACCGGAAGCCGCTCCGCGGCAAACCTTTTGGCCGTCCCACAGTACGGCACATTCGTCACTGCCGTCAAAACGGCGACCAGGCACGAGCGAAATGAGGCTTTGCGACTCACCCCGCCCGAACAAGAGGGGGGCGGGGCGCCTTGCGGCGCCCCGCCCCCCCTGTGCGCTACCCCCCCGGGCAATCGCGTGCGGTCTTCGCGTCAGTGCAAGTGCGGTCTTACTTCGCGGCCGCCGCGAGTGCCTTGGCGGCGGAGACGAGTGACTGGCGGTCCTGATGGCGCTTGTACTCGGCGTCCATCTCGAGCAGACCACCCGGGAACTCGTAGGCGGGCATGAGGGCGACGTAGTCGTCGGCCGAGAACTCCTCGGGCACGTGCACGCCGCTCTCGGGGTTGCCCTTGTAGCCGATCATCTTGCCGGTAGCGATCAGTTCGAGGGTGATGACCGGCGTGAAGCCGGTCTGCGCCGTGACGACCTGCGTGCCGTACTTGCCGACGCACTCGGCGTTGTCGGCGACCTGATAGAGGTAGGCCTCGCGGACCATGCCGTCCTTCTTGCCTCTGACCCACGTGCCGGCCGCGGTCTGGCCGACGTACTTCTTGCCGATCTCGTTCGGGTCGGGAGCGGCCGCGGCGATCACGTCGCGCGGCGCCACTTCGACGCCCTTGACCTTGATCGGGGTCTTCTTGTCCATGTTGGTCGACTTGAAGATGTCGATGGCCGACATGAACTCGTCGCCGAGGGCGTACTTGAAGGTGGCCTTCTTGTTGCCCTTGAGCAGGTGTGCGCTGCGGCCGAGGTTGACGACCTCTTCGTGCTCGACGTGGGCGATCTCGACGGTGCCGATGCCCTCAGGCAGGAAGAACGGCTCGAGCTCAGCAAACGGCTCGATCGTGTACCAGCCCTTGCCCTTTTCCCAGACGATGGCCGGCTGGGTGCACTCTTCGATCGTCGTCCAGATGGAAAAGCCGAAGCTGATGCCCTTGGCGCCCGGGATCTCGAGGTTCGAGCCGTCGCGGATGCCGATCTCTTCGATCTCGTCGAACATGTGGTCGGCGGCATAGCGAGCGAAGTAGTCGGCCATACCGGGCTCGACGCCGAAGCCGGCGAAGGCGACCTTGCCGATCTTCTCGAACTCGGGGCTGAGCGGGAACTCCTTGTCGCCGAGCATGACGCCGGTCGGACCGATCTTGCCCTCGGGATGCGGCTCGGAGACGGTCATGGCGGTGTCGAGATAGTGCGTCTT
>PKYM01000254.1:10702-12646 GCA_003132645.1 Actinomycetota bacterium | reverse complement strand
GGTTTGCTCGCGTCGACCTTCTCGGCCGGGAACCTGTCCTCGCCGAGGCGCTTGGAGATAGCCTGCGCCTTGGCCAGGTCGTAGTCGGCCATGACCATCTTCTCGAGCCAACCCTTGTTGGGGTCGCGCCGTTTGGCGATTGCGGCCATAGACTCGCCGACGCCGCCGGTACCGACGATGAGAACCTTCATGCGTTACACTCCTTGTCACGCGTGCGCGAACCACGCGCCAAAAGCGCGCGGCCCGCCCTACTGGCGGGGATGAAAAGCGCCTCCCCGAGGCGCATGGGTAGACTCGAAATTAGTACACGGCCCTGAATTGTCAAGCCAAGAAAATCAGCCGCCTGAGCCGCCGCGCAGACCGCGAGGCCGACCCCGTCTGAGCACGACGACGCCGGGTCAGTGGGCGCCGGGACTGCCGCGCGACCACCCCATGCAGTCGCTGCCACCCACCGCGCGCAGCATCCTCGAGGCCGCCCGGCGGGTACTCGCGCAGCGCGGCCTCGAAGGTCTGACTATCGAGGCGGTCGCCAACGAGGCCAACGTCAGCCGNNCTCGCGGTGTCGGTCTACGGGCTCGCCGGACCGGGCGGCAGCCTGCCGACGTTCCTCGACTGGATCAAGCGCGAGGCCGACGACGTCCAGTCCCAGCACGACTTCTTCGAACTCATCGTGTCGGCCCTGCGGGAACCAGACCTGGCGCGGCGCATCGCCGCCCTGTACGACGACTATCGCGAGCTCACCCTCGAGATGGCCGGCGTCAGCGAGCCGGTCAAGTCCAACGAGGGCTCCCCCCTCCAGGTCAGCGACGAGCGGCGGCGCGAGCTTGCCGCCATCGGCTCGGTGCTGGTGGCCATTGAGGACGGCATCGGCTTGCAGGCGGCCCTCGACCCCAACTTCGACGTCGACGGCGCGCTGGCGATGGTGGAGACGATGATCGGCGACGCGCTCGCTCGTCTCAAGGACGACGACTAGGCCGGGGCGGCGCCGGCGACCTTGTACATCGTGCGACGGCCGAAGTCGGTGACCACCTGCAGGTAGCCGGAGAAGCGCTCGTCGAGGAGGGGGTCGCCTGAGTCGACCAGCAGCGGACGTCCGCACAGCGACAGCAGCTTGGTCTGGCTGGCCACCACCATGACGTTCTCGGGGCCCACCCGGTCGACCACCGCGGCGCTCAGCTGCTGGTTGCCGCGTCCGAAGATGTGCCCCTGGCCGCCGATCACCGTGACCACGATGCGCACGGCTGCGAGGGGTGCCTCAGCTGCGTCGGGTGCGGCGGATGCGGCGGGGTCGCCACGTCGGCCGGCGGCAGGAGAGGGCGGCGCGGGCGCGCTCGCCGCCGCGATCATCTCGAGGATCTGACGTTCGTTCAGATCGGCGCCGATCAGACGCCGATCGCGCACGGCGTCCACGCCGAGCAGCGTCTTCTCGACGCCCAGCGCTTCGGCCACGCTGCGTGTAGTGGTGCCCGGCCCGAGCAGATAGACGACTCCCGGGGCCATCCCATTGACGACGTCGGCGGCGATGGCTCGCAGCACGGCGGCGTCGCCGGCGACGCCGCCGGCCTTCGCACACTGCACCATCGAGCGCTCGTAGGGCACCTGGAGATAGCCGAAGAGGCGAGCCGAGACGCGGTCGGATCGAAAGGCGTCCTCGTCTATGTCCATCACCTCGGCCTCGCGCAGGCGCACTGCCGCGGGCCGGTCATGAAGGAACAACGCGGCGAGCTCGCCGGCGCGTGCCGGGGTCGTAGCGTACACGGCCGAGTGCATCTTCACGCCGGCCGGCACGCCGAGGACGGCGAGCTCGGCGCCCGCGCCGAGCGCCCGGTAGACGTCGCGGGCGGTGCCGTCGCCACCGGCGAACAGCAAGAGGTCGACGCCCCTGTCGCGCAGGGCGCGCGCCGCCGCCACGGTATCGTCGGGCGTCGTGAGCGGCGTGCCGTC
>PKYM01000254.1:0-10637 GCA_003132645.1 Actinomycetota bacterium | reverse complement strand
GCGCCAGCGCCCGTTGCAGGATCGCGACGCCGTCGCTGCCCTTGAGCCCGACCTTGCCCCCGACCCCGGCCACGGGGTTGACGATCAGGCCGAGACGACGCCTGTGCTCAGTGAACACGGCCGCACGGCGTCAGTCTCACGATACCGACGCTTCAGTGCCCGGAGGAGCGGTTGTAGACCCAGGCGACGGCGATCATCATCGCCACTGCGGCGAGTCCCGCGGGCACCAGCACATAGCCGATCTGCAGGTAGTGCTGAGGCACCGCCGACGCACCTGCGAGGATCACCATCAGTACAGTGGCGATGGGCCACAGCACGGCGAGCGCCAGACTGTCCGCGAAGCGCGCGCCGCGCAGCACCCAGAAGATGCCCGCCGCCGCGAGGACAGCGGCCATCAGCGCCGTGCCGGCAAAACCGGCGGCGACGAGGCTCGCCGGGACGCGGCCGTGCGGTGTGGCCGCCGGCACGGCGGCACGGTAGGCGCAAAGGGCGGCGGTAGCGGCGAAGACGAGCGTGAGCGCGATCTTCGCCGCCACCGCCACCGGCCCCGCCTTGGGCGGTCGCTCCACCCGGTAGGTCGTCGTGCGCGTGCCGGCGCGCGCGACCAGCCCCGAGGCCGGCGTCTGGGCCTGCCGTGGCGACACCTGCTGGGCCGTCTGTGGCGACGCCTGCTGGGCCGGCGGCTGCACCGCGGGACCCTGCCCGAGCCGCGCGCCCGACCGCGCGTCGCCTGCGTCGGCCATGGCGGTCAGCGCCTCGCCCGGCCGCCGCGGCGCTGCCGGCCGCGCTCGCCGGAGCCGGAACCCGAGCGGGAGCCGGAACCTGTCGCGCCATGATCATGGCCGGTTGTGCCCGAGTCATCCGACGGTCGTCTGAACAGTCCCGGCGAGATCAAGCCGATGAGCACAAAGGCCACTGCCGCCGGCAGGATCTCGACGGCGACGTAGGCGCCGAGCTGAAACGAGCCGAGCAGCCCGACGACGATGGCTACCGCGCCGCACGCCCAGACCACGACAAACAGCGTTCCCAGACGATCGGCCGCAAAGAGGCGGCCGGGCAGGTACGTCGAGTTGAGCCCGATGGCGAGCATCACGACGAGGCCCACCGCGGCCACCGAGAAGGCGACATACGACTGCAAGGCCGGCGCCGAACCCAGCGAACCCGGGCTCACGATCACGGCGATGAGGACCTGGACGGCCCGCAGGACCGCGCCCACCATGATGGCCAGCATGACGATCCGGCCGACAGTGACGAGGAACCCGCTCGTGGCCGACACGGCACGTCGCGGACCGCTCCTCCGGGGCGCTGCGCCGGGTCTCTGTCTGCGCTTATCGGGCTGTCGCGTGTTCATGGTCGTCCATTGTGACGCATGGACGCCGCGGGCGACAGCCAAAACCGGCGGGGGCGGGGGCGGCGAGGGCTCCACGCCCTCGCCGCCCCCGCCGCCCGGCCCACGCGAGCCCGGCAGGATCTCCCCGCCGGCCCGGCGGGATCTCCTCCGTCGGCCCGGCGGGAACGCCGGTTCTAGTCTGTGACCTTGTCGGCCGGCGCGGCCGACGCAGGGCCGGCCCCGTCGTCGGCGGACCAGGGCGTCCGGCACCACCGGCCACACTTGTCGCGGGCCCATCTGTAGGCTGGCAGCGTCCAGGTGTCGCGCTTGAGGTAGGCCACCACTGCCGAGGCCACGGCGACCAGCGCCGCCAGCGCGACCATCACGAACGCGATGAATGCGACGAACGCCGTCACCAGCGCTAGCAGGGCGGCAAGCCCGCCGATCGTTCCGCCTACTTTGGTCTTCGTTCGCATCTCCGCTACCCCCTGTGTCGGCCTCTGGCGTCTTCGCGCTAGAAGCTTACCCACGCGAAGCGGTCTTGCGTCTGTATGACCTCCAGGTCGTTGCCGAGCGCGAATCCTCGAGGGCGTCGAGCCCGGTCATGCGGCCCGAGCTGGAGCTGTGCGGCGACGACTTGACGAAGTCGGCATCGGCGTAGGCTTCGTCACTGGCTTTCTTGACGACGGCGGCCCACTCGTCGAGGTCGGCCTTGGAGTAGGTCTCGCAGGGCTCGGGCGTGAAAGGCTCGGGCACGACCCAGGGGTGATGGCTCATCCAGTAGCTCTGGATACCGAAGTCGACCATGCGGTCGCGGATCTCCTCGGTACCGACGCCGGTGTCCTCCTTGAGCGTCTCGAGGCTGTAGCGCACCTGGTCGAGGCGGCGATGGCCTTCGGCGTAGGGCCGGCTCACACCGCGCACGCCCAGCAGCAGGCGGTCCAGATAGTTGTTGTTGAGCACGCTGATCTCGGCGACCTCGCGCAGGCCGTCGGGACCGAGGTTGCGAATCCAGGCGTAGGCGCGCACGACGCCCATCCAGTTGCCTAAAAAGCCGCGCACGCGGCCGATCGACTCGGGCCGGTCGTAGTCGAGGTGATACCTCGAGCCCGTCTTGACGACGATCGGGGCCGGCAGATAAGGGGCCAGACGATCGCCGACCAGGTAGGCGCCGGTCGCCGGGCCCTCGCAGCCATGCGGGCTGGAGAAGGTCTTGTGGAGGTTGAAATGGCAGGCGTCAAAGCCCGCGTCGCGGGCTCGCGCGAACCCCAGGATGCCGTTGGCGTTGGCCTGGTCTGTGAAGGCCAGGGCGCCGGCGTCGTGGAGCACCTCGACGTACTTGTCGATGTGCGGATTGTAGATGCCGGTATCCTCGGGGTTTGTGATCATGCAGCCCACGGTGCGTTCGCTGACGGCCGCCTTGAAGGCCTCAAGGTCGGGGTAGCCGTTCTCGTCGGGCATGACCGTGATGACCTTGAAGCCGGCCACGGCCGGCGTCGCCGCGTCGCAGGGGTGCGAGAAGATCGTCGTGATCATCTCGTCGCGCTGGCCGAGCTCGCCGCGGGCGGCGTAGTAGGCGCGCATCACGCAGGCGTTGGTGTAAACGGCGTGCGAGCCGCCGCCCGGCTGCAGGGTGATGGCCTGCATGCCGGAGATCGCCTTGAGGTACTCGCCGCAGTCGTAGACGATCTGCAGCAGACCCTGCAGGGTCTCCTCGTCCTGCCAGGGATGCAGGTCGGCGTGCTTGTGATAGCGCACCAGCTCCTCGTGGACCTTGGGGCTGTACTTCATCGTGCAGGTGCCCTCGGAGATGTCTGAACCCAGGTCCATGCCGAGCGTCATCTGCGAGAGTCGCAGGTAGTGACGCAGGGCCTGGTGCTGCGAGATCTCGGGCAGATCGGGCGGCGCGGCGCGGTGCATGCCGTCCGGCACGTACTGCTGCGGATCGCCCACCACGGCCGTGACCTCGTCTTCGGCGAGGGGCACGAACACACCACGCTCGCCGGGCACGCTCTGTTCCATGATCAGGGGCTCGTTCCAGCGCGGCGCCTGGTAGTCGCGCAGCACGCCGCCGTCGCGGCGCAGCCTGCCCAGCCGCTCGAGCTTGGCCTGCACGTCGACCGTCTCACGCTCACTCATGACAGCACCTCCTTGAGGGCGCTCACGAGCTCCACGATGTTGGCCTCGCTGTGGTACTCGGTGACGCAGTACAGGGCGCTCTGGCCCAGCTCGGGAAACTCACTCGAGAGGTCCTTGCCGCCGAAGATGGCGTGCCCAAGGAGCCCCTTGTTGATCTCGGCCACCGTCTTGCCGGCGCCGTCGAAGTTCACCACGAACTCCTTGAAGAAGGCGGGCGAGAGCTTGACAACGACGCCAGGCAGTTCGGACAGGCGCCGGGCGGCGTAGTGCGAGCGGGCGATGCAGGTCTCACCCAGCTCCCTGAAGCCCCGCGGCCCCATGACCGTCATGTAGACGGCGGCCGCGATCGTCCACAGACCCGAGGCCGTGCCGACCCAGTCCTTGCCCTGTTCGCGGGCGCCGTAGGAGGTGCGCTCGGGAAGCGCCTCGGCTACCTGCCATTCGCCGGGCGTCTCGGTCTCGAGCAGCGTGTAGAGCTCGAGCGGACACTCCTCGGCGAACACCGGATCGTCGTCGCGGAAGGCGATGAAGCCGGCGCAGCCGGCGCCGGCGTGCATGTGCATACCGAGGCTCTGGATGTCGCCGCAAGCGATGTCGGCGCCGAGCGTGCCGGGCGCCGTGAGCACCCCGAGGGTGATCGGGTCGACCCCGGCGATGGCGAGGGCGCCGTGCTCGTGCGCGAGGCGCACGATCTCGGCGCCCTGCGCTTCTATGTTGCCGAGGTAGCCCGGGTTCTCCCAGTAGACCGCGGCCACGTCGTCTGCGAGCTTGGCCCGCAGGTCGTCGAGGTCGAGGCCGCCGGTGGCCGGATCGTAGTCGACCAGGTCGACGGCCACGTGAGCCGGCATGACTTCGGGCTGGCAAAGCGTGCGGGCCTCGGCGAGCCGCATGGGGCTCATCGTCTGCGGCACGAGCACGCGAGGGCGACCGGTGATGCGCTTGGCCATGCGGAAGCTGCGCCCGGCCACGTCGCCCCAGTCGTAGATGGGGTTGGCCACGCCGCCCAGGTCGAGCAGCTCGGCGAGCTGACTGTTGAACTCGAAGCGCGCCTGGTATTTGCCCAGGTCGGAGTAGCTGCCGCCGCAGTAGGCGGAGAGGAACTCGGCCCGGTTTATGACCTCGTCGACGACCGCCGGCACGTAGTGCTGCCAGCAGCCGGCGCCGCAGAAGTTGAGGTTGTCCTCGCAGCTCGTATTGCGGTCGAGCAGGCCCTTGACGTGGCGTCGCAGGTCGCGCTCGGCGAGGATCGGCTCAGGAATGTCGAGCCGGCCCTTGAAACGCAGGCGCTCGGGGATCTCGGCGTAGATCTCCTCGACACTCCGCAGCCCGAGCTCGCGCAGCATGGCCTCCTTGGTGGCCGGTACCGCGTTAGGGATGTACGGGTGGATGAAGGGTCTGTCTGCCATCGTAGGACACGCGCTCCTTCCGCTTTACGTCGGGACGGTCAGAGCCGGGCGTTGCCGTAGCCCGCGCTCATTGCGAAGTCGATCGACAGGAGGGCGCCGGTGACGGGCGCCGCCTTTTCGCTCGCCAGGTAGCAGACGAGCTCGGCCACCTCGTCGGGCCTGATGAAGCGCGCCCGCCGGCCCTGCGGATAGTTGGCGAGCAAACGTCTTAAGTAGCCGTCGGGGTCGCCGTTGCCGAACGTGTCGGCCTGATACTGCAGCATGGGGGTCATGACGTCGGCCGGACAGACCGCGTTGACGCGCACGAGGTCGGGGGCCAGTTCGAGCGCGAGCGACTTGGTGAGCAGGCTCACGCCGCCCTTGGAGGCCGTGTAGATCGCCGTTTGGGGCGTGCCCACGACGCCGGCGTCCGAGGAGAGGTTGACGATGCAGCCCTGGGTCTTGCGCAGTTCGGGGATGGCGTAGCGACAGCAGAAGAAGGTGCCCTTGAGATTGACCGAGACGACGCGATCCCAGTCGGCTTCGGTCATGGTCTCGCTGGGGCCCTCGACCCAGAGACCGGCGCAGTTCACCAGGGTGTCGAGACGGCCTGCGCCGGCGACCGTCACCGCCACCATGCGTTCACAGTCGCCCACCACGCTGACGTCGGCTTCGATAGGGTAGATCGTGGCGCCCGGCGTCGCGCCTATCTCGTCGACCGTGGCCTTGAGCCGGACGCCGTTCAGGTCGGCGGCAAAGACCTGGGCCCCGGCGGCAAGAAAGCGGTGGGCGACCGCCTTGCCGATGCCCCCCGCCGCACCCGTGATCAGAATCACCCGGTTTTCGAACTCCGCGGTCATGGCACCCCCCTTAGCGCCCGGGTCGCCGGTCGCCGAGAAGCGGCGCGTGACGGCGAGAAGAAAGACAAGGGACGCTGGCTCGACATCGGCAAGCTTACAGTGGCGCGTCGCTCAGTAGTACAGCTCGCTCGGCCCCTTGTACTCCTGGATGGTGTTGCCGCCGTCGATCACTACGAGCTGCCCAGTGATGTAGCTGGCGTCGTCGGAGGCCAGAAAACAGATCAGCCGGGCGATCTCGTCGGGCCGTCCGGAACGCTTGAGCGGCGTGTTCAGCCCGCCCACGTCCTCGCCGTCAGCCTGCGAGCCGGTCGCCACCCAGCCTGGGCCGACCGCGTTGACCGTGACGCCGTACCGGGCGACGTCGAGCGCCAGGCCGCGCGTCAGGCCCAGCACGCCTGCCTTGGCGGCGCAGTACGCCGACTCCTCCGGGTTGGCGACCACCGGACCGGTCGCCGACGAGACATTGACGATGCGCCCGTAGCCGTGCTCGATCATGTGCGGCACGACGGCCCGCGTCACGAGGAACTGGCTCTTCAGGTTGATGGCGATGCCGAAGTCCCACTGGCGCTCGCTCATGTCCTGGAAGGCGGCGAAGTCCTCGTCCTGACCGAAGACGACCATCCCGGCGTTGTTGACGAGGACGTCGATACGACCGTGCGCGGCGAGGGCCTCGTCGACGGCCCGCTGCACCTCGGCGGCCTTGGTCAGGTCGGCGGTGTGACTCGTGCAGTGGGCGCCGAGGTGCGCCGGGCAGTCGTGCACGGCCTCGGCGATATCCAGCACGGCGATCCCGGCCGCCTCTTCTTCGGCGAACACCCGCGCCGTGGCAAAGCCGATGCCGTCGCGCTTGGCTACGCCCGTGATCAGGGCCACCTTGCCGGCCAGTCGTCCCCTGCGCTCCATGAGTCGCGCCCCTTTCGCTTTCGGCCTGAAGTCGGGAGTCTCGTCGCCGCCAAGCTATCATCTGCTCGCGCGCGCGGCCAAGGTGGACCGCGGCGGCTATCCGCACGGCTTGAGCGGCGAGAAGATCCCCCTGGCGGCGAGAGCCATGTGCGTGGTCGACTCCTACGACGCGAACCGCGTCGTGTCGTTCTCGCCGACCGAGCCGGCTCTGGCCTGAAGCCGACCGCCACCGGTCAAGCGGCGCGTGTGATGACCGATCTCGTGGCCGGTCAAGCGGCAGCGCCGTGACCGGGCGGCGGCGCGGTGACCGATCTCGTGGCCGGCGGCGGGAAGGTGCAGCGGGCGCGAGGGCGAACTCTCCTTAGCATGAGCGCGCGGCAAGGCCGCTTACAGTCGACCTCGCCGCGAGCTCAAGAGGCGGCGCCAACGGGCCGATGTGAACCGGAAGGCCCGAGCGTCGGGTCGTTTGAACGAGTCGTAGCAATGTGGTAGGGTCCCCGGGTTCGTGCCCCACCGCGGGCGCAGGCCCCAAAGACAACGTAGCGCACGACAAACACGCGCGCACCTCAGGGACTCGTGGCACCGATCGTGAGTCCCGAAAGGAGGCGACGGCATGCAGCAGCGCAGACTACTCGTCCCAGCTCTCTTCATCTTCCTTGCGTCGATGCTCTTCTGCACGATCGCGCCGGGGCTCGCCTCAGGCGCCACGATCGCCCAGAAGAAGGCCCAGGCCACGCAGATCGCGGCGCAGGTCTCGGCGCTCAACACCAAGATGGAGTTCGCTGTCGAGGCCTACGACGCGGCTTCGCAGAAGCTCGCCACGGTCCAGGGCCAGATCCATGTCAACGAGCAGCAGCTGCGCATCGCGCGCTACAACCTGCTCGTCGCCCGTCAGCTCCTCACGCAGCGCGTCGTCTCGATGTACAAGCAGACCAAGGCCAGCGTGCTCGACGTTCTGCTCTCGACCCGCAGCTTCGACAACCTCGTGACCGAGGTCAACGCCATGCGCCAGGTCGGCCAGAGCGACAGCGCCACGGTCAGCACCATCCAGGCGCTCAAGAAGCAGGTCTCGGAGCGGCGCGTGGCGCTGCTCGCCGAGGGCCGGCAGGCCAAGACACTGGTCGCCCAGCGCGCCTCGACCAAGCAGCAGATCTACTCCGACCTGCAGAGCCGCCAGACCATGCTGCGCGGCGTCCAGAAGCAGATCGCGAACATGCAAGCAGCGGCAGCGGCGGCGGCCAAGGCCGCCGCCGGGAGAGCAGCAGCCGCGGCTAAGGCCGCCGCGGCCGCGCAGGCCGCGCCGCAAGTCCAGTCTGGCGGCGGCGACGGTGGCGGTGGCACGACCTCCACGGCCGGCGCCCACGGCTCGGTCGTGAGCATCGCGGCGCGGTACCTCGGCGTCCCCTACGTGTGGGGCGGCGCCAGCCCGAGCGGCTTCGACTGCTCCGGACTGGTCATGTACTGCTATGCCCAGGTCGGCGTCTCGCTGCCGCACAACGCCGCCATGCAGTACGCCGACTGCACGCCGGTCGCCCAGAGCGCGGCGCAGCCCGGCGACCTCGTCTTCTTCGGCTTCTCGGCGGGTGGCATCCACCACGTCGGCATCTATGTCGGCGGCGGCTCCATGATCGACGCGCCCTACACCGGCGTCGACGTGCGCTACGACTCAGCCTTCGGCGGCGACTTCTTCGGCGTCGGACGGCCTTAGGCGACGCTCTCGCCGCCTGCACGACGCAGCCCGACCGTTCCGCCCGACTCCTCTAGCGACGCCCGCGCAGCACCCGCGTCTCGCCGCGGCGCTGCGTGAGACCCTCTCTGTCGAAGATCTCAAGCAGCGCCTGCGCGTGACGGCGACCCGTGCCGAGCTCGTCGCGGTACTGTGCGAGCGTGATCTGGACGAGGCGCGCGAGCGCCTCTTCGAGGCGCTCGCGCGCCTCGTCGACCGCCGCCCGCGCGAACCAAAGATCCTTGTCGGCGCGCACCGCAAGGCCGCGCCGCGTCAAGACCTCGAGGACCGTCACGAGGTCGCGCCTGCCGCTCTCCAGCTCCTCTTCGAGTGAGGCGAGCGTGGGCGGCGCGAATCGCGCCGCCGTGAGCCGCTCGCCGACGCGCGCCGCAAGGGCCTCCTGGGCAGGCGCCAGGGCATCGCCGGCGCCGGCGAGACCGTAGCCACCGCCGCGTTCGACGACCGCACCCTGCTCGACGAGGCGCGCCGCGACGACCGTCAACGCCTCGAGCGGGAACCGCGGGACGGCGGCGGCGAGCTCGGCAAGCGCCACGAACGGGTTGTCCGGATGCTGCCCGGCGCGGCGCTCGAGCACGGTCCCTGCCGCGGCCGCGACCCTGGCCAACGTACCGGCGGCAAACCAGCGCCGTTCGTCGGGGCGCGACGAACGCGTGGAGGGCGCGGCGGATGACGTCGGACTATCGCGCAGCGCGCCATCGCCGGCCGTCTCCAGCTCGCCCGCGCCGGCGAGCGCCGCCAGCGTGCTGCTCGCCTCCTCCGGCTCCATACCCACGGCGGCCAGATCGGCAGCCGCCACACCGGCGAAGCCGTGGTCGGCCGCCAGCAGCAGGCAGGCCCGGCTGAGGTCGTCGGCGGCGACGGCGGCCAGAAAGGCAAGATGGGTACCGCGCTCGCGAAAGCGGCGGGGCGCCGCGTCGAGCACGACCCCACCGCCCACGGTCTGCCCCGGCGACAGCGAACGCAGGATGAAGCGATCGTGCGGCTCGAGTGCGGCGAGGCCGTCGAGCCGCACGATCGTCACCGCCTCTTCTCCCGCCCGCAGCTCGCGGCGATCGAGAAAGGCGAGGTGCGCCAGGTGCTGCGCGGTGCCGTGGTGCAGCCGCACCGTCTGCCCGGTCTTGAGCGTGCGCGCCGACGCGACGAGCCGCACCGCCGCGGCGAAGGAGCGGCTCGGGACATGCCGGCGGGCGGCCTCGGGACCGACCAGCCACACGCCGCGCTCGAGCGTCGCGCGGTCGGCGCCGCGCAGCCCCAGGGCCACGCGACGGCCGGCGCTCGCGGCCTCGACCGCTCGCTCGTGCATCTGCACGGAGCGCACCGTCACCGAGATGCCCGAGGGCTGCACGATCAGCCGGTCGCCGGCGCGCACCGCGCCCCGCCAGAGCGTGCCGGTGACCACGGTGCCGATGCCCTTCAGGGTGAAGACCCGATCGACCGGCAGTCGCGCCGGTCCAGTGCGGCGCCCCGTCGCGGCCTCGCCGGCCACCCGCGCCAGGGCGTCCCGCAGCTCCGCCAATCCGCGACCGTCGCGCGCGCTGACCACGACGACCGGCGCCCCGGCATAGGGCGTCTCCGACAGGAATCGCGCGACGTCGTTGCGAGCCATCTCGAGCAATTCGTCGTCGACCAGGTCGGCCTTGGTGAGCGCCACGACGCCGCGCTCGACGCCCAGCAGCTCGATCACGGCGAGGTGCTCGACGGTCTGCGGCATGACGCCGTCGTCGGCGGCGACCACGAGCAGGAACAGATCGATGCCGCTGGCGCCGGCCACCATCGTGCGCACGAAGCGCTCGTGACCGGGCACGTCGACCACGCTGAGGCGCTGCCCGCCGGGGAGCTCGAGCTCGGCGTAGCCCAGCTCGATCGAGATGCCCCGCTCGCGCTCCTCGCGCAGCCGGTCGGTGTTGGTGCCGGTCAGGCGCGTGACGAGGGCCGTCTTGCCGTGATCGATGTGCCCGGCCGTGCCGAGGGTGAGCGGCAGCTCGGTCGCCGGCCGGCCGGCGGCAGCCTGATCCGGCGCGCTCGGGTCGTGAGCGCTCGGGTCGTGAGCGGTCGGGTCGTGAGCGGTCGGGTCGTGAGCGGTCGNNTCGGGTCGTGAGCGGTCGCGTCGGGCGCGGTCGCGTCGGTCCCGAGCGGATCGGGCGCGGGTGGATCGGGCGCGGGACTGCCGGGCACGGCGCTACTTTCAGTCTGAGGCGAGCGCCGCCTGCACGGCGGCCGCCAGATCGTCGACCTCGGCGTCGCGCACCGTCAGCACGTCGAGCAGCAGCCGC
>PKYM01000056.1:9909-10067 GCA_003132645.1 Actinomycetota bacterium | reverse complement strand
CTGCTCGCCTCGTCGGCCAATCCGAGCGGCGAGCACGACCCGGTGGGCCTGTCAGACGTCGCCCCCGGCGTCCGCGCGGCCTGTGACCTGCTCCTCGACGCGGGGCCGACGAGTGGCGTATCGTCAACTGTGCTTGATCTCAGCGGCCTGCAGGCCGG
>PKYM01000056.1:0-9824 GCA_003132645.1 Actinomycetota bacterium | reverse complement strand
GAGATGAACCTCTCCGAGACGACGTTCGTCACGGCGCCCCAGGCCGGCGGTGACGCCCGCGTGCGCATCTTCACGCCCGCCATGGAGCTGCCCTTCGCCGGGCACCCGAGCATCGGTACGGCCTGCACGCTGGTCTCGGTCGGGCGCGTCGCCGCCCAGGAACCGGTGACCGAGGTGACCCTCGAGCTGAACGTCGGTCCCACGGTGGTCGACGTCACCGTGCGCGGTGGTCAGGCTGTGGCCGGCGTCGTCCATCAAGGCCCACCGGCCTTCGGCGAGGAGATCCCGCGTGAGGCCGCCGCCGCCGTACTGGGCCTGCAGGTCAGCGATCTCGACGAGGAGCTCACGCCGCGCGTGGTGTCGACCGGGCTGAGCTACGCGATCATCCCGTTGCGCAACACGCGCACGCTGGCCGCCTCGTGGTTCAACTTCGACCTGCTGCCCGAGTTCGAGCGCCGCTACGCCGAGCTGTACCCGTTCGCGCTGACCGGCGACGAGGAACCGTTCGCCGAGGCCCGCTGCTTCGCCCCGCTGGCGGGTATCGTCGAAGACCCGGCGACCGGCAGCGCCGCCGGACCGCTCGCTGCCTACCTGTCCCGCGAAGGCCTTCTCGGCCCGGGCGTGGCGAGGGTGCTGGCCCAGGGCCGGCACGCGCACCGCCCCAGCCGTCTGACGATCTCGGTGACCACCGAGGGCACGCACATCACCGACGTGCTGGTGGGCGGCGGCGTCGTGCCGATGATGACCGGCGTGCTTTCGCTCTGAGACGGCGGGCTCTTTGGTAGAATCATCGCGACCGAAAGGAGACCCATGGCCGTACGTATCGCCCTCGGCGCCGATCACGCCGGCTTCGCCCTGAAGCAGGTCCTGGTCGAGCGTCTGAGAAGCGCTGGGCACGAGGTCGTCGACCTCGGCACGGACTCGGAAGAGTCGGTCGACTACCCCGTCTTCGCGCACGCTGTGGCGGCGCAGGTCGCCGGCGGCGAGGTCGAGCGCGGGCTGCTGGTGTGCGGCACCGGCCTGGGCATGTGCATGGCGGCCAACCGCCACCCCGGCGTGCGCGCCGCCGACTGCGTGACGGTCGCCATGGCCGACATGGCGCGACGCCACAACGACTCCAACGTGCTGTGTCTCGGCGCCCGACTGCTCGACGGCGACGAGGCCTGGACCATACTGCAGGCGTGGCTCACGACGCCCTTCGAGGGCGCCCGCCACGAGCGCCGCGTGGCGCAGATCGACGACCTTGCGCCCGCGTCCGGGGACTGACCCGCCGGCCGCGCGTCGGCCGGCTGATCGCAGTGCCTACGGTACCTGGAGTGCCCACAATGCCTGGAGTGCCCACGGTGCCTGACGTGCCCGAGGTCCCCGAGGCCCCTGACGTGTCCGGGCCGCCTGAGTTGCCCGAGGGCCCCGGCGCTCCCGGCGGCGCTCCCGGCGGCCGTCGCCCGGCCGGCCCACGGCCGAGCTGGGATACCTACTTCCTGCAGCTCGCCCGCCAGGCCGCGACGCGTTCCACCTGTCTGCGGCGCCAGGTCGGCGCCGTGCTGGTGCGCGACCGGCGCATCCTGGCGACCGGCTACAACGGCGCGCCGCGCGGCATAGCTCACTGCCTCGACACTGGCTGCCTGCGCGACCAGATGCAGATCCCCTCGGGCGAGCGCGTCGAGCTCTGCCGCGCCATCCACGCCGAACAGAACGCCATCGTCCAAGCGGCCGTGCACGGCGTGGCCATCGAGGGCGCTACGCTGTACACCACGCTGCAGCCCTGCGTGCTGTGCGCCAAGATGCTGATCAACTGCGGCGTGCGCGAGATCCACTACGGCGAGGGGTATCCCGACGAGCTCTCCCGGGACATGTTCGAGGAGGCCGGCGTCGTCGTGGTCAAGGAGGATCTCCCATAGCCAACCTGCTCGAGCTGCCCACCGCGGTCCAGCTCGCCATCCTCGGCTTCATCCTCGCGGCGAGCATCGTCATTCTGGCGACCCCGGTCATGGCCCGCGTCGCGCGGCGCACCGGGGTCGTCGACCGGCCGGTCGACGCCCGCCGCATGCACGCCAGGGTCACGCCGNNAAGGCGATCCTCGTCGGCGGTACGATCGTGGCCGTCGTCGGCGTCATCGACGACTTCTTCGAGATCAAGCCGCTGCTCAAGTTCGCCGGTCAGATCGCCGCGATCGCCGCGCTGCTCGCTTATGGCCTGCGCATCGATCACCTCTCGGTGCCGCTCACGGGCATCACCGTGACCCTGCACCCGGCCATCGCCATCCCGCTCACGGTCCTGTGGGTGGCCACCATCATCAACATGGTCAACTTCATCGACGGTCTCGACGGGCTGGCGGCCGGGGTCTGCGCGATCTCGGCGCTGACCTTCGCCGCGATCGCCCTGTCGCTCGACCGCGGCCCGACCGGGGTGGCGGCCGCTATCCTTGCCGGGGCCGCCTTTGCCTTCCTGCGCTTCAACTTCTACCCGGCGAGCATCTTCATGGGCGACGCGGGCTCGATGCTGCTCGGCTACGTGCTCGCCGTGATCAGCATCCAGGGCGTCCTCAAGGGCGCCGCGACCGTCGCCCTGATCTTTCCGCTGCTGGTCCTGGGGGTGCCTTTCGCCGACCTCTTCCTGGTCGTGTTTCGCAGGCTGCGCAAGGGCGTGCCCATCTACTCCCCCGGCCGCGACCACGTCCATCACGATCTCGTGCTCGTCGCCGGGTTCTCGCAGCGCACCTCGGTGCTGCTCCTGTACGGCTGGTGTCTCGTCCTGAACGGTCTCGCGCTGGCCATGAGATTCCGAGCCACGGCGGCGATCGTCGTGCTGGGTCTCGCATCGCTCGCGGCCACCGCGTCGATGGCGCGCCTGCTGCTGCGCTATCGGTCGGGTGACGAGCACACCGGTGGGGAAGACCACACCGGCGGCGGCCAGGGCCCGGCCGGCGGCGCGGCAGACCGCGCCGATGGCCGGATTGGCCGGGCCGGCGGCGGGGAACAAAACGCGGGCGCTGTGTTCGATCGGTCGCCCGGGTCCTCGGCGCTCGACAGGCGCCGCGTCCGCCGGACGCGGCCTCCGGGCAACACCGTCGGCCGCTAGAGAAGTGGGGCTTGCCGAGGACCTGCGGATCATGGCCGACAGGTACCGAGGAGCGAGCCTGACGCCGGGGCCGGCCGGGTTTCGTAGCGCCGGCGCACAGGCGTCCAGACTCGGTTGTCGGGGTAAGGAAAGGCGCGTATACTACCGTGCCGCGTGATCCGAGCGACCATGGCCATACTGGCCAACGCAAAGGTGGACTCGCGTCCGCCGAAACCATCGCCTTCATGGTGTTGGCCGGCATCGCCGTCGGGTTGCTGGGCGGGTATGGCCTCGACCGCTTGCTGCACACTCTGCCGGCGTTCACTGTGATCGGGGTCTTCGCCGGCTTTGGCGTTGCGCTCTATGCGGTGTTCCTTGAGACGAAGTAAGGGGCGAGGGTACGACCTCGCGTCGGAAACGGGATTGATGAGCGTGAACCCGGTAGACCTGCTGCGTCGTGAGCCTGTTCTGACGCTGCTGCTCGCGCTTTCGGCGGCCTGCGCCGTCATAGCCCTCGTGGCCGGACGCAACGCCGCCACGGCCCTTGCCGGGGCGCTGCTCGTGGTCGCCTACTGGCTGGTCGAGCGCCTCGCGGCCCGCGTCGGGCGCGACGGCCCCTTCGGTCGCGCCATCGCAGTCGGGCTCGGCGGCATGGTGGTCCGTCTCGCTATCGTGGTCGGCGGCCTCGTCGTCATCGGCCTCATCGACCGCGCCGGCTTCGTCGAGGCCGCGTTCTCGTTCGTGGCCGTGTACACGATCTACCTTGGCGCGCGACTGTGGCGGCATCCCGCCCCGGGCCCGGGCCGGCCCGCCCGATGAAGCTGCTCAAACGCATCCCCCTGTGGGCCTGGCCGGTGATCGCCCTGGCGGCTCTCGCCGTACTCTTCGTGCTGCCCGGCGGCGTCAAGGCGAACTTCAACGTCTCCAACGAGTTCGTCCTGCAGCCGGTGATCAAGCTGCCCAAGATCGGCCCCGTCGATCTGTCCATAACCAAGGGGGTCATCTACCTTTGGGTGGCGGTCGTCGTGGTCTGCCTCTTCGCGGCGCTCGTCAACCGCGGTCTCAAGGCGCGCCCAGGCCGCCTCCAGGTCGCCCTCGAGGGCCTCTACGAGCTGGCTCGCTACGGCATCGCCGGCTCGGTCATGAAGGAAGGCTCCGACGTCACCTGGTTTCCCTACATCGGCGGAGCCTTCTTCTTCATCCTGGTGTGTAACCTCTGCGGCCTGATCCCGCTGCCCTTCGGCGAGCGCCACCAGCTCTCCTTCTACGCCGCCACCGGCAACCTCAACGTCACCCTCACGCTGGCCCTCTGCACGTTCGTCTTCACCCAGTATGCCGGCATCCACAAGAAGGGCGCCGTGGGCTACGTCAAGAGCTGGATCATCCCGTCGGCGCCGCCCGTCCTCAAGCAGTTCATCTTCGTGATGCACATCATCAGCGAGTTCTTCCGGCTCGTCTCGCTGTCGGTGCGTCTCTTTGCCAACATGCTCGCCGGCCACGCCATCCTGGGCGTGTTCTTTGCCATGGCGCTGGTCTTTCAGAGCTACCTGATCGCCGTCGTTCTGCAGGCGGGCTCCGTGACGCTGTACCTGTTCGAGATCTTCATCGCGGCCATCCAGGCGTTCATCTTCGCCATCCTTTCGGCCGTGTACGTAAGCAGCGCGATCGAAGACGAGGAGTGACGACCCACTGATTTGACAAGGCGAGCGCGCGTCGCCGTCTTGACCTTAGGTAGAGATCAAGGGAGGAACCACATGGATGCACATGCCGCCAAGTTGCTCGGTGCCGGACTCGCCATCGGGCTGGGCGTCTTCGGCCCGGGCATCGGCCTCGGCAGCATGGTCGGCAGCGCTCTCGAGAGCATTGCCCGCCAGCCCGAGCTGCGGGGTGAGATCCGCACCAACATGTTCATCGGCATCGGCATCATCGAAGCGCTGGCGCTCTACGCCTTCGTGGTGAGCCTCATCCTCCTCTTCGTCGTCAAGTGAAAAGCGCCTCACCCCGGCAAGAAGAGAGGCTGACATGCTGACCCTGAACCCCGGCCTGATGTTCTGGACGGCCATCACGTTCGCGATCGCCGTGTTCGTCCTGTGGCGGTTCGCGTTCGGGCCGCTGCAGAAGGTGATCGAGGACCGGCGGGCGGCGATCGCCGAAAGCATCGCGACCGCCGAGGAAACGCGCGCCGAAGCGGCCCGGCTGCTGGCCGAGTACCGTGAGACGCTCGCCTCCGTGCGGGCCGAGTCCGAAGAGATCCTCGAACGCTCCCGCAAGGCGGGCCAGTCGAGCAAGGACGACATCGTCGAAGAAGCACGCCGGCAGGCGCAGCGCACGGTCGAACAGGCCCAGGAGCAGATCGAGCGCGACGTCCGCGCGGCGTTGCAGCAGCTCAAGGGCGAGATCGCCGGACTCACGATGGCGGCCACCGAACAGGTGATCGGCAAGTCGCTCGACGACGCCGACCACCGGCGCCTGATCGACGAGGCGCTGAGCGCCGCCAACCTCGACGACCTCGAGCTCGGGAGCGGCCGGTGAGCGACGCCCGGATCGGACGCGTCTATGCGACCGCGCTGTTCGCGGCGGCCGAAGCGGCCGCCTCGATCGACCGTACGGGGGCTGACCTGCGCGCCTTCGTGCAGGCGCTCGCCGACTCGCGGCCGCTGGCCGACGTGGTGTTCGATCCGCAGATCGAGCCCGAAGTCAAGGCGCGGGTGCTCACGCAGCTCACGCGCGACGCCGACCATCTCGCGGCCGGCGTGCTGGCCGTGCTGCTCGAGAAGGGCCGCATCGCACTCGCCGGCGAGGTCGCCGACGAGTACGAGCGCCTGGTCGCCAGCGCGGCCCGGGTGGTCGACATCGAGGTCACGACGGCGGTACCCGTCGCAGCCGAGGTAGAGCGCCAGATCGTGGAGCGCGTGCGACACGCGACCGGTGGCGAGCCGCGGCTCACCAAGCGGGTCGATCCCGACATCCTGGGCGGGCTCGTGCTGCGCGTCGACGACGTGCTGGTCGACGGTAGTCTGCGGGCGCGCCTGGAGCAGCTCGACGACAGATTGAGAACGGCAGACGTGAGAGGTGGCGACAAGTGAAGCTTCGTCCCGAAGAGATCGCCTCGGTCCTGAGAAGCCAGATCGAGAACTACCAGGCCGAGGTCGAGGTCGAGGAGGTCGGCACGGTCCTCGAGGTCGGTGACGGCATCGCCCGCATCTACGGCCTGCGCAACGCCCTGGCCATGGAGATGCTCGATCTGCCGCACGGCGTGACCGGGCTCGCCCTGAACCTCGAAGAAGACAACGTGGGCGCCGTGCTGCTCGGTGAGGACACGCTCATCAAGGAGGGCGACCTCGTCAAGCGCAGCGGCAAGGTGCTGCAGGTACCCGTCGGCCCGGCTCTCGTGGGTCGCGTGGTCGATCCCCTGGGCAACCCGCTCGACGACAAGGGCCCCATCGAGACCGATCAGTTTCGCCCGATGGAGTTCAAGGCGCCCGGCGTGGTCGAACGCCAGAAGGTCAAGGAACCGCTGCAGACCGGCATCAAGGCCATCGACTCGATGATCCCCATCGGCCGTGGCCAGCGCGAGCTGATCATCGGCGACCGCCAGACCGGCAAGACCTCGCTCATCGTCGATACGATCATCAACCAGAAGGGCCAGGACGAGATCTGCATCTACGTGGCCATCGGCCAGAAGGCCTCGACCGTCGTGCAGGTCGTGCAGAAGCTCGAGGAGTACGGCGCCATGGAGTACTCCATCGTGGTCGCGGCCACGGCCTCGGTCCCGGCGTCGCTCAAGTACCTGGCGCCGTATGCCGGCGCCGCCATGGGCGAGTACTTCCTCTACGACGGCCATCACGCCGTGTGCTTCTACGACGACCTCTCCAAGCACGCCGACGCCTACCGCCAGATGTCGCTGCTGCTGCGCCGTCCCCCGGGCCGCGAGGCTTTTCCGGGCGACGTCTTCTACCTGCACTCGCGGCTGCTCGAACGAGCCGTCAAGTTAAACGACGAGCTTGGCGGCGGGTCGCTGACCGCCATCCCGGTGATCGAAACCCAGGCCGGCGACGTGTCGGCCTACATCCCGACCAACGTGATCTCCATCACCGACGGCCAGATCTTCCTGCAGAGCGACCTGTTCTACTCGGGCGTGCGGCCCGCCATCAACGCCGGCATCTCGGTGTCGCGCGTCGGCGGCAACGCCCAGATCAAGGCCATGAAGCAGATCGCCGGCCGCCTGCGCCTCGACCTCGCCCAGTTCCGCGAGCTCGAAGCCTTCGCCCAGTTCGGTTCGGAGTTAGACGAAGCCACCCAGCAAACCCTGGCGCGCGGGGCGCGCATGGTCGAGGTCTTAAAGCAGGGCCGCTTCGAGCCCATGCCGGTCGAGGAGCAGGTCGTCGAGGTCTACGCCGGCACGCAGGGCTTTCTCGACGACATCCCGGTCGAGAACGTGCGCACCTTCCTCGCCGGGCTGCGCGATTTCGTCAAGGCCCAGCACCCCGATCTGCTGAGCGCGATCCGCGAGCAGAAGGTGCTCGACGAGGCAAACGAGGCGATCCTGCGCTCCGACATCGCCGACTTCCACCAGACGATGGCGCCGAGCGAGCCCAACGAGCCGGGCGAGCGGACCGCGAAGACCGAGCCGGGCGAGCCCGGCGGGACGAGCGCAGCCTGACGTGGCGACCCTGCAGGACATCCGGAGGCGCATTGCCTCGACCCAGAACATGCGCAAGATCACCAAGGCGATGGAGCTCGTCTCGGCCGCCAAGCTGCGTCGCGCGCAGAGGCGCATGGAGTCGTTGCGGCCCTACGCCGGAGCCATGGTCGAGATGATGCGCGACCTGGCGACCTACGCCGACGAAAAGAGCGCCTATGCGCTGCTGCGCGAGCACGACACGGCTCAAGCCGAGGCGCTGCTCGTCATCACCGGCGACGGCGGCCTTGCCGGGGCCTTCAACGCCAACGTGCTGCGCGCCTTCTTTGTCGCCGATCGCGAGCTCACCGCGCGGGGGCTCGGCCACCGGCTTCTCGTCGTCGGCAAGAAGGGTATCGGGACGCTGCGCTTTCGGGGCTTTACGATCGACCAGTCGTGGTCGGGCAAGAGCGACCGGCCGACCTACGCCGACGCCGGGGCCATCGCCCACCACGTCATCGATCTGTACACGCGCGAAGAGGTCGACCGCGTGCGGCTCGTCTACAACCACTTCAAGTCGCCCATCGAGCAGACGCTGATGAACGTGCAGATCCTGCCCATCGAACCGCAAGAGATCTACAAGGACGATCGTGAGCGGCCGCCGGTGTCGTATCTCTACGAGCCCGACGAGGCGCAGATCTTCGCCTCGCTGCTGCCGCGCTACGTCGAGATCGCGATCTTTCGGGCGCTGCTCGAGTCGAGCGCGAGCGAGCAGGGCGCTCGCATGAGCGCCATGCGCAACGCCAGCGAGAGTGCCGACGACCTGATCGCGGACTACACCCTCAAGATGAACCGGGCGCGGCAGGCGTCGATCACCCAGGAGATCCTCGAGGTCGTGGCCGGTGCCGACGCGCTCGGATGAGCCGAGTGCGTCGGCACCGGCCCGGCCACCGAAAGGCAGATGAGACTGTGAGTCGACAAACCGCTGCGGAGTTGAAGTCATGAACAAGGGACGCATCGTGCAGGTCATCGGCGCAGTGGTCGACGCTCATTTCCCCGACGAGCTGCCGGCCATCTACAACGCACTGAAGATCACGATCGACCGCGACGGCCAGCCGGTCGACCTCATCGCCGAAGTGCAGCAGCACTTGGGCGACAACAAGGTGCGGGCCGTGGCCATGGACGCCACCGACGGCCTGGCGCGCGGCGCCGAGGTCGTCGACACCGGCGCCCAGATGACCGTGCCCGTGGGGCCGGCCACGCTGGGGCGCCTGACGAACGTCATGGGCCAGCCCATCGACCATCTCGAAGACGGTCTCGACGAAGCCGAGCGCTGGCCGATCCACCGGCCGGCCCCCCACTTCGAGTCGCTCGACCCGACCGACGAGATCTTCGAGACGGGCATCAAGGTGATCGACCTGCTGGCTCCCTACATCAAGGGCGGCAAGATCGGGCTCTTCGGCGGCGCCGGCGTCGGCAAGACCGTCATCGTCCAGGAGCTCATCCACAACATCGCCACCCAGCACGGCGGCCTGTCCGTGTTCTGTGGCGTCGGCGAGCGCACGCGCGAAGGCAACGACCTCTGGCTGGAGATGAAGGAATCTGGCGTGATCGACAAGACCGCGCTGGTGTTCGGGCAGATGAACGAGCCCCCCGGCGCCCGTCTGCGCGTGGCCCTGGCCGGCCTCACCGTGGCCGAGTACTTCCGCGAAGAGGGCGGCCAGGACGTGCTGCTGTTCATCGACAACATCTTCCGCTTCACCCAGGCCGGCTCCGAGGTTTCCACGCTGCTCGGCCGTATGCCTTCGGCCGTGGGCTACCAGCCCAACCTGGCCACCGAAATGGGCGAGTTGCAGGAGCGCATCACCTCCACCAAGAAGGGCTCGGTGACGTCGGTACAGGCCATCTACGTGCCCGCCGACGATTTGACCGATCCGGCCCCGGCCACCACCTTTGCTCACCTGGACGCGACCACCGTGCTGAGCCGCCCGCTTTCGGAACTGGGCATCTACCCGGCCGTCGATCCGCTGGCTTCCACTTCGCGCATTCTTTCCGCGCGCGTCGTCGGGCAGGAGCACTACGACGTCGCGCGCGGAGTGCAAAAAGTATTGCAGCGCTACAAGGATTTGCAGGACATCATCGC